>CBFHXO010000055.1:0-19041 GCA_965659815.1 Pseudomonadales bacterium
ACTGATTGCCAGATTCATCGCCGTTAAGGTTCGCCCCCCGCCATTATTGGGGCTGGTAATTGCTAGTGTTTGCCAGTTGTTTTCTCGAAACTTATTGAGAATTTGGCCACGCAGCTGCCGATACGGCTCTGACCTTTCATCATGGGCAAATCCCGCAACGATACGACGATCTTTAAGCTCAGCTTCATTTAACGCCACTGTCCGCGTTTTAGAGTAGCTAATACGAATCGATGACGATTGCTCATTGGATGTTTTAGCATTCCGGCCAGCGTGGACCTCGTCAGTCGTATCGTTATGAAGCGCTTGCTCCGCAGATACTTGTTCCGACATCGACTCTGCACCGCCAATATTACCTTGGCGCTCTCGTCTTGCCTTTTCTATTGCTTCCTGAATTCTTTCCATCACAGTTGCGCCTTAATAGAACTTTTATCTATTCGTAAAATACCAAGCTTTGGCGATATTACACACCAAGCTTTCTAAGCAAAATATACCAGGTGACATCGAGGGGCTTAACAAAGAAATGGAACAATGCCATTGCCAAAAAGCCAAGTAGCACCAAGCCTAAAACGATGTAAATGCGTTTTTTATTGTGCACCTCAGCTTCTTCGGCAGTTTCCATATAAGTTACCAATACCAATGGAGACTCACCTGTAATCTCAACAATATCAGCGGTACCATAAATCCCGTCATCCAATGCCTCGTAAATCATAGTCAACCCAAAGCCGGAGGCAATAGCGAGAAAGAAGCCAAGAAAGATTAACGCAACCCGATTAGGGCTGACAGGATCAACTGGCAATTCCGGAGGCTGAATCAGGGTAAAACGCTCCCCCTTACGCTCAGACTCAAGGTTCTGAGCCAGCTCAGCAGACATTTGCTTAGCTCGGATTTCCTGATATTTAGCAAACGTATTTTGATAATCGCGCAACAATCTCTGGTAGTCTTTTTCAACCTGAGGTGAACGAGACAGATTATTTTCGTATCGTTCAACCTTGCTACGAAGCTCCTCTATTTTACTTTTGCTCGCGCGAATATCTTCATTGGTTGCATCCAGGCGAGTTTTCAGCACAAGGTAGGCAGGATTGTCTGGCTTAACCTCTTCTTGACTTTCAACTGCCGACACAAGCTCAGCCTCTAGTCCTTCGATAATACGCTTAACGTTTATAACTTCCGGATGATCAGCCGTCCACCGACCCTCCAGGTCCAACAACCTGTCACGCTGAAGATTTAACTGCGTAGCAATTTCCTCATTCTGCTGTATTTGTCCGGAGCTATCCAAAATGGCACGGATTTCACGACGCAATCGCTGAATATCCGGATGATCATCACTGTATGCCGCCTCACTACGCCGCAATCGACTCTGTAACGCTTTTAAACGATCTACATCTCCTAATACTGTTTCGCCGCTAGACAAAATAACAGGCGCAGTCGGACTAATCTGCGTTAGATCACCCTCCAGCTGAATTTTTCGCTTCTCCAACTCTTTGATTTGAAAAGTCAGCTCATTAAGCTGCAATTCAGTTCGATCGACTACCGTCATATTGAACTGATTAAGCTCAGGCAAAGCATCATTATTTTTTTCTTTAAAAGCGGCGATATCCGCGTCCAGCTCCTCCAGTTGAGTAGAGAGCGTTGCGGCCTCCGTCGTTAAAAACTCAGACGTGCTTCTAGTTTGCTCCGTTCGCTCTTTTAGGTTTTCGTCAAGATACAAGGTAGTAATTTCATTAGTGACCTTTTGTACCTTAGTGGGTACATCACCATCAAAAGCCAAACTAAAAGCAATGACCGCCATAGAGGGCCTGCCACTGCGAGGGTCAACAACTTCTGCGCTAATCGGCTGGATAGAGACTGCATCGCGAAACTCTTCTGCAATCTCTGTACGGGTTTTACGCTCTAACTCACGCTCATCGTAAAGCTCAAATTCCTCAACGATCTCCATGATGTTACCGATCGTCATAATACGCTGCTTAATCTCTTCAATACGCTGTTGTGCATAACTGGTTATCGTCGTGGCTACCAGATCCGAGGGAATATCTTGCTGTTCGATTAAAATAACGGACTCTGATCGATAGGTAGGTGGCCAAAGAAACGTCACGAGAACAACAACGGCCATCACCACGGCTGCACAAATTGCCGCAACACGCTTTCTCCTGCGCAAGATATTAAAATAATCTCTCAGTGATTTACCTTCTTCTCCAAGATCCAGCATTGCTGCCTGAGTATTCATAGTATTCCGTTGCTAGCCTTTAAAAAAATATGTTGAAAAATATCACTATCACTTACTGAATATTAGCGAGACCATTTGAATTTTGTGATGCACCAAGAAAACAAATCCGGGTTCTACGAACCGCATTCCGAATATCAGTTAAGCTTTTATGTGTACGCCTCATTAAATCTGAATGCGGTTAAACCGCAAAACAATCACGGCACCAAAACAACATCACCACTTTGCAGCAGGATGTTAGATTCTAGTCGATCGCCGTCTTTCACTTGACCATAGCGAAACTTGATGGCGCTCTGCGCACCACTGGCATCACGGCGCAACACCTTGATTTTGTTTTCCGCAGCAAAGCTGTTAAGCCCGCCCGCTAACGCCAAAGCCTGGGTCACATCCGTTGGGCCCACCATAGGAAAACTACCTGGGCGTTGAACTTTACCCAGCACGTATACCAGCGCACCATTACCCGCCAAAACCGAAATCACCACGGTCGGCTTGTCTTTGAGGTAGCGGGTTAGACCAGAGGCAATAGAATCCTGTAATTGGGATACCGTTTTTCTACCGGCAAGCAATTCACCCAGCACCGGCACGCTGATAAATCCGTCTGGCCTAACCAGCAGTTGTTCCGCACTCAAGGTTGGCTCATTCCAGACTTGTAAAGACAGAATATCACCCGCATTAATGGTATAGCTGCCAAGCTCTTGCTCAACATTTTCATTTGCAAATGCAGGAGCAGTAACTGTCACAAGCAGGCTCGTAAATAGCATCACCATAGCCAGGGCTGCCACTTGAATAAAAGCATTTTTACGTCGAGCTGAATTGGGCACAGGCCAATGGCACCAGCTGTTCATGTCAAACTCCTAAATTTGTCTTCTTGTCTTCGGTATATCGGCAAACAAACATGCCTTATTTAGTGTAAGACTATAAAGAATAGCGTATGGATTCTGTTTGTGACTGAAAAGAATAAGGTTTTTGGAAATAAAAACGCTTTTGTTCCCCGATCAATAGCAAATTTGGGTGACATTTAGCCAACCATCAAACGCAGGCGCAAAATATAGTAAGCTCTGGTTGATTACCATCGCTTTGACGTACTTTTACACTTTTTTGCGCTAGTGCGGTGTGAACCACCAACCGGCTAAACGCAAATCGCTAAAAAAGCTATTTCAGGGGGGGGGAGATTAACCAACAAATCCGATCAGCCTGGATACTTTTCACCACCGGCTAACGAAGCTGGCAACCGAGCTACAAAGCGCAGGCTCTGCGAATATCTTGAACTGTATCTCGGCGAGATGTTGCCTGAATATCACGCAACGTGCGCTGCAATATCATCGCATCGCTGCTAGCGCGATGCCTGCGCAAGTTCATATTTTCAACAACATTGGCTTTTTGGTTGTGCCAGTGCGCCATTTGCTCATGATCGAGGAGAGTAACCACAGAGTCGACCCGAAAACGCTGCTTGATACCGGCCGCCTCAAATAGCATAGCCAGCCAACAGGTGTCATTACCCCAGGCGTCAGAGTACACGGTTTGCCCGGCCAACCACTCATTTAAAAGCATGGCGGCGTTAATCACTGACTTACCATTAACCAATAGGATATCGCGGCTGATGCCGTGCAGGGCTTCGGCCTCCTGGCTCCAGTGCAACCAGCTGTCTTCAGGGCGAATCAGCGTGCAGTGGGTCCGTCCATTAGGCAGTGCAACACCCACCTCAATCGGATAACTACCTGCGCCAAACCCCGACGCTTCAACATCAATAAAACTGTACATGCAGTTAATTTACTCTTGCTACGTAACATTATTAAAATCTGATTTTTATAGTGTAGCCAGAATCGGCGCGATCGCTGTGAAATTCACTGCTTAATTACGTTACCGGCTAAGCGGTACCATCGATCTTTTCGAGCAAACTCTGCACCATTGCCAGCCGGTCGAGCGGTTCGCTTAAGGCAAGCAATTGGTATCTTTGCCCATTAGAAAACGGTAACAGATAGGATAAATAGAAACTTAGCCGTGCAGCATCGGCTAGCCAATACGCTAACGGCTGCTCGAGATAGCCCAGATTCACCACATAAGGGTGCGCTAGCAAACTCGTTAAAACGTGAACCAGTTCCTCGAACTCATCGGGAACAACCACCGATAGCTCAGGCTTATACATCTCAACCTCGGCCATCAGCAGTTTATTTTCTGAGCGATAAACGTCGCCCACTGAAAATTTCTGCTGCCCCTCGCAAACAATACCCAGCAAACCATTGGGCTGCTCATTAAAATCGACAATACGCACCGAGGTACCAATGAGATTGATTTCAACATGCCCCGCATCATCACCCGTTTCTCTTTCATCACCCAAGGCCTGCGGAACAATCGTCACAATACCAAAATCACTGTTGCTACTTAAGCTGCTTTTAACCAAATCGAGATAGCGGGGTTCAAAAATTTGCAACGGCAGCCTGCAACCGGGAAATGCCACCAGCGGCAGTGGAAACAAGGGATAATCGCTAATTAGCTGGGTACTCAATTTAAAATCCAATGGCTTAAGGGCTTAACTATTCGCTATTCCGGGTTGTTGTAAGCTACAGACTGTTAGCTATTAATTTAGTTTTTTGGTTATTGGCGACTCAGTGTGGCCGTGTCGCTTGCTCAAGCTCGGTTAACCAGCGCATGGCCTGTACTGGCCCAGCACCACACATATCACCACGCGGTTTAAACTGCTCACAAACTGCCGGGCGCGAAGGCAACCCAAACAAGCGGCACAGGTTATGTTCATCCAGCTGCACGCAGCGCACGCCCGCCGGCTTACCTTGTGGCATACCGGGAATCACCGAAGTGATTGCCGGCGCGATACAGCAAGCACCACAACCGGGCGTGCATGACAACATCTCTTCGCTTGGCAACTAACGCGCGCTCTCAGCGGCAGGCGAACCCAACGGCCTAAACAATAACAATAATTTGGGCAGTAACAAAAGCGAGCCCAACAAGGCTGACAGCATGGCCGCGCCGGTGAGCAAACCAAAGTAAATACTGGGTTTAAAATTCGACAGTGCCAAAATCGAGAAACCAAAAATAATAGTAATGGATGTGTAGTACATTGCTCGCCCAATACTACCGTGGCAGCGATACATGGTTGCTAAATAATCGCGGTCGACCGAAAATTCCTTTTTAAATCGGTGCACATAGTGAATGGTGTTATCGACACCAATACCAATGCTGATTGCTGCAATGGTAATGGTCATCATATCCAGCGGAACACCGGCCCACCCCATACCGCCAAGCACCAGCAACGCGGCCATCAGGTTGGGCACAATACCAATCAGCGCAAGCTTGAGCGATTGAAATAATACAATCAACATCGCAGTGATGGCCAGAAACACCATGCCAAGGGTGAGAATTTGTGAGGTAAACAAGCTTTGCAACATATTGTTATATAACACCAGCATACCGCTAAAACGATATTCATCTTCGCTGTAACCCATATCCTCTTGCATAAACCGGTCGAGGCTAGCGAGTAAATCGGCACGGTTCAGCGTACGACTGGTTTCTTTGACCCGTACGGTAATACGCGCCTCGTCACTTTCGCCATGCAGATAAGGGTCGATCATCACATCTTTAATAATAGGCGGCAGTGTGCGATAGGCCAGCGTCAGCTGGATATCATCGATACCACTGCCGAGCAAATCCTTGGCGACCTTGTAGACCGTTGCCAACGAAAGCACCTTACCGGTCTCTGACAAGCTGTCGATATGATCGTGGATGCGCTCTATTTCATTTAGGCCTGCAACGGTAAACCACCGGCTATCGACCGATTGCTGACTGTCTGCAACAGCGCCAAACTCGTCCCCACCAAATTCATCCTCTGCGAATTCATCCTCTGCAAAATCGTCATCGGCAAATTCGTCATCAGAAAATTCAGCGGCAGTATTTTTATTTTTGGCAAACAACAAGATCTCTAATGGAATGGTGCCACCGAGATCGCTATCCACCAGCTCCATACCGCGATAAATCTCTGTGCTTTCATCAAAGTAATCGATAAAGCGATTTTCAACTTTTAATTGCGCAAGACCGGTGGCAGAAAAAATAATAATTGCCAGCGCAACGGTCAGTATCACGCCGCCGTAGTGTTCGGTAATACGGGCAAAGCGTAAGGTAAAAACGCCACCCTCGGCATCCGACACTGGATTATTATCAGGCTTGGGTGGGTTACCCAGCGTCATACCTACAGGCACAACAATGAAAGTGGTTAATAGCGCAACCACAACACCAATAGTCATCATCCAGCCAAAATCAATGACCGGCCGAATACCACTGACTACCAACGACATAAATGCAACGATGGTGGTTAAGCCAGTATAGAGGCAGGGCCTGAGCATAACGTTAACTGTTTCAGTTGCCAGCTCTCGCTGACTGGCTTGCGGATACAAAATTTGCAACTCGCGGTAGCGCACCACCAGGTGCACAGCAATGGCAAGGGTTATAATAAGCAGCAGTGCAACAAAATTCGATGAGATAACCGTCATTCGCCAATCTAAAAAACCCAGCAGGCCAAGCATAAAAATATTGGTTAGCAGGCAAACGGTAAACGGCAAAATCACCCAGCGTGGCGCTCGGAATATTACCGTGAGCACCACTATAATAAATAGCAAAATACCGATACCAAAGGTTTGCAAATCACTTTGCACAAACGACACCATATCGCTGGCAATCATTGGCACACCGCCTAAGAATATCGCTTCGGCCTCTATGCGGTGACCATCAATCACTTGCCGGACATTATCTACCAGCAAACGTTGGCGCTCGGCGGCCTGGGTGGCATATTGTTTAAACGCCTGTTCAGCCGAAAGCAGTTGCGCTGTCTGCTCTGCCGTTAATTCACCGGCAGACTTTTGCGTCCGCAAAGCGTCGCGCGCGTCGAGCAACTGAATATACTGTTGGTCGCGATGCAGGTTAACCTGAATGGCGGTTGTTTTTGCATCGACACTGGAGAGCAGGTCTTTATATACCGGACTGTCGCGGAACTCGGCTTCGACCAGCGCCGTATCGACACCCGGGTCTCGCAGCGTTTTAATACCCGTGCCCAAATCAGTAATCGATACCTTGGGCGAGTACAGCAAGGGCACATCAAGCACTGACATCAC
Source organism: Pseudomonadales bacterium (assembly GCA_965659815.1). Lineage (GTDB taxonomy): Bacteria > Pseudomonadota > Gammaproteobacteria > Pseudomonadales > UBA7434 > UBA7434. Next base: position 7,342 of record CBFHXO010000055.1, read on the forward strand.
TGAAGAGACACCGTCAACCTGCTGCAAACTGTTAACCAACGCAGCTATGCGGTTGAGCGTTAGCGGGGTAAATAAATCGTCTTGCGGCTGGTAGGCAATAATAAAATAATCTTCTGCCGCGTAGCGCTTGCCAACTTCGCGGAAAAACTCAAGGTCCTGATCTCCCTCTAGCACCAGTGAATCGGCCGATGCATCGACTTTATAATTTTTCGCATTGAATAACGAAAACACGGTAAGCGCCAATATAGCAATAACCACCAGCCACGGCCGAGATAACAGCAAACGATCAAAGCGTTGGGCAAACTCCGACAAATTTTCAGTTTCGTTTGAATCAGCCAAAAGAGACTCCAAGTACTTACGCGTTTTTTGTGTTTAGTTTTTGGGTATAAAGCAAAGCCACGCTGTGCGGCGCAACGGTTACCAAAACAGTTTTGTTACTCTGCCGGGGAGCTGCCCCAGCGCGCCATTAAATTTTGCTCTACACCCAAATGGTCAAGAATACGAGCAACCACAAAATCAATCATATCGTCGACGCTTTTGGGTTTATGATAAAAACCTGGCGAAGCTGGCATCACCACCACGCCCAGCCGCGACAAGCTTAGCAAATGTTCGAGGTGAATCGTTGACAATGGCATTTCTCGATGCAGTACGATGAGCTGCTTGCGCTCTTTTAACATCACATCCGCTGCACGCTCAATCAGGTTATTGCTTGCACCGGTGGCCACCGCCGATAACGTACCCGAGCTGCAGGGACAAATCACCATAGCATCCGGCGCATTCGAACCCGATGCGACCGATGCACCCCACTGAGTGCGACCGTACATAGCTAAACGGCCATCAGCCACTTGATACCGGTTGGTAAAATATTCGGCTAACGCCGTATCGTCTTCAGGTAGTCCAATATCAGTTTCAAGCGCTATGACCTGCCTGGCGGCATCAGAAACCAACAAATGCACATCAATATTCGCGGCCAGCAATACCTGTAGTAGGCGCAATCCATATTGTGCACCGGAGGCACCAGTGATTGCCAACGTGATTGATTTCATAATTGCCTGTCCTGATATATATTCAAAAATTCGGTTTAGTTCTCTGCAGCCCTGGCAGATAGCGCATCAACCAACAAGCCATGGATACCACCAAAGCCACCATTGCTCATAATAACAATGTGATCGCCAGCTTGGGCAGCGTCGACCACTTGCTCAATAATCGCAGCAACCGAATGATACACCGCGACCGAATCGGCCTCGACAAATAATTGCGCCAATGGCGTTGTATTATCCGCCGCTGTACCGGCGGCTGGTTCATACCAATACACCTGGTCGGCAGGGGTAATCGCGTCAGGCAGCAAGGCTAAGTGCGTACCCATACGCATGGTGTTAGAGCGCGGTTCAATAATGGCGATTAAACGCGCCTCGCTATAACGTGCACGCAAGCCGGTTAAGGTGGTGGCAATTGCGCTCGGATGGTGGGCAAAGTCGTCGTAAACACTGACGCCATCAATACAGGCCAGCAACTCCATTCTGCGCTTAACGCTAGTAAATTCACACAATGCCGCCGTTGCATTTTCTACACTCACATTCACATGATTTGCCGCGGCCACAGCCGCCAGCGCATTTGCGCGGTTGTGCTTGCCACATAAGTTCCAATGCACATTACCGGACATTTCCGACTCACTGTTAGGCTCGCGAGCAATACTAAAAGCCGACTGATCAACGGCCTGTTCGTCCACTTGCCAGCCTGCATTGGCGCCGGAGAGATAATCAAGTTCAGACCAACAGCCCTGGTCAATCACCTCTTGTAATGCTGGCTCCTGCGGCAGTATCACTCGCCCCTCGCCGGGCACAGTGCGCACCAGATGGTGAAACTGGGTTTGTATCGCGGCGAGATCAGCAAAAATATCGGCGTGATCGAACTCTAAATTATTCAACACCAATGTGCGCGGGTGATAGTGTACAAACTTGGAGCGCTTATCGAAGAATGCGGTATCGTACTCATCGGCTTCAATAACAAAATAACGCGAATCACCCAGCCGCGCCGAAACACCAAAATTGTCCGGCACCCCGCCAATTAAAAAACCAGGAGCAAGCCCTGCTGCTTCGAGAATCCAGGCCAGCATACTGGCGGTAGTGGTTTTGCCATGCGTGCCGGCCACAGCCAGCACCCAGCGATTGTGTAGAATATTTTCTGCCAGCCACTGTGGACCCGACTGATAATGCAAGCCGGCATTGAGCAAGTGCTCAACCGAAGGGTTGCCACGCGATAATGCATTGCCAACAATCACCCGGTCCGGTGCCCGCTGCGCGAGGTACTCGGCATCGTAGCCCTGGTGCAATTCAATGCCTGCGGCCGCCAGCTGGTCGCTCATGGGCGGATAGACATTTTGATCGGAACCGGTCACAGTGTGGCCACTCTCTCGCGCAAGCAGCGCAAGGCTGCCCATAAAAGTGCCGCAAATACCTAAAATATGAATATGCATTGACTCGTCAAATCGCCCTATGGTTACTTATTGGAGTGTGATATTTGATTGATGTCGGTTGTATCAAAAAGGGCGCTGAATATACCTTTAATCAATACCGCTAATAAATGCAATCGATACACGCTATCAATACACACTTCCGACCCTATTCATTTATAGACACTGTTGCTGCGGCTTCTGCAAAATATGCGCGAGCCAGCATAAAATAAAAATTCAAATTGACCGCTTTTGTAAGTCTGAAAAAAATAATTGCAAGGGTTTGACCAAGCAGCGATGAATTCAGTTAACAATTGCCAGAAGTTTATCACAGCGTTGCGGACAAAATTTTACGATAATGTCGCCTCGTTGCTCTATTGTTAATGACTCCTGCCTACGCCACTGGTTAACTATCGGATAGTTAACCAGTGGAATATACAACAAGTGATAGCTTTTTCTCCTATAACAAAGAATATGCCAAAGAATATGCCAAAGAATATGCCAAAAAAATCTACGCCAAAAAGAAATGCGTTTTATGCACAATCTGGCGGCGTTACCGCCGTTATCAATGCCTCTGCCTGCGGTGTAATTGAAACCGCTAAGCTCCACTCGGAAATTGGCAAAGTCTACGCTGGCCACAATGGAATTTTAGGCGCATTAAAAGAGGAGCTTATTGATACTGACAAGGAATCAGCCACTACTATAAAACAATTGCGCCACACACCCAGCGGTGTATTTGGCTCCTGCCGTTACAAATTAAAGGGTATTGAAGAAAGTCGTGCCGAATACGAGCGCATTATCGAAGTATTTAAAGCTCATAATATAGGCTACTTTTTCTATAACGGCGGTGGTGACTCACAGGACACTACCCATAAAATGGCTGAATTTAGCGAGCAATGCGGCTATCCATTGCAATGTATTGGGATTCCAAAAACCATTGATAATGATTTACCGTTAACCGATAACTGCCCTGGCTTTGGCTCGGTAGCCAAATATGTTGCAGTATCGATTAAAGAAGCGTCGCTGGATATTGCCTCGATGTGCGATTCGTCAACCAAGGTATTTATTCTTGAAGTGATGGGCCGTAACGCTGGCTGGATAGCGGCTGCCGGTGGTCTAGCCGCCCAGCAAGAAGGCGATGGGCCGCATATTATTGTGTTTCCTGAAATTGATTTTAATCGCCAAAAATTTCTGCGTCGGGTTAAACAATGTGTGAAGAAATATGGCTACTGCGCGATTGTCGCCTCTGAAGGCGCACAATATAAGCGCAACCAGTATCTCTCTGGCAGCAGCAGTACCGACGCCTTTGGCCATATTCAGCTAGGAGGTGTGGCGCCGACACTGGCGCAAATGGTGAAAGACGAATTCGGCTACAAATATCACTGGGCATTGGCTGACTATCTGCAGCGCTCGGCTCGCCATATTGCCTCAAAAACGGATGTTGAGCAGGCTTATGCGCTGGGCAAGGCGGCGGTTGAGCTTGCTGTGCAGGGTAAAACGGCGATTATGCCAACCATTGTGCGTGGTAAGGGCAAGCGTTACAGCTGGAAGGTTGGTCAGGCCAATTTAGCTGATGTGGCTAATATTGAGAAAAAGTTGCCGCGTAATTTTATTAGCCGAGATGGTTGGCAGATTACTGATGCGGCTCGGGAGTATTTGGAGCCGCTGATTGTGGGGGAGGATTATCCGCCTTATAAGAATGGGTTGCCGGTTTATGCTAGACCTAAAAAAGTGTTGGTTGAGAAAAAGTTAGCTAAGCGGTTTAAGGTTTAAGCGAGGGACTCTGGGCGTTAATCTGTCTTTCTTGGTGTATTGGCGAATTTAAACGGCGTTTTTATGCTATAGGCCAGTCACTTTTTTATGCGCTCCGCTCGCCCTTCGGGACGCCTTTCAGTCGCGCAGCAAAAAACGCTGAACTTGCACAAAAAAGTAACCAAAACCTCTTTATAAAACAACAGGGAAAAACCGTACCTCCATTTTATCACTTGCCACGTCCACACTACGCTAATAGAGAACCTTCAACTGCTTTACAGCAACGTCCCTAACACCGCGGGAGATCAGAATCTATAGTGAGTTTTGTCTTTTGAAAAAAATAAAACTATTTCCGACCTGAACGGAGCGGGTACAAGTGTCATTGAATAAGAGTCGGTCATGGCGAGCTGATCGGTCGTCATTTATGGGATATTATCCGGTGGCGAGTACTAGCCGCCTTTATTACCCTGTGGGACTTTCTTCTTCCCTACGGAATTAAATGGCAGAAAGTTTACGGCATAGTTTTTAAAACAAAAGATTGGTTACTTTTTTGTTACTGAAAAAAAATTGATTGCCTCACAAGGCGTAACGTCCAGCCAATACTGTAAACTATAAAGAAAAATAGTCACTACCTTAGTCACCCTAAGGGACAAAAACACCGCTTCACTTTACCCATACACCAAGAAAAGTAGTATCAACGCCCTTACACGTAAAGACCCCTTTCCCCGCCCTCATGCTACAATACCCAAAACCCTATTCACCCCGGACTGCTCCTTGCAAAATACCCCTGCTCTTACCGGCTGGCGCAAAACTCTCACCGCCCTCACCATCCGCCAATTCAGGTGGCTAATGGCAAGTAACGCTGCCTTCTTCCTTGCCATGCAGGGCCAGGTCCTCACCCGTACTTTCCTCGCCTGGGAACTTACCCAACAAGAAATGTCCCTCGCCTATATCAACATCGCCTTCGCTATCCCCATGCTATTGTTCTCTCTCATCGGTGGTGCCGTCAGCGATCGCATTGAACGACGCAAACTCATACTTATCGGTATGACCATTGTCACCATCAACGAATTTTGCGTACTGTTACTGCTACTTAATAACGCCCTCGAATTTATCCACCTCATCATCGCCGGGGTGGTCGGCGGCATCGTTATCCCATTTATCATGCCTGCCCGAACCGCCATCGTTTACCGACTGGTTGGCCCCAATATCCTTGGTAACGCCATGGCTATTTCAAGCGGCGTGGTTAATCTCTCACGCGTGATTGGCCCCGCACTTATGGGCTTTGCCATTAGCCTTTACTCAACACCCGGCGCCTATATCATTGCCGTGGCACTGTTTATTACCTCCGTACTGTGCATGCTCGGCGTAAGCCACAGTAGACAAACATCCAAAAACCAAAGCAAACCGCGTATTAGCCAAGACGTTATACAGGGCCTCAAATATATCACCCAGTTTCGGCCACTATTGGTCTGCGTATTGTTTGGTCTGGCCCCCATGTTCCTGGCCATGCCATTTCAAAACCTAATGGTGGTGTTTGCCGACCAGGTATGGCAAGTTGGCGAACGCGGGTTGGGCATTATGATGGGGCTATCAGGCCTGGGGGGCGTTATCGGCTCAGTCTGGGTGGCACAGCGCGGCGAACGTATCGACCGGGTAAACATAATGACCATCAACGCAATGCTATTTGGCCTGCTATTAATTGCCTTTGCACTCGCCGAAAATTTCTACCTGGCACTGGTTCTTCTAGTTATCGCCAATGCCTGTGCCAGCGCCAGCCAAACCCTGAACAATACAGCGGCACAACTACTGGTCGACGACCAACAACGCGGCCGCATGTCGGCTTTTATGATGATGGCGTTCGGACTCACACCATTGGGCGTGCTGCCGCTGGCCTATCTTGCACAATTGATTGGTGTGCAGTGGTCTACCGTAACCGGCTGCCTATTATTATTAATTGTGATTAGCGGGTTTTACCTAAGCAGCGCTACCCTGCGCAATATGGACCAAACCGTTGCCGAAAAATTGGGCCGTAATAAACGAAGCTGAGCGCTTTAGACCAAAAAAAACAAAAATCCCTAAACGCTTCTGTGATTGACCCACAGACAAAACGTCTCATACTTGAACCCTTGTGAAAACCGTAAGCGGAATATTCTTATGCATAATATTATTGCCGAAAAAAACATTTCAGCACCCATAGCAAAAGTCTGGGCTTTGGTTGCTGATTTCGCCAACCTTGACTGGTATTCACCCGCAACCAAGGTGGAAAAAATTGCCAGCGATCAAGCCGACCGCAAAGGCGAGATTCGACGCATTACTATGCCCGATATGCCCAACCCGGTTGATGAGGTACTGGACGCTATTGATGAAGCCAATCATTGCCTTTACTACCATATTCCCGGCACACCGATGGCCGACTACAAGGTTTGCGTCTCACTGGTAGCCGATGGCAGTAACGCCACCCAGGCAAAGTGGCACGCGACATTTACCGATGTGACAATGGATGGACTAACACCAGAAATGATGATCGGTATGATGGAAAATACCTATAGCGGTATGTTAGATGAAATTGAAAAGGCTACAGCGTAACTGAAAACAATCACTGTTAACAATTGAGTGGCTGCGATTGACGATAATCTTCCATAATGGGATCAGGCAAAGACTTCGGCCCGGATTCAACCGCCGCCTCATCGGTATTATCAACCTCACGCCGTGGCTCAAGGGCAAGCGTCACATCAACAGCGGCGTTTTAAAATACATAGGGAAACTCCTTTTGCACAATCGCTGCGACCGGACGGCGGTATTTTTCAACGCTGGCCCAGCAACAGCTAGCGCAGCATCGAGGCTTTCATAGTGTCTAACACCTGCTGGTAATTGATCGATGAACTGCATCGACCGTTTTTTTATCTTTACGCTTGTACTGCTGGGGCTGCACCGGCGTCATTAAACGCGCGCAAAGGAAGAGCAGCAAAAGGTCGTTAACGCAGGACAATTTAACAGGAGACAAAGGCGCGACTGATGTCACAATCGACATCGGGCTTCCACAACTAAACAACTGTCGACTTAACGCTCAATCTGCCCCAAATTAGCGTGAATCACCGAGCCATTCAGGACCGGATTTTCGGCAGCAAATTGTAAGGTTTTAGCCATTTCCTGCGGAGTGATCAGCCGGTTGTAGGTCACACCACTGGCAATATCATCGAGTATCTCGCGGCTGCCGCCAACATGATCACTGAGCATTTCTGTCTCGGTAAAACCAGGGCAAACGCAAGTGGTATGAATCTCACGGCCCGCGAGATCCTGGCAAGTGGCGCGCATCATACCCACTACAGCATGCTTGGAGGTGACGTAAGAGCAGCTACCTGCTACGGCTTTTTCCGATAGTGTTGAACCCACATACGTGATGGATGACCCTGCCCCCATATGCGGTAAAAGCAATTGGTTCAGCTGGGCCGGCGCTATTACATTCACCTGCATTGCCGCATGTAAATCGTCTGCACTCACCGACTCAACCGAATCTTTTAACAACAAGCCCGCATTGTGAATCACGCTAATGGTATCGATACCAGCCAATTGCACTTCCAGTTGTGGCCGCACTGCCTCCACCCAGTTTTGCTCTTTTAAATCGGCGCTTATATGAATAAGACCCGATAGCGCCGGCTGGCGTCGCGACAAATTAATTACGCGATACGCGTTGGCCATAAATAACTCGGCTGCCGCGTACCCAATACCACGACTTGCGCCGGTAATGACTAATGCCTTATTCGACATAAACTACCTCAATTAATTTCACTTACATTTTGCCGACGGCTTAGTCGTACTAGCCGGCAATTTCGCTGGATATTGCCTTGGCCAGCGCGCCCAGCACTTTTGGCTCCGACTTATACACCACCGGGCTCACGCGCTGCAATCGCCCATCACTACGCTCAACAATTTGTTTGGCAACTTCCTCTGGCGTACCTACTGTTGCAAAGGCGTGTAGCATATCATCAGTAACCGATGTAGCCATATCACCCCAGCGGTTTTCTTTTACCATTTGCTTCCACTCCAGATGCATATCGCCCCAGCCGTGGACTTCAAGCACGGGCAGATAGGCTGGTGTTGAGCCATAAAAAGCAATTTGATTACGCGCCGAGGCAATCGCTTCGTCCATTTGCTGGCTATCCAGGCCCGTCGCTGTCATGATTTGAGCGGCAATATCAAAGCCCTTGCCATCTCGACCCGCTTTATCAAAACCGGCCTGCAATGCAGGCATAGTGAGTTCATCCAGCGATTTTTTTGAGCCAAACGGATGAACAAAATACCCGTCAGCCAACTCACCCACCATTGCCGTCATTTTTGGCCCCACGCCTGCCAAATAGATTTTTGGCGGCCCGTAGGGGTTTGGCTTGGGCATAAATGTTGGCACCATTAAAGTGTGGTGGTAATACTCTCCCTGATAGTTTAAGCGCTCGCCGGTTTGCCAGGAATCCCAAATCGCCCGAATAGCCAGCACCATATCGCGCATTCTGGCCACAGGTTTACCCCAGGGCATACTAAAGCGATGTTCGACATGTGACTTGACCTGTGTACCCAAGCCTAAAATAAACCGCCCCTTAGACAGATTTTGCAAATCATTACCGACATAAGCCAGGTTCATCGGGTTGCGGGCAAAGGCAACCGCAATGGAGGTCATAATGGTTAGGTCCTGGCTGCTGGTGGCGGCAACCGTGGCGCTAATAAAAGGATCGTTAGGCCCTTCGAGGGTATAAATACCATCAAAGCCCAGTGACTCAATAGTTTTAACCGCTTCGGGTAATTCGGTGGCCTCTAAAAAAACGCCTGAATCGATTTTCATCGTATAGATTCCTATCGTACTTTCTCTTTACTTCGACGTGAAAAAAATTTAGAACGCAGGTATTAGATTAGTCCCACTGTTTCGGCCAGTCGCCGGATACCGTCGCCGACCAGTTGGGCTCGCGTTTTTCGAAAAAGGCAACGCCGCCCTCTAGCGCGTCGGGTTTACGCATACTGTAATTCAACGCAAAGGTCTCATGGGCAATACCCTGGTCTATCGACTGGCTCAGGTTGTCCCACAATAGCTGTTTATGCATGCCCATCACCAGCGGTGAGCAATTAACCGCCATATCTTTTGCCAGCGCCAGTGCTTCGGTGAGCACCTGGTCGGCAGCCACCACACGGCTGGCCATACCCATGGCCAATAACTCATCACCGGTAAGCTTGGAGGCACGCACCAGCAATTCGAAAGCCCGCTCCATACCCACAATGCGTGGCAATATCGTGGTCATGCCAAAGTCGGTCACGACACCGCGACGATTTTGCAAAAAACCATATTTACCCTCTTTGGCGACAATGCGGATATCGCATTGCGCGGCAACGCCTAAACCGACACCGACTGCATGTCCATTGCAGGCTGCAATTACCGGTTTGCGCACTTCATAGGCCTGCATAGCCAACGGGCATGAGCTGGTATCTTCGCGATCGCTGCTATCAAAGGTATTGCCGCCATCGCTTAAATCGGCACCAGCACAAAAGGCTTTGCCAGAGCCGGTAAGCACGACCACCCTAATATCGTCGTTAGTATCACAATGCTGGTAAATTGCACCCAGTTCTTCCATCATTGCGCCAGTGAAGGTATTAAGTGCGTCGGGCCGGTTAAGCGTAACCAGGCCGATGCCTTCATTCACCTCAAGAGTAACTGCTGATTGTTTGAGTTCTGTCATAAGCGTGCCATCGTTATTGTAAAGTGCGGGGCTGGTAGAAGACGCGTATTCTAGCAGGTCGAAGCAGACAGTATCGCTGCTGAATTGAGCGCTAATGTCAATATCCACGGTCAGCTGCAAAAGTAATTCTGTGCAGTCGGTGGAATTAAAAACGTTTTTTTGCCAGCATTACGTTTAATATCAGAATATAATCGATGACCACAGAATTAACAGCGCCGAAGCCATCATATTGGCTGACAAGAAGCATCAAACGAGATAAGCCATGACCGACACCAAAAGCCAACGCCTTACCACCATCGATATCAGCAAAGAAGACCTCAAATTTTCTGGCGCTCATTTTACGATTTTTTCGGCCGATGACCGCGAGCGGCTGCACGGGCACAACTTCAAGGTTCGCGCTCAGGTTACTGCGCCGGTCGATGACAATGGCATGTGTTTTAACTACCAGGAAATCAAAACCCGGCTGCGCAAAATTTGCAAGGCGCTGGACGAGTATATGTTGCTACCTGGCAACTCACCGCATTTAAACTTTGAAACTGTAGGTAAGCAAATAAAAGTGACATTTAATGGCGAAGAAATGTTTTTTGTTGCTGCCGACACGCGGGTACTGGATATTCGCAATACTACGGTAGAAGAGTTCTCGTATTATATTCTTGGCCAACTGGTCAATGCTGACAATTTCTTTATTGAGAACGATGTCGCCAATATTAGCATTGGCGTGTCATCGGGCGATGGTCAGTGGGGTTCATCGCGCTGGTCGGCGGGTGAATAGTTACCATTGCCTAACTATTTTTTCAAAACCACAGTTTAAAAAATAAAATTTGAGAAACATCATGAGTAGTTTGCTATTAAACAATAAAATTGGCCTCGTGACGGGTGGTGGCATGGGTATTGGCAAAGCCATTTGTCATGCATTTGCGCGCGAAGGTGCCAGTGTTGTTGTTGCTGATTTTAACGAGACCGCTGGTAAAGAAACGGTAGAAGAAATCAAGCAAGCCGGTGGTGATGCCTTATTTGTATTTGTCGATGTCAGTGAAGAAGCGCCTGTTCAGAAAATGGTAAGCGATGCGGTAGCGCATTATGGGCGTATTGATATTGCCTGTAACAGTGCGGCGCTTAGCCGTGGTAGTGGCCCTATTCATCAGTACACCAAAGAAGTGTTTGATGAAACCTTTGCCATGTGTACAACTAACACCTGGTTATGTATGAAAGCGTTGCTGCCGGTGATGCTGGAGAATGGCGGTGGCGCTATTGTTAATATTTCGTCGAATGCTTCGTTGCGGGGGCATGCGTATAACACGGCTTATGCGGCGGCTAAAGGGGCGGTGAATATTATGACCAAGAGTTCGGCTGCTGAGTATGGTAAGAAAGGGATTCGGATTAATGCGGTATCGCCGGGGGTTATTCAGACGCCCGGGGTTGAGAAGCTTGCGGAAGATCAGCCTAAGGTGTTTGAGGGGTTGAAGAAGTCGTCGGTGATGAATCGGCTAGGGCAGCCGAATGAGATTGCTGAGGCGGTGGTGTTTCTTTGTTCTGATCGGGCGTCGTTTATTACTGGGCAGGTGCTGTCGGTTGATGGTGGGGGGGCAGTAAAATAGGTTTTTGTTTTTTAGGCCAGTCACTTGATGGAGCTTTGTTCTTAGTTGATCTTTCACCATGAGCGTGTTTATGGCGGGTTGGTGGTTCTTTTCTTAGTGTATAGGTGAATTTAAAGGGTGTTTTTGTCCTGAAGGCCAGTCGGTGGAGCTTTGTTGTTAGTTTATCTTTTACCAT
>CBFHXO010000056.1:0-18168 GCA_965659815.1 Pseudomonadales bacterium
AAGACTTTTCTTTTGCAAAAGGAGCGGGGTTTCCCGAATCGATTCAGCACTTTCCGTTTCCTAAACCGCAAAATCATTTGCCACTGGTGCTAAAAAAACGCAACTAGCGTAACCAGTATTTATAAAAATAGCCAATGAATATCTTGGCGTAAACTGGAGTAAAACTTATGAAATTCAGCTATGGAATCGCTATGTGCGAGCCCGATCACTATATTCCCTTAGCGCAAGAAGCCGAAGCGGCGGGTTTTGATTATATCACCGTGCCCGATAGCATTTGCTACCCGCAAGAGGCTAGCAGCAAGTATCCCTATAACGATGATGGTTCGCGCGAGTTTCTCGAATCGCTACCGTTTATTGAATCGCTGGTGGCCGTGACTGCTATGGCCGCTGTAACAAAAGATATTCGATTTTTAACTTCGGTTTACAAATTGGCGATTCGGCAGGTCGCATGTGTTGCCAAGCAGGTGCAAAGTATTCAGGCCTTAAGTAATAACCGTTTTGATTTTGGCGTAGGTATTAGCCCCTGGGAAGAAGACTTTGCGGTTACCGGCGTACCCTGGGCCAAGCGCGGCAAGCGTCTTGATGAGCAAATCGAAATATTACGTGGCCTTGAGACCGGTGAGTTTTACGGTTTTGAGGGTGAGTGTCATTCAATGCCGGCCAATAAAATGTGCCCGGTAACGGGTACGCCAACGCCGATTATTATTGGTGGTCACTCGGAGCCGGCGTTAAAGCGTGCAGCGCGAATCGGCGATGGCTGGATCGCAGCAGGTGGCGATATTCCCGAAATGCAAGGCTATATCACTCGGCTTACTGAACTGCGCGAAGAGTATGGCACCGCGGATAAACCCTTTGATGTTTGGGGGGCAGGTGCGGCCTCGTTTAGTAAAGAGGGTCTTGAAGAGCTTGAGAGTATTGGCGTCACTGGCGTGGCGATTGGTTTTCGCGATGTTTACAAGGGCCAGCCCGATGCGCCGTATGATGAAAAGGTTCAGCAGCTTAAGTGGTATGCCTCGGAATTTATCAATAAATAGGCTTACAAAACTAAGAGACTCGTTTTATGCCAATGCTAATGACCCGCTACGATTTGCGGCGCCCCGAGTTTTGTACTGCATCGCGCTCAGAGTTATACCAGACAGCGATTGAACAGGTCGCCTGGGCCGATAAGCACAATTTTCTGGCGGTGGTAGTGTCTGAGCATCACAGCTCACCCGATGGGTACTTGCCTTCTTCGCGAGTGATGGCCGCTGCAATGGTCGCACGCACGAAAAATATCCAGATCCACCTGTCTGCGCTTATCGCGCCACTGCATGACCCTGTTAGATTGGCTGAAGACTTATCTGTGTTGAGTTTGCTTAGCAATGGTCGGGTGGTGCCTATTATTAGCGCGGGTTATCGTGAAGAGGAGTTTCACGCGATTGGTAAATCTCTGGGTGACCGAAAAAATTATATGGATATGATTTTGCCATTTTTACGTAAGGCCTTTACCGGTGAGCCGTTTGAGCACGAGGGTAGGGAGATTGTAATAACTCCCAAGCCCGATGTGATGCCAATGCTAATGATGGGCGGTAGCACTAAAGCTGCGGCGTTACGGGCCGCCCGCGATGCCGATTATTTTATTCCCACGGTACCTGCGGTTTTTGATATCTATCGCGAAGAGTTAAAGCGTCTGGGTAAGGCCGATATGGGTGCCAGTGCCAAGCAGCCATCGACCGTTTACTTTGCCTCTGAAAACCCCGATGCTTTTTGGGACAAGCTGGCGCCACATGCCATGCATGAGCAAAACTCCTATGCAGAGTGGGCAGAGAAGTCTGGCATCGCCTCACCATATGCGTATTACAACGATAACAATACGCTGCGTGATTCAGGTAAGTACACGGTGTTGTCACCCACGCAGATGATTGAGCTGTTTAATACAATGAACGAGAACGAGCCGATGATTTTATCGCCGCTGGTGGGTGGCTTAGACCCCAAAACCTCCTGGGAAAGTCTGCATACGTTTGAACATCAAGTGTTTCCCAATATTGAAGAAAGTGGAACGGGGGTATTTAAATGAGTGAAGAAATTTATATTCACGATTTGGCCAGCCCCGAGTTAAACGAAATTCAGCAGGCCGCTCGCGATTATGGAGACACACTAACGGTAGATTTAAGCCGCGAGTCGATCATGCAAGAAGCCGAGCAGGCCGCGGGTAAAAATGATTGGGGGGCGGAGGATTTTATTGAGCGCCTCGATTTACTCTGTGATGAATGGAGTAATGACGACAATATCAAGGGTATTGGCCGTTTGTCTTTACGTAATAAGCTGGTACAGCACGCTGCCAGCCGATTGTTGATTCACGACCAGTTTAAGCGTCACCCTCAAATTCACGATATTAAAATCGAAAAGCCGATTATTGTTGCTGGCCTGCCGCGCTCTGGCACTACGCATTTACTCAACCTGATGGCTGCTGATGAACGGCTGCGCTCCCTGCCACTATGGGAAAGTTACGAGCCTGTGCCGCGCCCTAGTGAGCTGGACTCATCCAGCTGGCCCGATGGAGTCGACCCACGATATAAGCGCTGTGACGATGCCTGGCAGTCGATGAAAGCCGTAACGCCACTGGTTGCCGCCATGCACCCGATGGATCCTGATCATATCCATGAAGAACTGGAGTTAATGGGGCCTAATTTTGGTTCCTATAACTACGAGTGGTTGGGTCATTCACCGCGCTGGCGCGATTACTACTACGCTGAAGACCAAACCTATCAGTACGAGTATATGCGCGACGTATTGAAGTTATTGGTCTGGCAGCAGCGCGATACTGATATGCCAACCCGTTGGGTATTAAAGTGCCCGCAGCACCTGGAGCAATTGCCTGTGCTGCACAAGGTATTTCCTGATGCGACTATTGCCATTACTCACCGCGATCCGGTGTCAGTGATTCAGTCGGCAATTACCATACTGGCTTATGGGCAGCGATTAAGCCGTGGTGAAATCAGAACTCGGGAGCTGGCTGATTACTGGTCGGAGCGGGTAGAACGTTTACTGCGCGCCTGCGTACGCGACCGCCCCTTACTCCCTGAAGCGCAAAGTATCGATGTGCCATTTAAGCAGTTAATTAGCGATGATGTTGGTATGGTGGGTAAAATCTATGCCAAGGCCGGTCTCGAAATGACTGACACTGCGCAGCAGGCCTTAAGTGGCTTTGTTGAAGAGCACAAAGAAAGTTACGGCCGCGTGGTTTACGACCTTAAAGCGCAATTTGGGGTAGACCCCGATGAGCTGCGCCAGCGGTTTGATTTTTATATTGAGCGTTATTTATCCTCATAAACGACACAAACCATAATTTTAATTTGGAGAATTATTATGTCTGTAATAGCTACGCCAGAAGCAGTTCACTTTGCCGAGAATGATTTGCCCTTTGTCGATATTGGCGACGGTAGTATGTTAAAAGTCATGCAGGTAAAGGTGGGCGAAGGCTTGTGGATTATTGAAAATATTTTTCAAGCCGGATACGAGGTTGAACCACATAAACATACCGGCCCGGTCTACGGTTATACCCAGTCGGGTGCCTGGAAATATAAAGAGTACGACTACGTAAACCGTGCCGGTTCGTTTTTATATGAGCCTGCCGGGTCTTTTCATACGCTGCAGTGTATCGAAGATAATACCCGCGTCTGGTTTCAGATGTACGGTTCTAATTTAAATCTCGATGCCGATGGCAATGTGACCTCGGTGGCCGATGGTTTGATTACGCTAGAGTTTTACTATGCCATGTGTGAGCAGCAGGGCTTGCCGCGGCCGAATGTGCTGGTTGAGTGATTTTCAGGATCTGTGTAGTCGATAAATACAAATTGGAAAACACAAAATGAATATTGGTTTAATGTTGGCCACGCACGAGTGGGATGATCGCAGCCTGGGAGGCACGATCGCCTACGCACAGCGCGCAGAACAATTGGGCTTTGATACAGTCTATGTGCCCAATACCATAGGTTTCGATGCGCTAACCGTTATGTCGCTTATCGCCCAGTCTACCGAACGTATTCATATCAATAGTGCGGTTGTGCCTATTCAAAGTCGCCATCCGTTCACCATGGCGCAGCAAATCATGACGATGGCGGCGGCAACGCCGGGGCGCATCAGTCTGGCGTTGGGTTTGTCGCATAAAATGTTTATTGAGCCGTTTATGGGCTTAAGCTACGACAAGCCGGCGCAGCAAATGCGGGAATACCTGGCAATTTTAATGCCCTTGCTTAGCGACTCTTCGGCGCAGTTTGACGGTGAGTTTTATTCTGGCAGCCCCATTGTCGATATTTCTGAGGCGGGTGATATCTCAGTGCAGATTGCAGCGATGGGGCCGAAGATGCTGGCGCTTGCGGGTCAGCTTACCGACGGTACGAGTTTATGGATGACCGGGCAAAACACCATTGCCGATTATGTGGTGCCAACCATCAGCCAGGCGGCCGAGCAGGCTGGCCGCAGTGCGCCGGCCATTGTGGCCGGTATTCCTGTCGCTGTGAGTGATAACCCCAAACGCATACGCGAAATACTCGATCAAAAACTTGCGATGTACGGAGGCTTGCCGTCGTATCGCGGTATGCTGGATAAGGAAGGGCTGGAATCGCCCAGTGATATTGCCATTGTCGGTAGTGAAGATGAAGTGCTTGAAAAAATTAACGCCTACCAGCAGGCGGGTGTGACCCACTTTAATGCCAATGTGGTTCGTGCCGACGACGAGACCACCACGCAAACGCTAAGCTGTCTTGCCAGTATTTAACATAGCAGTGACGCAGCGTTTGCGTTGTTCCCCATTATGTCTTTGCCAATGCTTTACGGGTGGCGCATTAAACCGAGAAAAAGTTTATGAGTGATACGTTTAATCCTTACGAGACCCCGGATACCAAAGAGCCGCTCAATGAAGACTGGGCGGCCAAGCGTCGCGTAGCGGATGCGACTCGGCGTTTGATTCGCAATTTATATACCAGCGCTGACTCAGCGGCCGAGCTGGATAAAATTGCCGAGCAAATAGATATTCAGGCTGATGCGCTGGCGCGTTCGCAAAGTCTGTACGGTATGACGGCATTTGAGCGGGCTGACGAGGGTAAGTATGGCACGCGCTTTCGGCTGGGTTATGAAATGAATCCGGTGTTTGGTAAATGTAACCCGGTAGCGCCACATTTTAATATCTGGATCGATAACGAGCGTGCCTATGGTCAGGTTAGGATGGACTGGCAGTACGAGGGGCCACCTAACTCGGTGCATGGCGGTTTTGTTGCGGCTTTGTTCGACCAGTTTTTAGGTATTGCGCAAAAGATGACGGGTCAGCCAGGGTTTACCGGGACTTTGCAGGTACGTTATATCAAGCCAACACCTATCGATACCGACTTGCGCTTGGAGGGTTGGGTTGAAAAAGTAGAGGGGCGCAAAAACTTTTTAGTGAGTGAAATGTGGGCGGGCGATATGCTAACGGCGCGTTGTGAAGGGGTGTTTATTTCGGCATCGAAAGAAGTACTTGCGCAGCTGCGCAATCGTTATGTGCAGGGTGACTAAGTTCAGCACTGGGTAATAAGTTTGGTAAATAAGAGCGATGGCTAACGGTGATTATCAGGGGGAGACCTATCTAAACCCTCACTATGGTGAAGGTGTTTTTCGGCGTCGTATTCGGCTGGTTTCATCGGCGGATACTGTGGTTGGCGAGCTGGAAGACTGTGCTCATGGTTTTCGTACCACCCTTGTTCACGATGATCAGAGGGTTACCGAGGTGTTGGGTGAAGCAATACGATACCCTATGACTACCTGTCCGGGTGCGGTTGAGCCGTTGCAGGCTTTGCGTGGTACGCCGTTAACCATGAGTGCTGGTGATATTAATAAGCATGGCAATCCGTTTGGCAACTGTACTCATCTTTACGACTTAACGATATTAGCCATTGCGCATACGCAGTATGACAAGGTTGAGCGTCAATATGATGTTGAGGTTGACGATGAGCGTGATGGGGTGAGTGAAGCCAGGGTTTATCTTGATGGTGAGTTGATTCACTGTTGGCAAACAGCAGCCTTTGCGGTGGTGGCGCCGGAAGTGTTAAAGGGTAATACCATGTTTAAGGGTTTTTCGGCATGGGCGGGGGCGGAGTTTGCTGGTGTTGAGTTGGAGGCGGCGCATGTGTTGCAGAAGGGGTATTTTGTTGCGCAGGCGAGGCGGTATGATATTGAGAAGACGGCGGGGCAGCCAGCGGCGTTAGAGCCTGCCAGGCGGAATGTTTGTTATTCGTATTCTGATGGGGTGATTGAAGGGGCGGTTCGTTTGGGTGGAGGGAGTAGGGATTTTACTTTTTCTGAGGAGGCGTTGTTGAGGTTTCTTTAATGGAGGAGGCTATTTTTTGAATTGCTTACATGATTCACTGCATGGGGTGCACCGCTGGGTGGTTACTTTTTTTGTGCAAGCAAAAAAAGTGACTGGCCTGCAGGACAAAAACACGGCTATGGTAAAAGAAAAACTAAGAACAAAGCTCCACTCAGTGACTCCCCTCCAGGCCAAAAACACCGTTTAAATTCACTCATACACTAAGAAAAGAACTACCAATTAGCCTACGCGCCCCAACCCTTCTCCTTTAATGCAAATTCAAAATCCTCTCCAACGCCCCCTTACTCTCCTTATCAAACAAAATAATCTGATCCGCCGGCAAATCCAGCCGCCTGGACTCACTCGAACCCAATGGCGTTTCACTAATCACATAAATAGGCGCTCGCACCGGAAAAATACCTTTATTCTCAGCCAGACCACTCACACCCTCATCAACTAACCCCTCAGCCTGCAACTCATCATCATCACTCATCTCTTCATCGCTAAATTCATCAGCAACCGCATCCCCACCCAACAGCGTCAATATATCAATCACACTATCCTGCGGCAGTCCAAGCCCAATAAAAATAATATCCGGCGTTTTTTGCAAAATACGTTCGGCCGCCTGCGCTTTTGAGGTGGCAACCAAACACTGCCAGGCTTCATCGGCAAGCTCCTCAAGCAACAGCTGCCTGGCTTCTGTCTCTGGCGCGATTAACAACGCAGCACCACGCCGGTCTTGCGGGTTAAGATGCCGCAATACCGTTGCCATTCGCTGTCGATCAACCGGCTTGGGCAGAAACTCCGCCGCACCAAGATCCAGCCCTAGATTTTTTTCATCGAGCATCGATTGCAGCACAACAGGTATATGCCGCGTAGTCGCCGATTCCTTTAATACCGATAAGGTGGTCCAACCATCGATATCGGGCATCATCAAGTCCAGCAGAATCAGGTCGGGCTGCTGCTCATGCGCCAGGTCAATGCCGTGCTTGGCGTCGTTAGCCTCAATACCCAAATAACCTTCTTTTTCAAGATGGCGCATTAATAACTGCCGCGCTTCAGGGTCATCATCAATCACTAACACCCGCCCCAGCGCTTGGTTCTCATTAACCGTCACTTCATCCAGTGACTCGTCCTGGGTGATGTCTAACCCTAGCTCCTGCTGGTTTTCGGAAGGGATAGCATCGGTGCGACGCTTTTTCGGCATGCGCTTGGGCAATAAAATTGTAAACGTAGTGCCTTCCCCCTCTGCGCTGGTGACATCCATCGAGCCATCCATTAATTCGACAAACTGCTTGCAAATAGACAGGCCTAGCCCTGTGCCGCCGTACTTTTTAGAGGTGCTGGAGTCGGCCTGTACAAAAGCTTCAAATACTCGGTTAAGCTGACTTGGCGTCATACCTATACCTGTATCAGTAACGTGATAGACCGCATGGCGGGTTTTTTCGTTATAGCTGACCAGTATTGAAATTTTTCCGTTCTCGGTAAACTTACAGGCGTTGCTTAATAAATTGAGAATGAGCTGACGAAACTTAACCGCATCGTTATACAGCTTGGGGATATTCTCAGACTTTTCTAACACCAGCGTATTGCCGCTCTTTTTGGCAATGGGAGACATGGTGCGGAGCAACTCTTCTATAATCTCGACGCTGTCAAAAGTTTCGTTAAACACCGTCATATTGCCGGATTCAATTTTTGCCAGGTCCAGCACATCGTTGATCAGCTGCAACAGGTGCCGGCCAGCACTGAGAATACGCTTTAAATCTTCTATCGCCTGGTCTTCATCGAGTGTTCGCTCTTCGCGATAGTCTTCAATAATCATTTCGCTATAGCCAATAATGGCGTTTAGCGGTGTACGCAGTTCATGGCTCATATTGGCGAGAAAGTTGGTTTTCGAGCGGTTGGCTTGGTCGGCTTTTTCTTTAGACTGCTGTACCTGCGCCATCGCATTACTGAGCTTGTCTGACATTTCGTTAAAGGCAATGGTCAGGTCGCCAATCTCGTCGTCGCTGTTAACCGGAATATGGTATTTTAAATCGCCCCCACCAATGCGTACCGTGCCCAGGTTTAATTCGTTAAGCGAACGGTTGGTGTAGCGCACCAGCAGATAACCTAGGCTAACCGTCAGCGCAATAGTAAATAAATAAATCGCTAGCGTAATGCGGTCAGTAAACCGCACGGTTTTTTGCAGGTCCAGGGTTTGGCGTTCAGCGGCAAGTATTTCTAACGATTCAAATTCACTCAGCGATTGTAAGGTGTTGGCAAACTCAGTTTCAATTTGGCGGGTCGATGGCGTTTGATTGTCGTTGTAACCAATATAAAAGCGATGCCAGCGATCGTGTAGCGCATCGTAAGCGGTAATGAGTTGTGCGTAGCTGGCCGTGGTCTCGGCGTAAACATAGGGCTCAAGTAGGCGGATTTCGGCTTGCAGACTTATAAGGTCGGCCAGGCCGTTCTCAATTTCGTCTTCGCTTAGCTTTTCTTTTTCGCTGCCTTTTAAAGCGTCTAACACCAAAATTTCTTTTTGCTGATTGTCTAACGATTGTCTTATGGTGACCGTGGCTAGCTGGCCAGCTACCGCGGTTTGCAAATTGTCGAGACGCAGGTTGCGGTTGTCACTACTGAGTTGGTAGGTGATATTGGTTAAGGTAAACAGCGCAACAATAGCGACAATAGAAATTGTCAGTCGCAGGCGGAGTGTGAGTCTGGGCATTGAAATCAAAAAACCTGTTGCTCCTGGCAGCTACGGTGTTAACAGTTTATCGATTTTTGCCAATAGCAATGGGAAGTCTATTGGCTTAGTGGTGTAGTCATTACAGCCTGCATCGCGGGCCTTTTTTTCATCTTCGGCCATGGCGTGGGCGGTTAGCGCAATAATGGGTAATTTTGCGGTCGTTGGGTTGGCGCGTAACTCGCGACAGGTCGACCAACCATTACGCACCGGTAGGTTCATATCCATAAGAACCAGGTCGGGTTGCGATGCGGCAATTTTTTGCAGTGCTTCTTCGCCGTCGCCAGCAGACTCTATAGTAAAGCCCTTGCGTTCGAGCCGGCGTGTAAGCATATCCCTGTTCATCTCGTTATCTTCAACCAGTAGTATGCGGCTCATGGGCTTGCCTTAAACGAACTGTTATTGTCCATGCTGTTATCATTATTGGCCTGTTGGCCAGGCCCGCAGTCTTGTTCATTGCTCGCATCAGTGCCAGAGCCGGTAGCAGTATCAGTACTCGTACCATTACTGTCTAATATGCCGTTAATTTCGCTAACGCTAATGGTTTCTTTGACTCCTTTGGGCTGTAGCCTGATACTGCGGCCCGTTTGCAACTCAAGCGAACAGTGGTCTAGCGTTGATTGCGCAACCAGTATTTCACCGGGGCTGGTTTGATCTTCGATGCGCGATGTAACGTTCACCGCGTGGCCCACCACACCGTATTTGGCGCGTTTCATTGAACCAATATTACCGGCAATGACTTCACCAGTGTTAATGCCAATACCGATATTAATACTGGGTAAACCTTGGGCAACGTTGCGTTCGTTCACTGCGGCCATTTCGGCCTGCATGGCTAATGCGCAGGCGATGGCTCGGTCGCTATCATCGGCTTTGGCCACCGGCGCGCCAAACAATGCGAGAATGGCATCGCCAATAAACTCATCGACTGTACCGTCGTGGGCCATAATAATATCGGCCATGGTGCCCAGGTAGTTATTTAATAGGCGCACCACTTTTTGCGGCGGCAGCGATTCGCTGATCGTGGTAAAGCCGCGGATATCGGCCATTAAAATACTCACGGTTTGCAGTTGGCCACCCATATCAAGACCGTCGGGTTTATCGAGCAGGCTCGCGACAATTTCGGTTGAAAGGTAGCGACCAAAAGTGTTTTTAATAAAGCGCTGGTTTTTTTCTAACTCGTTACTCAAGTCGCGCTCTTTGTCGACCCAGCGCTTGCGGTTAAGCCCGGCGTGCAGTCGTGCCTGCAGGAGCACTTTATTAAACGGCTTTTGCAGGTAGTCATCGGCGCCAGCCTGAATACATTTAATGACTTCACTCTGATCGCTCATGCCAGAGATAACAATCACTGGAATAGCGCGCCATAGCTGCGAGGCTTTTAATTCGGCCAATACCTGGTGGCCACTGACCTCGGGCATGACCAGATCGAGTAAAATCAAATCGATATCGTTGCTGCGCAAAACATCGTAGGCTTCATCGGCGGTTGCGCAGGCAAACGTTTCGAGGCCCAGCTGCTGAATATGCCGCGAAAGCAATTCACGATTGGCTGGCTCGTCGTCGAGGATAAGGATATGGCCCTGGTGTTTGTCGTTGGGCTGTTTTAGCGCCTCTAATGAGAACAGCGTAGCGTCGTTTTGCTTACGGCGAGTGCGCTCCAGTGTCGAGATGGTTTTTGCCGACCAAAGCATGATTTTATCGAGCAGGTTATACAGCGTTGCGCTGGGTAGATTTTCGGTGTCCTTAATCAGCTCGGCATAACCCTTGGTAATGCCGATGGCATTGCGAATATCGTGGCGGATTTCGGGGCTGTCGATACTGTCGAGCGGAATACCCTGAAGGTTGAGTTTGTCCAGCTTGTTTACGCTAAGTTCCAGTGCTTCGTAGAGGCGGGTTAAATCGTCTTTTAGTGGCTCGCTTAACTTATTTTTGACCAATAGCTGCCCAACCTTAACCTGCAGGCCCTGCAGCCTGACGAGTTCGCGAGTAGGGACAACATTACTCATTTTCTACCCTGTATTGAGGTAAGCTATTAGTAGAATTCGCTGGGCACCGCTGTTGAATTGCCGCTTGTGTCCAGGCGGGTTATTGGCGTATTTGTGCGCCCCCCTGCACATTGGCTGCTAGTATAGCGTTATCTAACTCAGGAATAACCCATTTTTTCGTGTTGCAGCGCCATAGCTTAGCTTTTTTCAAAGACACGGTGGTCTTCAAGGGCATAGCTTTTCAAAGAAAGCGCCGAAAGACAGGACGTTTTGGAGAATCCGATACTAGCCACCAGGCAATCTTATGCGGCTACCGTTGCGACAATTGCCGATATCACTGCCATTTGCCAGGCTTTATTATCGTAGGTGACATTAAAGTGCTATATTTATCCAGATTTTTCAGTATGGCCTTGAAAAGATAGGGCGAAATCGTCGAGAATTACGTTTTGGGTTCGCGGTGTTTTTAGCTAAAGGTCGCAGTCAAAGATTGAAGCCAAAGAGCAGCCAAATATTAGCCATACTGATTTGTCGGTCGAATCGAAAAACCGAACAGTTAAATCCTTCTGGAGATCACCATAGTGAGTGTGTTGAAAAGCGTTGAAATTTTTTCTGGATTATCCGATGCGGAGCTCGCCGCGCTGGAAGAGTCCAGTATTCGCAGGAGCTACCCGAAAAATACGGTTATTATCAATGAAAATGATGTCGCCGATTCACTGTACGTCATCGAGTCGGGTAAGGTGAAGGTTTACTGCAGCGACAAAAACGGCAAAGAATTTATTATGAATACGCTGGGCCATGGCGATTACTTTGGCGAGCTGGCACTGCTCGATGACGACCGCCGCTCGGCTTCGGTTCGCACCATGGAAAAAGCCGACTTTTGCATTATTTATAAGCAGGATTTTAATCAGGTGCTCGACCAGCATCCGAATATTGCTAAAACGCTTATTCGCAATATTACCCGCCGGGTCCGTGCGTTAACCGAAAAAGTGAAAAGCCTGGCGCTGCAAGATGTATACGGCCGTGTAACCAAAGTTCTTAACAGCCTGGCTACAGAGCGCAACGACGAATTTTATGTTGAAGAAAAACTCACCCAGCAGGATATTGCCGACCGCGTGGGTGCTTCGCGTGAAATGGTGGCGCGAATCTTAAAAGACCTGACCATTGGTGGGTATATCAGCTTTGAAAACCGTCATATCGTGATTCACCGCAGGTTGCCGGCAAATTACTAATGATTTTTATTTGCTGTTGTTAAACCGCGCAAAATAAAAAAGCCCCATTTTTATGGGGCTTTTTTTTTAACGCTTACTTTTGTCAACGACCTGGCAGCTTAGTTCGCCTTCTCCCAGCCGCGCCTGCACGGTATCGCCAATCGCAACTGCATCGCTGGATCGTACAATTCCTCCCTCGCTATTGGCCACAATCGAATAACCACGATTGAGCGTTGCCAGCGGTGAGACCACATTGAGGGTTTCAGCCAGCCTGCGCCAATGCTGCTGATGGCTGGCAAGCCGCGCCTCGATTGCCCGGACTGCGCGCTGGTAAAGCGCGTGGTTGTAATGCCGTTGGGTATCCAGCTGGTGGGCGGGAGAGCTGCGCTGGAACCGTGCGGCCAGTTGTATCAGCGTTTGCCGTTGTTGGGCGAGTTGTCTTTGCAGCGCCAACTGCATGTCGTTGTCTAGCTGGTCCAGCCGCTGCGCGTATTGACTCAACTGGTAACTGGGGTGTTTCACTCGCTGCGCCAGTGCCCGTAGCCGCAACCTGGCGTGCTCAATACGATAGCCGACATGGTTTTGTAAACGACCTGTGAGATTATTTACCAAGCCAAGCAGTTCACGCCGGTCCGGGCTGAGTAACTCGGCTGCCGCCGTTGGTGTTGCCGCCCGCATATCGGCGACAAAATCGGCAATCGTAATGTCGGTTTCGTGGCCAACGGCGCTTACCACAGGCAGCTGACTACGAAAAATAGCCTCGGCTACCACTTGCTCGTTAAATGCCCATAAATCTTCCAGCGAGCCACCGCCGCGGCCAATAATAACCGCATCGGGGCAGGCATTGCCGGGGCTTAGTGCCTCAAGGTCAGTGGTTGGTGGATTATTGGCTGCCCAGTGGTTGGCCAGGTCAAGCGCATTGGCAATTGCGCTGGCTGCGCCATCACCTTGGACCGCAACCGGAATAATCAGCAATTGTACGGCCGGGTAGCGTCGGGCAAATGTCGACTGGATATCGCGAATCGCCGCGCCTTGTGGCGAGGTGATTACCGCAATTTGTGTCGGCATAGTCGGCAGTGGTTGTTTGCGCAGCTGGTCGAAATATCCCTGGCTTTGCAGCTGTTGTTTGAGTGCTTCAAACGCCTGTTGCAGCTGGCCAAGGCCCGCCGGGGCCATTTGGTCGGCGATAAACTGGAAGCTGCCACGCGGGGCGTAAAGGCTAAGCTTACCCGTTAGCAGCACTTGCTGGCCATTTTCGGGGTTAAAGCGGACATTGCGATTCTGGAATTTGAACATCGCCGCGCGCAGCTGGCTTTCTTCATCTTTTAGTGTGAAATACCAATGGCCGGAACGGTGCTGGATAAGATCGGATATCTCACCTTCGACCTGGATGGCGGAAAAATGATTTTCCAGGCAGCCGCGCGCCTGCTGGTTAAGTGCGGTCACTGTCCAGACCGAATTGCTGCTCGAATCGCTAGCCGATTTGCTGATTGGGCTATTGCCGGACCGGGAACCTGTGTTGCTTGAATGAGGAAATTTTGCCATGGGGCGAGATTGTATTCGCCTTGGCGCATTGATACCAGTTTACCCATTTACGGCGGGCACTTGCGGCACTATAATGTCGCGCTTAGCAATACCGGGCCATATCATGGCTAATCTGACGCTATCTCTGTTCTGAGTGTTCGTTGGTATTACCTTGTAAAGCTCCGTGAAACCATTGCTGCATCTTTTACTCTTATGCTTGCTAACCAACAGCCCGATACTAACGGTTGGGTTGGCGATCATTAACAGCATCACTACATGCGCTAACAGGACGCTGGTTTATGCCACGAATTGCCTACGAAGCCCTGACTTTTGACGATGTACTTCTGCTGCCTGACTATTCGGATATAGTCGCGCGCGATGTCAATCTGCAAAGCCAACTGACCAATAGCATTAAGCTGAATATTCCGCTGGTTTCATCAGCCATGGATACAGTCACCGAATCTCGCCTGGCCATTGCGCTGGCGCAGGCAGGTGGTATTGGCATTATCCATAAAAATATGTCGGTAGAAGAGCAGGCCCGAGAAGTACGGGCGGTAAAAAAGTTTGAAAGTGGTGTGGTTCGCGACCCGATTACCATTGAGGCCGATGCGCCCATGAGCGAGCTGCTGGAAATTAAACAGCAGCATAATATTTCTGGCGTACCAGTAATGAAGAATGGCGACCTGGTAGGTATTGTGACCAGTCGCGATGTGCGTTACGAGACTGATCAAACTACCGCGATCTCCAGTATTATGACGCCACGCGAGCGGCTGGTAACGGTTAAAGAAAATATGACGCCCGATGCGGTTAAAGCCGTATTGCATGAAAACCGCATAGAAAAAGTGTTAGTGGTTAACGATGCCTTTGAGTTATGCGGCATGATTACCGTTAAGGATCTGGACTTAGCCCAGCGGTTTCCCAATGCCTGTAAAGACGAGTCTGGTCAGTTGCGTGTAGGTGCCGCTGTGGGTGTTGGCGGTGATACCGAAGATCGGGTTGCTTCGTTAATCGACGCCGGTGTTGATGTTTTGGTGGTCGATACCGCGCACGGTCATTCGCGTAATGTGCTCGACAGAGTGAGCTGGATTAAAAAACACTACCCTGGCACCGAGGTTATTGGCGGCAACATTGCCACTGGTGCTGCGGCGCTGGCACTTGTTGAGGCCGGTGCCGATGCGGTAAAAGTGGGAATAGGCCCAGGCTCTATTTGCACTACCCGTATTGTCACCGGTGTGGGGGTGCCACAAATTAGCGCGATATCAGAAGTGGTTGCAGCACTCGATGGCAAGGTGCCAGTTATCGCCGATGGTGGTATTCGTTTTAGTGGTGATATTTCCAAGGCGATTGTCGCCGGTGCACACAGTATTATGGTGGGTAGTTTGCTGGCTGGTACCGAAGAGGCGCCAGGCGAGGTAGAGCTTTATCAGGGCCGCACCTATAAAGCGTATCGCGGTATGGGTTCTATTGCGGCAATGGCGCAGAAGCAGGGTTCCAGTGACCGTTACTTTCAGGATGCGAGTGCAGGTACTGAAAAGCTGGTGCCTGAAGGCATTGAAGGCCGGGTTCCGTACAAAGGGCCGGTAAATAAAATTATTGCGCAGTTAGCGGGTGGTTTGCAGTCGTCAATGGGATACACCGGTTGTGACGATATTGAAAAAATGCGTACCCGACCGCAGTTTGTTAAGGTCACTGCGGCAGGTATGAATGAAAGTCATGTGCACGATGTCAGCATAACCAAAGAGGCACCCAACTATCCGGTGCAGTAAGTTTTAATTATCGTGTTGCAGCGGTCGGTTTACGGCAACTCATAAAGCAATAGCGAGCGGCGCCGTGTGCGCCGTTTTTAGTTGCGATTTGCAATTCAGTTAAACCCAGGGCAAAGCCAAAAACTATTATGAGCAGCAATATTCAAAGCCAAAGTATTTTAATTCTCGATTTTGGGTCACAGTACACGCAGTTAATTGCGCGTCGCGTGCGCGAGGCGGGGGTATACTCGGAGATTTTTCCCTGGGATGTAGAGCCTGAGCGCATCCGTGAGTTTGCACCAAAAGGGATTATTTTATCGGGTGGCCCTGAAACCGTGACCGGTGAAGACTCGCCAGTGGCGCCAGACATTGTATTTAGCCTGGGCGTGCCTGTATTGGGTATTTGCTACGGTATGCAGACTATGGCCGCGCAATTAGGCGGTCAGGTGGCGGCCTCGGATAAGCGCGAGTTTGGCTATGCGCGCGTGAATGTTGCAGCCCCCTCGGGTTTATTCGATGGCTTGCAGGACGAAGGTCTTGAAGCAGGTCAGCTCGATGTATGGATGAGCCATGGCGATAAGGTCACAACCATGCCCGAGGGTTTTGCATTAATGGCCTCGACCGAAAGCGCGCCGATTGCCGCTATGGCCGATACCTCGCGGCATTTTTATGGCGTACAGTTCCACCCTGAGGTAACTCATACACACTGTGGGCAAGATCTGCTGCAACAGTTTACTCATAATCTTTGTGGTTGTGACGGGCTTTGGACCATTGCCAATATTGTCGATGTCGCAATTGAGAAAACCCGCGCCATGGTGGGTAATGAGCAGGTTATTTTGGGTTTGTCTGGTGGTGTTGATTCATCGGTGGTTGCGGCGCTATTGCATAAAGCGATTGGCGATCAATTGACTTGTGTGTTTGTTGATAACGGTTTATTGCGCTTAAACGAAGGCGACCAGGTAATGGCGATGTTTGCGCAAAATATGGGCGTGAAGGTTATTCGCGTCGATGCTGAACAACGCTTTCTCGATGGCCTGGCGGGTTCGGCAGACCCCGAGCATAAGCGCAAAGTCATTGGTAATACCTTTATCGATATTTTTAACGACGAGGCAGGCAAAATTCAAGATGCCAACTGGTTGGCGCAGGGCACGATTTATCCCGATGTCATTGAGTCTGCGGGCTCTAAAAATGGTAAGGCGCATGTGATCAAGTCGCACCATAACGTGGGTGGCTTGCCTGAGGATATGCATTTAAAACTGGTGGAGCCCCTGCGTGAGTTGTTTAAAGACGAAGTGCGCAAAATGGGTTTGGAGTTGGGTTTGCCCTACGATATGGTTTACCGTCATCCATTTCCTGGCCCGGGTTTAGGTGTGCGAATATTGGGTGAGGTGAAAAAAGAGTACGCTGATATTCTGCGTCGCGCCGATCATATTTTTATCGAAGAGCTTCATAAAGCCGACTGGTATCACAAGACCAGCCAGGCCTTTGCTGTTTTTGTCCCGGTTAAATCGGTCGGTGTGGTTGGTGATGCGCGTCGCTACGAATGGGTGATTGCGTTACGCGCGGTAGAAACCATTGATTTTATGACGGCGCGTTGGGCGCATTTACCACCGGCATTACTCGAAACGGTGTCGCGGCGCATTATGAACGAGATCGAGCAGGTCGCGCGGGTGGTTTACGATGTATCCAGTAAACCACCTTCAACGATTGAGTGGGAGTAGGGGCTTCGTTTCGCCAATCAGGGTAATTGAAATAATTCTTCAACCGTGCAGTTAAGTGTTTTAGCGATTTTTAATGCCAGCACAGTTGAAGGGACGTAAATGCCGTTTTCAATGGCGTTAATACTTTTTCGCGAAACTTCGGCGCGCTCCGACAGCTGCTGCTGCGTTAATCCAGCGGATTTTCTCAACGCTGCAAGATTGTTTAAAAGTTTTTCGTGGTGTTTACCCACGGCTTATTGCTCTTCAAATTTTTCAACTGCGTTGGTTAACTCTGCGCCGGTGTTGGGGTAGAGATAACCTGCAATCATGGTACCTGCGCCAATCGCTCCCACCAGTAGTCCAATACCTTTTAAGACCGGACCCAGTGCTGTGACGCCAAGCAGATAAATACCGACCCCCACCGAAATAGTGATGACCCCACCTCTACGATAATCGATAGGCTCTTTTTTCCGCTCATCAAAAATGCCGAGTAACTCCTCAACTTTAGTGGGGTCTTCCATATGTTTGGCTTGTTGCGTCATATCTAACCAAAAGGAGGGGTAGGCGTGTGGTTCACTCCATTGTGAGCAAACCGGCTTCGACGATTGAGTTTAAATAAGCGTTATGCGTTACGCTCTGCGTTGGCTTAAGAATTTACCCAGCCGATCGATAGCGTCGCTTAATACGTACTGCTCGGGTAAAAATACAATTCTCAGATGATGGCGGCTATCTAAATTAAAGGCCGACCCCTGCACCAGCAGCATTTTTTGCTCTAGCAGTAAATCCAGTACAAACTTCTCATCGTTTTTAATCGGGTAGACTTTTTCATCGAGCTTGGGGAACATATAAATTGCGCCCTTGGGTTTAACGCAGCTTACGCCTGGAATATCTAACAATTTCTTATAGGCGGCATCGCGCTGTGCGCCCAGCCTGCCAGTGGGTAGCACCAGATCATTAAT
>CBFHXO010000057.1:0-18004 GCA_965659815.1 Pseudomonadales bacterium
CCGTCGTGACTCATATTATGGCGAATGGTTTTGGGTACATCGAGCTGCCCACGTCGCTGCATTCGACGGCGACGCGCGTAGCGTGACACCAATGCTTTAGACATTTTTTGCACCAGCGTTTGCATGGCTTCAAAATGGCGCTGCTCAATGCGAGATAGATTGGCGTTTTGCAAAATATCTTCGCGCAACTGACGCGAGGCAGCATCGGCGTTTAATATTAATTGCTGGTCAATATAATCCGCTACCTGGTCACGCAAACGATCAGTGGCCTGGCGCAGCTGCTTAGCCTGTTGCCGTGCTTCTACAGTGCCTGCCTGTAAGGCTTTAATAACATTTTCAATGTTATTGATTTCTAATGACTGCAATATACGATAGCGAAACAGTGAACGCTGGGTGGCATAGCGTATTGTATCGAGCTTATTAGCGCTGGCCGCCGCTTGAATTTGCATCGCCAGCCTCGCCTGGTCATTGTTAAGCATGGCAGCAAGCATAATACCCAATAGCGATGTACTCATACTGGTATCGTTACTATCATCGACACCACTAGCTTCGCTGACTGCCTCATTACTTGCGTCATTATGTGCAGATGCACCGGCAGATTGTTCTTGATCAGCCCCCTCAGGCCCTGCCAGTGCCTGTAGACTGGCGTCGATATCATTCTGATCCAACGCTTGTTGCAGTTCTACCTGGCTATCAGCTGAGCCATCACCTGAGCCATCATCACAGTTACCCGAGCCTTCACCATCACTATTTTGCTCTGTAGCGTCAGCTTGCTCAGCAGCGCTATCGCTTAGCTGAAGCTGGGTATCATTCCAATTAAAAGGGTCGAGCTTAAAAAACTGGTCAAAGCATTGGTCGAAACGCTGCTTTTCAAATTCGCTTTTTGCCAACACACTAGCAAGCGTGTTGCGCAGCAAGCTGCGTTGCTGATATCCCACCAATGCAACTGCATTAACCGCATCGATAGTTTCAGCCGGCGACACCCTAAGCTCTGCATTGCGCAAAACCTCAATAAAGCGAATTAAAACCGCCTCCACTATTCACCCAACGTGTTAGCGCTATTGCGAACAGCAGCCTGACTGCTCTTAATTAAACCAGGTAAATCATCGCTAACCACTGCGATATCCTCCTGAAATTTTAATAACAGGTTCAGCGTATTTTCTACGGTCGCACGGTCCAGTTTATCGGCATGCAGTAACAATAAAGCGTTGGCCCAATCAATAGTTTCGCTTACCGAGGGCGATTTCTTTAAGTCAATGCTTCGCAATGACTGTACAAATGCCACCAACGACTGGGTTAGTGTCGCGGAGATATCGGGTACGCGGCTGGTGATAATTCGGCGCTCCAGCTCAGCATCAGGAAAGTCGATATATAAATGCAAGCAACGACGCTTAAGTGCATCACTTAATTCACGGGTATTGTTACTGGTTAAAAAAACTAACGGTACCGTTGTGGCGCTAACTGTACCTAATTCCGGTACAGTTACCTGATAGTCTGATAATATTTCCAACAGTAGCGACTCAAATTCATAGTCGGCTTTATCAATTTCATCAACCAGCAGCACCGCACCTTGTGGGTTGCTAATAGCCTGCAGCAGTGGCCTTGGCTGTAAAAATTCTTCGGCGTAAAACTCGTCACTGACACCATGCAAGCGCTGCATAGATTCAGATAACCCCTGGGCTGATTGCAATACATCACCCAGCTTTTCTTTAAGCAGCTGGGTATAAAGTAATTGCTTACCGTATTTCCATTCGTACAACGCCTTTGACTCATCGAGGCCCTCATAGCACTGCAGGCGAACCAGAGCTTGAGACAGGCAAGCAGACAGGGTTTTGGCTAACTCGGTTTTACCCACACCGGCTGGCCCTTCAATAAGCACAGGCTTTTGCAAATGATGCGCGACATAAACTGCGGTAGCAATAGCCGCGCTTGCGATATAACCTTCAGCGGCTAAACCTGCCTGAATAGATTCTACTGATGCAAACAAGTCTACTTTAATCTGGTTTTTAGTTAAACCTGTCATACTGTGTTTCCAGCCATTGGTTAACGTTGTGACGACTGTACGCTGTAGCGCCGTTTTGCTGCGGCACGAATATCCGCCGGTTTAAACGGAATATGGAGCCACTGTTTGTTCGAATATAATTCTGTTTGATCAGAGTAATAAGGTGATTCGGGGTTTAAGGATATTGAATAGGCTAATAACCCTTTTACCTGCGGCCAATCCTGCTTAAAATCGGCGGCAAGTAGCCAGCTGGTACTCCAACGAGTGACCTCAGGATAACCCTGTTGCTCGACAAAATCCGATTCGATTTTATTAAATACGCCTTCAATTTCCTGCCCGCCATGAATCGGAATTTTTTTATTATTACGCATCACATACTGCACATCTCCCAGCGGCGCATCGATAGCGACGCCTGCATTTTGCAATCGCAATACCGCTTTACCCAGGCCCGCCAAGGCTGCCAGCCTGCTACTGGCGGCGATGCCGCTGGGGGTATCTATGGGGCGGTTAATATCAAACGCGACTTTTGCATCCAATGATTCGGGCAGATAGCGTTTAAATTTATAGTCGTGCAAGGCCGCAAGCGTTTCGCGAAACAAATGCGCGCCGCGACTATTATTATTTGAGTGTAAATCCCATTCGGCAAGCACATCACAAGCCTGGTTTAAATCTACCGAATTGCCGTTAATCTCAACCGTTTGGGTTTCGCGACAAAATGCCACCAGGTCATCACGAATCAGCTGGCCTGCGTAGTTTTCATTGGCCAGGGTGATATCGATTAATTCCTGCAGATTAATTTTTCCCTCGGAGCCGCTGCTATCAGCCTGCAATAATCGCTGCATCATCGCCAAACCCGAGCGGGTTCTTAAGGTACGCTTGGTTTTGCTACTGCCAACCATTGAGGTATATCCAGCGTTCAACGGTGCATTGGGATTTGACAACCAGTAGCTATCGTTAGAGTTGGTAACATAATCGCTTCTATAAATATGCGGCATACTACCCGGGCCATAGATACCGCTTGTCACTGCGCTTGCATCGCTGCACCACTGACATTCGCTGCGACTGCCATCGAGCGCTGCGCCATGCAGTAGTGTACAAGTGGCTAGCTGTGCTTCGGTCAGCAACGGCACCGGACCTGGCTCGGCATATAGCGCCTCGCCATCGCGGTCGACTGCAACCAGGTTCACCGTCATAAATTGAAAATCATCATGCACCTGCTTGAGCTCACGCACCGTTTTAGCATCGTACTGAGCAAATGCAGCAAGCTCTGGGCGCCAGCCTAAGTCGAGAGTTTTAACCGCAAATGCGTGTTGCTCGTTCCAGCTAAAAAAATCGCTCTCTACCAGCATGGCATCAAAATGGGTAGAGTAAAACGTATGACTGCGGCTCTCTAACTCGCCCTGCGCATTGCGCATTCGAACCGTTACCTGCTCCTGTTTCATAGCGTACTCCTTGCCATCAAACAGGTAGTGGTCTGGTTTACCTGGCACCAGCTTAAGCCGGTAAAAGCTCATGCGCTTTGCCTTTGATACGGTATTGGTCCAGGCAATATTGCGGGTTGCACCAAAACCGACTCGCGGTCGCCCTATCATATTGGCTCCAATAATATCTAATTCGCCGGGAATGGTTTGATGCATAGGGAAAAAGCGAAAGAACTTTTCGTGCCAGGCGACATGGGGATTGGCCAATAGTAAACCGGCACCATTTTCAGAAGCCGCACTACCTACTGCAATGCCATTACTGCCACCTTGCTTGGGTACTTCGAGATACGCTTCTACGCGCGATGCAATTTGCAGCGCAGTCATCCTACTATTAACCGGCTTAGCTGCACCCACGGTGGCCTCAGGTGGCGCTGCGGCAACAATTTGAGGTTTCAGGTAGTCGAGAAAAATATCAATACGGGAAATACGCTTAACATCGATGGCTCGCACTGGTTTCACCCAGCCGGCACCGCGACAGCTGGCATCGGGTAGCGCGTCAATACCGATTGCATTTAAATAGTGATTAAAGCCATTAGCGGCGCCAAGAAACAGTTGCTCAAGCTTGTTGTTGAGCGGTTCGCGCGCAAGTGCTCGATCAATTAGCAATTGATAGAAAAAATCGCTTTCCAGTCTTCCTTCTTTGGGGCCGTGATACCGAGAGCGCTCGGCGGCCATCATTTGGTAATGTTCTGCCATAAAGCAGACATTATCTTCTGCCATAGCATAGGCAGTACCGAAACCCAGACTACCCCAATCGTCTGCGACGATATGCGGTATTCCACCCTCTGTGCGAGTAATATCGGCGCTGTACTGTGACTTAGTGTATTGCGAGTTAGCGTACTGCGAATTAGAGCTCGCATCATCGTTTAAACCCGTGCAAGAGCCTAGCAGCATCACCCAAACACTTAGCAAGCAAACTTTCTTAAACATTATATTATCCTGATTAAACAAGTAACTCGTGCAGCCTTGCTAAATTCCCCAAGCCCCGATCACTCCAGCTCACCCCGGAGCCCCCCAGCGCAGCAGAGTCGGTAGGTGCGGGATCTTAGCCAAGCACTCCTACTTCCACACTAGCACTAACATTAACACTAACACCCAACCCATCACTTGCGCGCCCTTTCAATAATATCGTAGGCGGCCTGAATCTCCTGGGTTTTCTCGGTGGCAATTGCCAGCATATCTTCTGGTACGCCTTTCGCGATCATTTTATCGGGGTGGTACTGGCTCATTAGTTTTCTATAGGCGCGTTTCAATTCTTTATCGGTGGCGCTGGCCGGCACACCCAAGGCTTTATATGCCATTGTCAACTCATCGGCACTACTGGGCTTATGTGCAGAACCGGAAAATGCGTGTTGCGCTTTAAGCATTTCCAGCATCTGCTCAAAGCTGCGCATATCAATATTAAGCGCTGTGGCAACTCTGCGAAGCATACTCTCCTCAGTGTTATGCAGCTCTTCATCGGCCATGGCCATTTCAACCAGGAACATAATCAGGTTGCGCTTCAAGTCGGGTCGAAAGCGCGCAGCGGTAACAAACTCCGCCAGCGTAGACTGCATATCAAAATCCGCCGCCGCGCCCTGCTTAAATAAGCCTATGGCCGCTTCACGCTTACCGCCTACCACGCCCATTTTGCCCATTAAGGCTTCGGCCTGACTAATTTCCTCTTCGCTAATTCTGCCATCGGCCTTGGCAATATGCCCCATTAGCAAAAAGGTAGTTGAGAAAAATATCTCTGGGCTTTGATTATGCGCAGTATAGCTGTGGCGCAACTTGCCGCGCGCGCTACTCGAAAAAAAGCCACCAATAAAGTAACCTAAAATCGCGCCGAGAAAACCACCCCAAAAAAAGCCGAGTAAGGCGCCAATAAATTTTGCCACTGCGTTTTCCTTTTATATCTGGCGAAAAAAGTGAATAAACAAAGTTGAATATTCTAACGTAAAAGACCGGCCATAAGCCGGTCTGTACGCTAAAAAGCTAGAGCATGACGGCATCAGGCTACTTCAAATAGCCCTGCCGCTCCCATACCGCCGCCAATACACATGGTTACCACCACGTATTTCTCGCCGCGCCGTTTACCTTCAAGCAAAGCATGCCCAACCATACGCGCACCACTCATACCAAATGGATGACCAATAGAAATTGAGCCACCATTGATATTGAGTTTATCGTTATCGATACCCAGTTGATCGCGGCAGTAAATCACCTGGCAGGCAAAGGCTTCGTTAAGCTCCCATACGCCGATATCGTCAACCGATAAACCATGGCGATCAAGCAGCTTGGGGACCGCAAAAACTGGCCCAATACCCATTTCGTCTGACTTGCAGCCAGCAACGGCCAGGCCGCGGTAATAACCCAGCGGGCTTAAACCCTGCGCTTTAGCCAGGCCTGCATCCATCACTAACGATGCTGCTGCACCATCAGAGAGTTGTGATGAGTTACCCGCAGTGATAAAACGGCCCTCTTTCACC
Source organism: Pseudomonadales bacterium (assembly GCA_965659815.1). Lineage (GTDB taxonomy): Bacteria > Pseudomonadota > Gammaproteobacteria > Pseudomonadales > UBA7434 > UBA7434. The sequence goes on from CBFHXO010000057.1 coordinate 5,952, forward strand.
CAATTGCCGTCTTTCCAAACTGGGTCAAGACTTTGCAAGCCCTCTAATGTGGTCGATGGACGGTTGCACTCGTCTTTATCAACCACTACTTCTTCGTAAGTGGTTTCTTTGGTTTCTTTATTAAATACAGCTTTCACTGCATTCATTGGCACAATTTCGTCATCAAAAATACCGTTTTGCTGAGCAGCTGCCGTACGCTGCTGACTTTGCAAACTGTATTCATCTTGCGCTTCGCGCGAAATATTATATCGCTCAGAAACCACCTCGGCCGTTTCCAGCATGGGCATATAAGCCGTTGGGTCTTGCTCGATAACCGCTTTCGATTGACTACGATAAGTATTTTTGTGTTTATTTTGCGTCAGTGAAATTGATTCAACTCCACCAGCCACAGCAGCATCGTACTCGTTACACATAATGCTTTTGGCAGCGCTTGCAATAGACATTAAACCCGATGAACACTGCCGCTCTATTGCCATACCCGCCGTGGTATCTGGCAAGCCACCAACAATACCGCAAAGGCGACCGAGGTTATAAGATTGCGTACCCTGCTGTGCGGCGGCACCAAAAATACAATCATCGACCATTGCAGGGTCAATACCCGCTTTTTCAATCACTGCTTTCACGCAGTGGCCACCCATGGCGGGTGCTTCGGTATCATTAAAGCTGCCGCGAAAGGATTTGGCTAAGGCGGTTCTGGCTGTTGAAACAATCACTGCTTCACGCATTCGGGTTTCTCCCAATTAGTTATCGTTGAATTAATTGATTAACTGCGTTGCGAAGAACAGCTAACCACTTCGCCAGTCATATACGATGAATAATCACTGGCCAGAAACATCATTACGTTGGCAACTTCCCACACTTCCGCGCCACGGCCAAAAGCTTCGTCTTTAACCAGGTCGGCCAACAATTCTTCGGAAGCCGACTTTTTCAAAAATTCATGCACCGCAATACTGGGCGACACGGCATTAATACGCACGCCATAATCTGCCGCCTCTAACGCCGAACAGCGCGTTAGGGCCATAACGCCGGCCTTAGCCGCCGCATAGTGACACTGTTCTATTTGCGCACGCCAACCACAAACGGAGGCGTTATTCACTATCACGCCCTTGCCCCGCGGTTGCATATGTTTTAGCGCCGCTCGCGTCATTCTCATGGTTCCATTAAGCGTCACGTCAATAACGCGATTCCATTCATCGTCTTCCATATCAACCAGCAGTTTAGAACCACCCAGACCTGCATTGTTGATTAACACATCGATATGGCCCATTTTCTCAACCGCAAAATTGATAAGCGCTTGCACATCTGCTTCATCAGTGACGTTGCAAAGTTTGATATCTGGGCGTAAACCGGTTTCTTCTGCTAGCTTATCGGCCGATTTATTTAACCGTCCTTCGTGGATATCAGCAATCACCAGCGCTTGCGCACCCTCTTCGGCAGCGCGCTTGGCGGCGGCAAAGCCAATACCCGCGCCCGCTGCTGCAGTAATTAATACGGTTTTGCCAGCCAGTAAATTGTGGCCTTCGACATACGGTGGAATCGCTTTACTCAATGCTTTACCCTCCAGGTTGGCGGTTGCTAATGCGTGGGTTATTTTAACCTTTCGCTTCGCGCGGCATACCCAAACCCCGCTCGGCAATAATATTGCGCTGCACCTGGTTGGTGCCACCATAAATGGTATCGGAGCGAGTAAACAGGTACATCGACTGCAAACGCGTTAAATTGTACGGCCCGCTTTCGCAAATCTCAGCTTCTGGCCCCAGCACATCCATTGCCAACTTACCCAGATTGCGGTGCCAACTGGCCCAGTGCAGCTTGTATACCAGCGCTGATTTATCCAAATCACCACTGCTGGGGTCCGATAACATTCGCATTGCGTTATAACGCATTAACCGCAAGCCGGTATGCGCCTCGGCAATTCGCTGGCGCAGCACCGGGTCTTTGCTGGCGCCATTGGCTTTGGCCGCCTCGATAATCACATCGAGTTCATTTTGAAATAACATTTGCTGGCCCAGCGTCGAGACACCACGCTCAAAACCCAGCAACGCCATGGCAATGCCCCAGCCTTCACCGGGTTCACCTAAAATATCTTCGGCAACCGCTTCGTCAAAAAAAACCTCATTAAATTCAGAGGTACCTGTGAGTTGTTCAATCGGTCGAACCTCAACACCCGGCTGGTTCATTTTCACCAAAAAGAAACCAAGACCTTTATGTCTTTGCGACTGCGGGTCGGTACGCGCAACCACAAAGCACCAGTCGGACTCGTGCGCCAGTGAAGTCCAGACCTTTTGCCCACTGATCTGCCACTTACCTGAATCGTTATTGAGTACTGCCTTGGTTTTCACTGCCGCAAGATCAGAACCTGCCGATGGCTCGGAGTAACCCTGACACCATAATTCTGTGCCGTTTAATATACCCGGCAGATATTTTTGTTTTTGCTCATCATTGCCATAGGCAATAATCGTAGGGCCTGCCAGCCCTTCACCAATATGCCCCATACGACCGGGGCCACCCGCCCTGGCGTACTCTTCATGAAAAATCACCTGCTGCTCTATGGTTGCATCACGACCACCGTGCTCACTTGGCCAGCCAATACAGGTCCAACCTCCGGCGGCGAGTTTTTTCTCCCAGGCGTGACGCTCTGCAGGGTACATATGCTCATCGCCAGGACCACCACGATAACGAATCACCTCAAACTCACCGCTGAGCTTGGCCTCTAACCAACCCGCAATTTCGGCGCGAAAGGCTTCGTCTGCAGCGCTAAACTGTAACTTCATTTAAACCAACCTCAAGTAATGCGCTTTAACTGGCGCTAATCCGACTTATGATCCAGCGTCTAAATACAATATCGAAATACAACGTCTAAACACAGTGTCTAGTCCAATAACTGACTAGCAATTAACTCACGATGATAGCTACCATTGCCTAAAAAGGTTTCGCTTGATTTAGCGCGCTTAAAATATAAATGACAATCGTACTCCCAGGTGAAACCAACCCCACCAAATAATTGGATGGCATTACCCGCATTAAAAAAGTAGCTATCGGAACAATAAGCTTTGGCCATGCTGGCCGCCTGTGGCAAATCGGCCGCTACATTAGCATCGCCATTTTTCGCTAATACCTCCTGCGCAACGCAGGCGGCGTAGTAAACCGCTGAGCGTGCAACCTCAGCTTTTAACATCATATCGGCCGCTTTATGCTTAATGGCCTGATAGCTCGCAATGGCCCTGCCAAACTGCACCCGCTCCTGGGTGTAGTCTACCGCCATATCGAGTACCTGCTGGGCACCGCCCATTTGCTCAGCCGCTACACATACCTGCGCCAGTTGAATAATGCGCGCCAAATGCGGCCAGGCTTCACCGGCATTGAGCATAATCGCCTCGCCACCGATATTGACATCGCTGAGTTTTATTTCGGCCTGTTTGCGGGTTTGATCCATAGTCGGCAGTAAGCTGCGCTCAACGCCAGCCGCATTGCCGTGCACCAAAAACAGACCAATACCGTCTTCACCTGTTGTTCCCGCCTGACGCGCCGCGACCACTAAAAGATCGGCTGTATGACCATCGGGTACATAACGCAGCACACCATTCAAACTAACGTTATCACCTTGCTGTTCATATGTAGCCTCAACGCCATCGGCATCCCAACGCCCACTGGCACCGGTATAGGCCAGCGTTGCTGTTAACGACCCTTCGGCAATTTGGCTAAGGTAATTTAGCTTTTGCTCTTCAGTACCCGCAACCATTAGCGCATTGGCGGCAAGGCAAACTGTCGACATAAATGGCGAACACAGTAAATGTTTACCCATTTGCTCGAGCAGTGCTGCAAGCTCAACATAACCCAGCCCCATACCGCCGTAAGCTTCGGGAATATGAATAGCCTGCCAGTACATTTCGCTACATATGCGCTGCCAAACTTGCGGATCGAAACCCGAGTCAGTAACCATGGCCTTGCGAATCGCTTCGCTGGAAGAAACATCGGCAAGAAAGCCCACCGCCGATTCGCGGATCATTTCCTGCTCTTGGGTAAATGCAAAATCCAAAAGATTAACCTCGATTGACGTTATAAGTATCGTCTTGGGCATGCAGCACACAATTGCTGCATGCGCAGTAAATTAATTTAGGTACCGTAAACTTTTTGTGCAGGCACTTCTTTGGCCAGCAAGGTATCAATTGCACCACCAATTTCCGCAGCTTGCCATTTATCCCCTTTATCAACACCCTCGGTAGAACGCCAGCCATCAGCAATTGAAATTTTGCCGCCCTCTGCTTCAAAAATCCTGCCACTGATTTTGCCGCCGTCTTCCGACGCCAACCAAACCAGCAATGGTGAAACATTGCCCGGATCCCAGTAGTCAAAGCTACCGTCTTCGGGCTTGGCCATACGCGTGGCCATAGCTTCTACCGCAGTAGTCATTCCGGTTCGCGCTGCGGGTGCAACCGCATTGGCAGTAATACCATAACGACCCAGTTCAGCGGCTTGATTCAAAGTTAATGCCGCAATACCGGCTTTAGCAGCAGCATAGTTAGACTGGCCAATAGATCCCTGCAAACCCGCGCCCGAGGTGGTGTTAAGTATGCGCGCCGAAACAGGGTTGCCTGCTTTAGCTTCTGCACGCCAGTAGTGAACTGCATGTGAGCTAATGCAAAAATGCCCTTTGAGATGCACCGCCATAATGGCATCCCACTCAGGCTCAGTGAGCGATGCGAACATACGGTCGCGATTAATACCTGCATTGTTCACGACAATATGCAAACCACCAAAGGCCTCAATCGCCTGCTTCACGGCATTGGCAGAATCGTCGTAGTTGGTGATATCAGATGTATTGACTATTGCGCTGCCACCGCTGGCAGTAATTTCATCAACCACGGCCTGGGCAGCATCCTGATTAATATCATTGACAACTACACTGGCACCTTCGGCGGCAAATGCCTTGGCATGTGCGGCACCCAAGCCACCACCCGCACCGGTAATAATTGCTACCCTTGAATCACAAATTCCAGCCATTTAATTTATCTCCAAAACCTGTCGTTTACACTATTGTTTTTGCCCTGCCTTTTACACAGCAGGTTTATTTAAACTGTTCACCAAACGCCATTGCCGGACGAACTTCTACCCAGTCAATCACCAGCTCGCGACGGCTAAAAAGCCATTCACCATTGTGTTTTACCAGCTTATCCTGGTAGCGCACAGCCCAGTCTTCGACTTCACGCTTACCATTTTCCAACAAACGCAAATGACTTGCGGTGCAATAGGTTTCGGCTGTTGCCGTATCACCATTAATCTCTGCGCGATGATTAAAAACCTTATGCTGAGTAGATTCGAACATTTGTTCCAGCATGGTGGCAATGCCGGCCAACTCTGCCTTACCTTTCAGGCATGAGCCAGGCATTACGATTTCGGCCTCATCGCTAAACAACGATAGCAGTAGCACCGTGTCGCGACGATCGACTGCCTGCGCATAAGCCAAGGCCAGATTCTTTATCGCAGTATTATCCTGTGACGCGCTCATTAATTAGCTTTTCATACCAGAGTTGGTGGGGCCAAAAAACGCACGCATTGAAGTCACTTTGCCTTCGTCGTTAAACACCATCACATCAATGGGGTTAAACGTCATAATGCCGTCGCCAGTATCAACCTCACCGCTAAAGGCAAAGGCCGCCTCGTTACCGGCGATACGAATTTGCCCTTCGAGCTGCAATTTAACCTTCATTTTTATTGCGCCTTTGTAAAACTCCTGCACAGCTGCTCGCCCTTGCTTGACTGGCGAGCCAACGGGATCCTCAACACTGCAGTCGTCAGCATATATACCCATAATTGCATCGAGGTCTTCGTTTTCAAATGCCGTGATATAGGTGTTGACCGCATCGGTAATTTTCTGCTCTAGTGACATGTTGCCTGCTCCTGTTTTATAAACGCTCGATAATCGTCACGTTAGCCTGACCACCACCTTCGCACATGGTTTGCAAACCATAGCGACCGCCGGTGCGCTCAAGCTCATGCAATAAGGTAGTCATTAATTTAGTACCGGTTGCACCCAGCGGATGCCCCAGTGCAATCGCGCCGCCATTAACATTGGTTTTGGCATGGTCGTAGCCAGTCTCAGCTAACCAGGCCATGACGACCGAGGCAAACGCTTCGTTGATTTCAACCAAATCGATATCGTTTAATGTCATACCGGCTTTATCTAATGCATATTTTGTTGCCGAAATCGGCGCGGTTAACATCCAGATAGGGTCTTCGGCCCGCACACTCATATGGTGAATACGCGCTCTCGGTGTTAAGTTATATTTTTTCAGTGCAGCTTCTGATACCACTAGCACAACACTACTCGCGTCACAGGTCTGGCTCGAAACCGCTGCGGTTACCTTTTCGCAACCAAACAGGTAATCCAGCTCGGCCATTTTTTCCAAGGTACTTTGACGCGGCGTCTCGTCGTGCTCAACGCCTTCTAACGGCACAATCTCTTTGGCAAAACGCCCCTGGGCAATTGCGTTTAAAGCGCGTGTATGCGATTCGAGTGAATAAACCTCTAAATCTTTGCGGCTTAAATCCCATTTATCAGCAATCATTTGCGCCGAATTAAATTGCGTGGGCGGTTTATTGCCATAGCGCTCTACCCAGCCCGTTGAACCGGTAAAGGGGTCGCTAAAACCCAACGGCTCGGCTGCTGTCATTGCTGAACTTATCGGGATTTGCGTCATGGTCTGTACACCACCGGCAACAATCACATCCTGAGTGCCGCTCATCACCGCCTGGGCAGCAAAATGCACCGCCTGTTGTGATGAACCACACTGGCGATCGATGGTTGTGCCAGGAACACAGTCAGGCAAACCCGCAACCAGCCAGGCAGTGCGTGCAATATCACCTGCCAATGGGCCAATGGTATCGACACTACCAAAAATAACATCATCGTATTCGTCGGCGGGAATCGCGTTGCGCTCAACAATCGCTTTTAATACATGACCACCCAGATCGGCGGCATGCACATGGGCCAGGCCACCTTTGCGTCTTCCGGTTGGGCTTCGCAGCGCATCAACGATATAGGCTTCGGGCATTAAGATGTCTCCAATATTTGATAATCAAATTAGCAACTGGCAAAGGTATTGCCAGCACCAATGGGCGCTTGATCGGCCAATGCGAATTCAGCGACTCGCTGCTCATGAAACGCGGTCATACCCCAGGTATTGTTATAGGCCCAGGCTTTTTTCATAAATATTTGCAAATCGACTTCCCAGGTATAACCCATAGCACCGTGTGCCTGCATGGTATTGCGCGCGGCGATTTGCGCCACTTCGGTGGCAGCAACCTTTGCATGGCTGACATTCACCGACGCCGTGCTTAACTGATGCGCTAATGCGTAAGCCGCTCGATATACCGGGGTTTTGGCGTATTCGAGTTTAAAAGCAATATTAGCCATTAAGTGTTTAACTGCCTGAAAACTGCCGATAGGCTTACCAAATTGCTGCCTGTCTGCGGTGTAAGTAACCGCAGCATCAACCATTCGCTGCGATAAACCCAGCGATTCTGCTGCAACGCCTAATGCTCCTCGATCTAATGCGGCAGTAATCAGTTGCTGTGCAACTTCACCGTCGGCAATTAGCGTCTGGCCACCTGGCGTCCAGCTCACGGTAAAGAGTTTTCGGCTGGGATCTACCGATTCATTATGTTGCACGGTGAATTGTTCTTTGGTTAACGCATGCAACTGCTCGCCATGCTGCATAATCAACAGGTCGGCAATATGCGCATCTTCAACCACGTAGTTTGCTTCAAGACCCACAACCACTTTTGCACTGCCCTCAGCGATCGCTGGTAACCACTGCGCTTTTAATGCTTCGCCTGCCTCACCCTCGAGAGCACAAAGCGTTGGCACTGCAACTAGCGCCGTATGCACTAACGGTGCAGGTAAGGCGACATAACCACACTCCTGCGCGATAAGCACGAAGTCCAATTCGTTCATACCCAAACCACCAAAAGCTTCGGGCACTGTCATTGCCGTTAATCCCAGCTCTGCCAGTTGCGACCACAAAGTATCAGAGCGTCCGCTATCGGTTTCCCATAGCGCGCGAATACTTTCGGCGGTCACTTCATTTATCAGAAATTCGCGTACCGATTCCTGAAACAGTAACTGATCTTCAGTAAAGGTAAAGTCCATAGTTATTCTCCCTTACCGTGGCATACCGAGCATACGCTCAGCGATAATATTGCGTTGAATTTCATTGGTGCCCGCATAGATGGGTCCGCTTTGCGAGAACAACCAACCGTCTAACCAGTTGCCAACTTCGCCAGCATCCGGCGCATGCGGCAACAACTCGGCGCGCGCGCCCAGAATACTCATTGCGGTAGCATGCATATCGCGATCTAGCTCCGACCAGAATATTTTATTGGTTGAAGACTCCGCACCAATTTTGCCGCCTTTCACTAGACGACAGGCCGTTTGATAGGTCGCCAGCGTATAAGCTTCGGCATCCATATAGGCTTTGATCACCGCTTTTTTAACCGCAGGGTCGGCATCTGCCGTGGCCTGGTTGGCCTTATATAACTCAAGCAGTCGCTTGGCAGTTTGCTGAAAGCGTGCCGGTGATCGCAACATCAAGCCACGTTCAAAACCTGCGGTTGCCATAGCCACACCCCAGCCCTTGCTCTCTTCACCCAGCAAACAGTCGGCGGGTACTTTTACGTTATCAAAAAAGATTTCGGCAAAACCGGGCAAACCATCAAGCTGTGGTATTGGCCGCACGGTAATACCTTCAAGATCAAGCGGCACCAAAATAAAACTTAAGCCTTTATGGCGCTCAGAGTCAGGATCGGTACGAAACATTCCAAACGCCCAGTCGGCCCACACTGCACGGGTAGACCAGGTTTTTTGTCCATTAACAATATAGTGCGTGCCGTCTTCAGATAATTCCGCTTTTGAGCGGATAGCAGCCATATCTGAACCGGCATTGGGTTCAGACCAGGCCTGGCACCAGATATCTTTACCGGTTGCCATACCGGTTAAAAAGCGTTGCTTTTGCGAATCGGTGCCGTATTCCATCATGGTGGGGCCAAGCAAAAAGATACCGTTTTGATTAACGCGCAGTGGTGCACCGGCTGCGTAATACTCTTCTTCGAAAATCAGCCATTGCAACAGATCGGCGCCGCGCCCACCCATTGACTCTGGCCAGGTAATCATGCCCCAGCGGCCTTCGTAGAGCTTGGCTTCCCATTCTCTATGAGCCTGAAAACCCGCTTCGGTATCAAAACTAGGTAGCGGTTCGGCGGGCACATTAGCCGCCAACCATTCGCGCACTTCGGCGCGAAAGGCTGTTTGTTCTGCTGTGTAATTTAAATCCATAGAATTTTTGTCACGGTTATTTTTTAAATTCGGCGTCGCGCTTTTCAACAAAAGCATCGCGCGCTTCCTGAGAGTCGCCCATAGTGTAAGCTTCAAAGGTAAAGCCTTGCTCCCAGCGATACTTATCTTCTAAATCGCCATCTTCAACACCGGTTAATGCCTCTTTAGCGAGTTTGACCATTGCCGGTGACTTCTCAGCAATTTTATTGGCCATCTCCCTAACGGTTGGAATTAGCTGATCGCGCGGTACCACACGCTCTACTGCACCCAGGCGATAGGCCTCCTGGGCATCGATAAATTCGCCGGTAAAATACATATACCGCACTTTCTGCACCGGAAACATACGCTGCAAATGCGCACCGCCACCCATCGCGCCACGATCGATTTCGGGCACACCAAAGTTGGCACACTCTGATGCCACAATAATGTCAGCCGCACCGCTAATACCAATACCACCACCGAGTACAAAGCCGTGCAAGGCAACAATCACGGGCTTGGGGTTTAAGTGAATAGCTTTAAAGGTATCATAGTTACCGCGATTAACATCGAGAATTTTGCTGCCATCGGCGGCAAGCTCTTTGATATCAACACCGGCACAGAAGCCTTTGCCTTCGGCGGCAATAATAATAACTTTGACATCATTGTTTTTGCCCAACGCTTCAATTTCGGCGGCAATGGCAAACCAGGTGCCGCTATCAAACGCGTTAACCGGTGGATGGTTAAACACCAGCTCGGCAACACCGTTGGCATGAATAGTGGTTCCATATGGCTGTGACATAGCTAACCTGCTTATCTGTTTTTAAGTGAACGATCGATTGCTAAGTGCGAACACCCGGTGGGTTATCTTTTAGTTGCTTAGCGCGTAAATTATGCGGGTCAATTTGCGCAATAACCGCCAGTTGTTCTTGCGTAGGCGCAGCAGTGGTGGGAATGCTATCCGGAATGGATAATTCAAACCCGGTATTTTCAACCACTTCGTCAATCTCAACGCCAGGATGCAAACTGACCACGCGCATTTGGTGATTGGGCCCAGCGAAATCGAGTACGCATAAATCGGTCAATACCATACGCAAATCAACATCATCTAGGCTATGGCCTTTGGGCAGTCGCTCAGAGTTGTAGCCAATGGTACATACCATATCGCATTCACCTTCAACAAATACGCGCTTGTTATGCGAGGGGATCAAAAACGAATTGGCATGACTGATTGAATTACCGGGAAAACCGCGTGCACCTAACATTTGCACTTTGGGTTGTTCATAGCTGCCGCCCAAACAGGAGATATTACTTTGCCCATAGCAATCGATTTGGGTTGGCCCACCGGTAATATGGCGACGACCACTCCAAACATTGTCGAAAATGCGAGAGAAGCCCATCCAGGTTTCATTTTTTTGCACAAAACCCTCGGGGCGATTACCGACTGGATTCGGCTCGGATAATATCCATGCTTCAGAGTCGGTCATCATAATATCGGTGTTGGTAGTTTTCATAGCCAGCGAACCAGCAATACGAGGTAAGACCCCAATACCGGTTACCAAAATTTCGCCGTCGTTTTCATAAGCCGCGGCATTGGCACATATTAACAGTTCTGCAAGGCTGTAGTCAGACGCAGGAACACTCATTGATTTTTCTCCATAATTAAACGTTCTAAACCCGCTGCGATTTAATAGACCGGCATCGGCAGTTTTTTAATGGCGTCGAGACCGCCAACCGAGGCTTGATAATCAGCCTCGCTTTTGCCATTGATATATTGATCGGCGTAGGCGGCAAAACCACCCTCTTTAGCAGAAGCCGCATACGCTTTAAAGTGCGCCACATCAAATCCGTATAATGGCGTGCAGGAGCTGGGGTGAGCACCGCCCGCGATAGGAATCACACCGGTGGTTTGTGAACGCTCCCAAAAGACAAAACGCGCTTCGTCTTCGGGGTAAAAATAATCGCTTTCTACCAATTCATCACAGGAGACGTAAGTTTTTTCTGCCGCACGGGCAAACCAGTCGTCCATGTAGTGATCTGAGCCTTTAATTTGACAGACGCCACGCTGGTCAGCGCGATCGACATGAATTAACGCTGCATCGAGTTTTAACGCCGGCATGGCCACCCACTCTTTATCGTCATAAGGACTATCGACAACTTTAAGCTCAGGATTGACCTTAATTACATCAGTACCCAATCCCACTTGGGTGGGAATAAACGGGCAACCCCAGGCTGCGGCACGCAAACCTAACAGCATAAGGCCTTCATCAATTTCCAAGGTTTCAATAGCGCCCTGCTGCCGCGCCTGGCGAAAGTAGGGTTCTAAGGGAATAAAATCTAGCGAGACAAAAGCAAAGACTACTTTTTTCACTTTACCGGCAGCGCAAAGCATACCGACATCGGCACCACCGTAAGCGACGATGGTAAGATCTTTTACGTCAGAGCGAAGAATTTCGCGAATCAAGGCCATGGGTTTGCGTCTGGGACCCCAACCGCCAATACCAATAGTCATACCGTCTGAAAGACCTGCGACTACATCAGCCGCCTGCATCAGTTTGTTCATGCAAATTCCTTAACGATTAATTAGAAATGAGGTTGCGGCAGCTGATCAAAATCAAACCAATAATCAATCAAAAAGCCATTGGCTTGTTGATCGCTGCAAGCTTCGGAACGTGTCGCCGCCGAGCGCGATATTCTAGCGCATTCGCCGGTTTGAATGAATGACTGATTCGTTTAGTTAGAT
>CBFHXO010000058.1:0-17805 GCA_965659815.1 Pseudomonadales bacterium
CGGGCCGATGATGCAAAGCCACATTATCATTCCCCGAACAAAGATAAATGTTCTCAGGATCGGGCTGCCACTCTATTTGCATACCAAGTAAATCAATATAAAAAAAGCAGGCCGCCGCTAAATCGGGAACAAACAGTGCAACGTGCCGCATACCGGCGGTTGGGTTAGGTCGCTGCCCCTGTACAGCGAGCTGGCTGATTTCAGTTTGCATATCATGTTATTCCGCTTCTTTAATCGAATAGCTATGGCTGACCGTCACACCGGCTTTTTCCATCATAATAGATGCCGAGCAATACTTTTCGGCTGACAAACTAACAGCGCGCTTTACCTGCGCTTCTTTTAGCTTGCGGCCGGTAACCACAAAGCTCAGATGAATTTTGGTAAAAACCGCTGGCACAGCATCGGCGCGCTCGGCTTCAAGCTCAGCCACACAGCTAACCACATCCTGCCGCCCCTTGGTTAACATGGACATTACATCAAAGGATGCACAGCCCCCCATTCCCATAAGTAACAATTCCATTGGCCTGGGGCCAAGATTCTCGCCACCGTGATCAGGTGGGCCATCCATCTGCACCGAATGACCGCTTTCCGACTCCGCTTTAAAACTTGCATTACCGGTCCAACTCACGGCTGCCTTCATAATTCACCTCAATCGTTCAATAAACCGCCTAATCGACGGATTTTAATGCGGCCGTTATTATCTATTTGCTACGGTGAGCAATTCAATAAAGATCAGCCTAATTAAGCCGATATCGGCCAATATCGCTGTTAAAAGCCGTAAACAGGCGCAAAACCAGTAGCCAATCTCTCACCACAATGCGCGCAAGTTCACATTTTAAACGAATGTGACTGGCGTCACACTCAAAATAGGCAATACTAGAAATAATGTACTTGTTTTCCGCTTCGTGCTTTCTAGCGAACGGTTCCCGTTAAATTCACTCAAGCGAAAAGGTTATTGTTGTATTATGCTCGCATCTAAAATGAATTCAGAACCACAATTTGCTGCAAATAAAAGAAGCTCATTTGTGACTCCCACACCATTGACCCCTCATATACAGCATGCGGAGGCTCTCATTGCCAACAGCCACCGCCGCCGCTACCCAACCAAAAGCACCATTATCTACGCCGGTGATACCTCCGACACCTTGTATTACATTATCAAGGGTTCGGTAACCGTTGCGATTGAAGATGATGAAGGCAAGGAAATGATTGTTTCTTACCTGAATGATGGCGACTTTTTTGGTGAGATGGGTCTGTTCGACCAGGAAGATTCGCGTAGCGCCTGGATCCGCGCCAAAACCGAATGTGAAGTGGCCGAAATCAGCTTTGCCAAGTTCCTTGAATTATCGCAGCAGTATCCCGAGCTGCTATTTTCAGTGGGCCAGCAAATGTCAAAACGCCTGCGTAAAACCACGCGCAAAGTTGGCGACCTGGCATTTTTGGATGTCACCGGCCGCGTCGCGCGCACTTTATTAGAGCTGTGCAAAGAACCCGATGCCATGACTCACCCCGACGGCATGCAAATTAAAATCACTCGCCAGGAAATCGGCCGTATTGTTGGCTGTTCGCGCGAGATGGTTGGACGGGTATTAAAAGATCTCGAAGAACAAGGGCTGGTTAGCGTAAAGGGTAAAACCATGGTGGTTTACGGCACGCGCTAATGAAAACCGGCTTAATAAAAAAGGCAGCTTAACGCTGCCTTTTTTATTGCCTGAGATAAACCGATCACTGCTATGAGAAAAACAGTTCGCGCAAGCGCTCTCCCGGCTCGTCGGCTCGCATGAATGCCTCGCCCACCAAAAACGCATCAACACTATGCTTACGCATGGCTTCAATATCCTTTGAGGTATGAATACCACTCTCTGTAACCACAATGCGATCGCTGGGAATATCATCCAACAGCTGATAAGTATTGGTCAAACTGGTTTCGAAATGATGCAGGTCACGATTGTTAATTCCAACCAGAGTATTACCCAGCGGTAGAGAACGCATCAACTCTTCGCGGTTGTGCACTTCAATTAAAACATCCATTCCTAGCGCCCGCGCACAATCATTGAGCTGGGTCAATTGCGAATCATTCAGCGCTGCAACAATCAGCAGTATGCAATCGGCCCCGATCGCGCGAGCCTCAAAAATTTGGTAGGGGTCAATAATAAAATCTTTGCGAATCACCGGCAGCTCACAGGCAGCACGCGCCTGTATTAAATATCTATCGCTGCCTTGAAAAAAGTCTACATCGGTTAATACTGACAAACAGGCAGCACCGCCGGCCTGGTAACTCTGCGCAATACTCACAGGATCAAAGTCTTCGCGAATCACGCCTTTGCTGGGCGATGCCTTTTTTATCTCAGCAATAACGGCAGAGCGGCCCTGCGCCAATTTGCGCTGCATGCTGGCGACAAAACCACGACAGGGGTCGGCATCAGCGATTGCAGCCTCAAGTGCAGACAAGGGGCGCTGAGCACAGCGCTCGGCAATTTCCTCTACCTTACGGGCAAGGATTTTTTTTAAAATGGTGGGAGTATCAGTCATAAATTCATTGAGACTTGGTTCATTGCGTCATAAGTTCATTACATCATAGCTTATAGAATTATTCGGCAGCTTTAAGCGCAGCAGTAAAATCGGCCAGCTCCTGCATTTTTTCCAGTGCCAAACCAGAAGCAATAATATCCTGCGCCATGTCCACGCCCTGCTGCCAATCGGCGGCAACACCGGCAACGTAAATGGCCGCGCCAGCATTGAGTGCAACAATATCGGCGGCAGACTGTTCACGCGGCGAAATATCGGCACCGGCTTTGGCCAACACCGTTTTAATTAATTGCAAGCTATCGCCAGCATCATTCACCGACAGGGGCTCTATCGCGCTTAACGCGACGCCAACCTGTGTAGGCGAGAGGGTGTATTCACTGACTGCACCATTTTTTAATTCAGCAACATAAGTATCGCCGGCAACGCTGATTTCATCGAGGCCATCGGCGGAGTGAACAACCATCACATGATTACTGCCCAGCGCGTTTAGTACATCGGCAATGGGTCGCACCAGATCTTTGCTGTAAACACCGAGCAGCTGATTTTTCACACCGGCCGGGTTAGTTAATGGCCCCAGCACGTTAAACAAAGTGCGCGTACCCAACTCTTTGCGCGGACCAATGGCATGTTTCATCGCGCCGTGATGATTTTGCGCAAACATAAAACCTACGCCTACCTGTTCAATACACCGGGCAACCTGAGCGGCGCTAATATCCAGGCGCACACCGGCAGCTTCGAGCAAATCAGCAGCGCCGCTGGAGCTGCTGACCGAACGATTACCGTGCTTGGCAACCTGGCAACCGGCTGCCGCTGCAACAAAAGTACTTGCAGTCGATACGTTAAATAAACGCGCACCATCACCGCCCGTGCCGACGATATCTACCAGATGGTCACTACTGGCTTCAACCGGCGTTGCCAACTCACGCATCACCTGCGCTGCCGCAGCAATTTCAGTCACGGTTTCGCCTTTGATTCTAAGCGCCACCAGAAAACCGGCAATTTGCGCAGGCGTTGCCTCTCCGGTCATGATGCTACGCATCACCGATACCATCTGCTCGCCACTGAGGTCCTGGCTTTCTATCGCGGCATTAATTGCAGCCTGAATATTCATAGTGATTCCTAAGCTTAAGGGCTTAATACGGGTTAACTACCCTTTAAAAAATTATCGAGCAGCTCATAGCCGAACTCAGTAAGAATCGACTCGGGGTGAAACTGCACGCCTTCAACGGCCAGCGTTTTATGACGCAAACCCATAACCTCATCCATTGAGCCATCGTCGTGCTGTGTCCATGCAGTGATATCAAAACACTCAGGCAGAGAATCGCGAGCCACCACCAGTGAGTGATAGCGCGTGGCTTCGTAAGGGTTATTTAAACCACTAAAAACACCGCTATTACTGTGATAGATCTTTGAAGTCTTACCATGCATGACTTCACGTGCACGAACCACATCACCCCCAAAAGCCTGACCAATACTCTGATGCCCCAGGCAAATGCCCAACAGCGGAATTTTGCCGGCGAACTGCTCAACCACCTCAAGCGAAATACCGGCCTGGTCGGGCGTACATGGCCCTGGCGAAATCACAATACGCTCAGGTGCCATCGCTGCAATATCGCTACAAGTGATTTCATCGTTGCGCACGACTTTAACATCGGCACCCAGCTCACCCAAATACTGCACCACGTTATAGGTAAACGAATCGTAGTTATCAATCATTAACAGCATTACGATTCTCCATGCTTATTGAGCGTGGTTGTATTTTGAGTGCGGCTGGCTAATGCCGCGGCGCGAAACATGGCCCGGGCTTTATTCATGGTTTCTTTCCACTCCAGCTTGGGCACGGAGTCGGCTACCACTCCCCCGCCAGCTTGCACATTTAATACGCCATCTTTTACCACTGCGGTACGTATCGCAATGGCGGTATCCATATTGCCCTTCCAGCTGATATAGCCAACCGCGCCACCGTAAACGCCGCGCTTCACCGGCTCGACCTCATCGATAATTTCCATCGCCCGCACCTTTGGCGCGCCACTCAAGGTACCAGCAGGCAATACCGCTTTTAATACATCAATGGCACTTAAACCCCGGCGAACCTTACCCGTAACGTTAGAGACAATATGCATCACATGAGAATAACGCTCGACAATCATTTTATCGGTCAGCGTCACTGAGCCGATTTCAGAAACGCGACCCGCATCGTTGCGCCCCAAATCTATCAGCATTAAATGCTCGGCAATTTCTTTGGGGTCGGCCAGCAATTCTTCTTCAAGCGCTTTATCTTCGGCTTCGGTATAGCCGCGGCGACGAGTACCAGCAATAGGCCGGACAGTGACTTCGTCGTGCTCAACGCGCGCTAGAATTTCTGGCGACGAACCGACAATTTGAAAATCATCAAGATCGAGAAAATACATATACGGCGAAGGATTTAAGCTACGCAGGGCTCGGTATAAATTTAACGAAGGCACGGTAAAAGGTAATCGCATGCGCTGCGAAGGGACCACTTGCATGACATCACCGGCCAGCGTGTAATCCTTGATTTTATTTACCACCTGTTCGTACTCAGCCTGAGTAAAACCCGATTTAAAATCGCTCTCAACCAGCGCGTCGAGTTCGCTATTATCATCGCTGGTTTTACCCAAACAAATAGTCGGTAACGGCGGCGTGGCCTGCGGTAAGCTCGCAGCCAGTTTATCGAGTTCAGCTACAGCAGCGTCATAGGCCAGCTGCAAATCAGCGGCCTCAGTACTGCTGGGCACCGCATGGGTCACAATATGGATTTTGCCCGCCAGGTTATCAAACACCAGCACCTGTTCAGAGACCATTAACAGGATATCGGGCGTGCCCAACTCATCAACCGGTGTTGAATGTTTAAGTCGGGGCTCAACATAACGCACGGTGTCGTAACCAAAGTAACCTACCAGCCCGCCAAAAAACGCAGGCAAGCCTTCAATATCCGGTGCGGTATAGCGCCGTTGAAAGGCCTCGACAAACACCAGCGGGTCAGCCATCTCGGCTTGCTCAATAATTTCACCGTTATGCTCAACGGTTATCCGTTCGCCAAAGACTTTTAAAATGGTATTGCAGGGCAAGCCAATAATAGAGTAACGGCCCCACTTTTCGCCGCCTTGCACTGATTCAAATAAATAAGAGTATGGACCAGAGGCCAGCTTGTGATAGGCACTGACCGGGGTATCCATATCGGCGAGTACCTCGCGCGTCACAGGAATACGGTTGTAGCCCGCGTTGGCAAGGTCAGAAAATTGTTGTAAGTTCATGGCGAATCCAGAAAATCTTTAAATCGGTGCTGTTAAAAAAACGAAACAGAAATATCAAACTGAAATATCAAACATTAACTATCGACACAGGTTCGATATCAACAGGGGCAATTATTGCTGCCAATATTGTTGCCAACGCCATCGTTGGTTGCTAATGGTTAATTTCACGTTTGTCACCGAATTGCTTATCTGGGCCACTTTGCTATCACCTGCGGCATAAGCCAGGTGACAGACGCACCTAAGGTGCATACAAGGGACATGGTTAAGTGTAACAGCGAAATATTGTAACCTAGCGAAACTTTCCCGCAAGGCTTATTTCAGCGAGAATCGCCAACAAATGACCGCTATGCGGCAGAAAATGGCGCAAAAAATGCCATTAGGTCGCTCACCACATGGTCGGGATTCTCGTTGGCGCTGCGCCCATCGGCATAAATAGGCTCATCGTGGTTATAGCCGTAGTCGACACAAAGCACTGGCACCGCGGCCGCGCGTGCGGCAAGAATATCATTGCGTGAATCGCCCACCATAAGGCAGCTTGCAGCATCGACACCAAATTCAGCCATGGCAAATTCAAGCTGGGCGGGGTGTGGTTTGCGCTGGGGCAAGCTGTCACCGGACACTAGCAATGAAAAATACTCGGCAATGCCGCAACCCTGTAGCACTTTCGGGGTGAAACGGGCGGGTTTATTGGTGACGCAGGCCAGCGAAATGCGCTGCTCGGCAAGACAGGCCAGCGCGTCGCTCACGCCAGGGTAAAGCTGGCTGTGTTGGTTGCAACAGTTTTCATAGCAGCGAAAAAAGTGTTGCTGGGTTTGCTTCAATACCTTTTTTGCAGGCGGGCATCCCAGCGCCGCGGTCAGTGCTCGTTCGATAAGTACCAGCGAACCATTGCCCACCCAGCTGCGCGCTGCGGCCAAACCTGGCGCAACAAAACCCATAGCCAACATGGCCTCGTCGAGCGCATGAGCTATATCCGGCACGGTATCAATCAAGGTGCCGTCAAGATCAAACATCACTAAAGCCGTGTCTGCAGCGTTAAACAGCATAATAAATAAGCATCTACATTTAACTAACAATTATATTAAGGGGTTAAAAGGTAAAACCTGCCTAAGAGGCTTGCCAAAATTGCAGAAAAAGAATAGCGTTAGCGTCAGTTATTCAACACGTGGCCATTACGATATTCACAGACGCAAGTCGACGAATGCCTGGAGCGGTTGCAAGTCGGATAATTAGGCTCTCCCCGGAGCCGCCCTAGTTTTTATTCGGCGCTTGTCGTTATGCAGGCTGCCGAATCTGCGCAGCTTAACTTAAGCGAAAGCTAAACCTGCGCCAACTCAGCTCTCATAGTGTCGATCACTGACTTATAGTCATCGGCATTAAATATCGCTGAACCGGCCACAAAGGTATCGGCACCGGCTGCGGCAATTTCGCGGATATTTTTTGCCGACACTCCGCCATCAACTTCTAAACGAATATCGTTTTCAACCGAATCTATCAGCTCCCGCGCCTCGGTAAGCTTTGACAGTGTTGAAGGAATAAACGACTGACCGCCAAAGCCCGGGTTCACCGACATCAGCAAAATCATATCCAGTTTATCCATCACGTAGCTGGCAGCATCCAGCGGCGTGGCAGGGTTAAATACCAGGCCCGCCTTGCATCCGGCGTTTTTAATTAATTGCAGCGAGCGGTCGACATGGTTGCTGGCCTCGGGGTGAAAAGTAATGTACGTCGCGCCAGCGTCGGCAAAATCGCCAATTAACTGATCAACCGGGCTTACCATTAAATGCACATCAATCGGCGCGGTAATGCCGTAGTCGCGCAGGGCTTTGCACACCATCGGGCCGATGGTTAAATTGGGTACGTAGTGATTGTCCATCACATCGAAGTGAACAATATCAGCACCTGCCGCCAATACCGCATCAACTTCTTCACCCAAACGGGCAAAATCGGCAGATAAAATAGAAGGTGCAATTTTAAAATCGGACATGGACAATTCCTGCTTAAGATAATGGGCGTTGATTAATTTTCCAACGGTGCTTGCGCCATAGTGATTTACGTAGTTAATTACTTAGTTAATTAAATAGCTAATTACATAAATAGTTACGTAGCCATTTAGATAACCATTTACTTAGCCAGATAACAACAGCAAGCAAGGTTTGTGTTTAAGCCGTCGCTTAAGTACAGTATTCGCCAGCCTTTGCTAACACCAAACGCTGGCAACCCGCGTGTGGACAAAATGAAGAACAGGCGAATTCTACTGGACAATGCAGGACGATGCAGCACTATGCCGCTTTGTAATAGCTTACTTATTCACCTCATCGCATTTCCCAAGCTGCTTCGCGCAAATATTAACCGGCTGCGCCAACCCCTGTGTGCGCTAATTGCCTGTGGCTGCGTATCGCTTGGCGCGCAGGAAAACACCGCTTCGAAAGACCCCACCAATGAACCCATGGCATTGGCTAACCACCAGTACGCACAAATGACTGAGCTTGCCGCCACATTAAACGCAGAAGAGCTGGTTTGGCAGGGTGATGGCGAGCAAGGCTTTATCAGCTTGTACCGCCCGGCGCTAAAATCATCACAAATGGCGATTCTGTTAATGCCCGATCGACTGCACAGCATGGCGCAGCATAACTTACTCTCGGAGCTGTACCAGGCGCTACCCGAGCACGGCTGGTCGACCTACTATCTGGCCATGCCTGCTCATGTTGACAATCTGATCGCTACGACAGAGCAAAACTCAGCAGATGGTAGTACTAAGGATAGTGTTGAGGCTAGTACAGAAAATAGCGCAGACAAAAGCGCAAACAAGCAGACCACGACATCACACACTGAACAGCGCAAAGAAATTGCGCTGGCACGTATTGCCAGCAGCATTAACTATCTTACCGAAAAAGAAATCAGGGCTGTGGCATTCGTGGTTGAAAATCTCAACGCCACCATTGCGGTAGAGGCCGCGATTCAGCAAGCCGACACTACCAGCGCACTGGTACTGTGGCATGTCGATGCCAAACAATTAGACAGCGACCTATTGGAAAAGCTGCTTGAAAGCCGTATGTCGATTTTGGATATTGTTGACCATAAGCTTAGCCCCACCGATAAAAAACAGCGTATTCGCCGCTTTAAACTGGCAGGCTTCGATAAAGACTACAAACTGGTAACAGCGCCGCATGGCAATGCCGGCATTAGCCATAGCCAGCAACGCATCAGGCACTGGTTGGAAACCGGCTTTCAAAAGTATTTAAACGACCCGCTGAACTAAACCAGACGCTGGCGCAAATCCTCCAGTCGCTCAAGGGTACCAATATCATCCCAGTCACCGCAAAAGTGTTCGCCGCTAACAAGCCCCTTGCCCATCGCACTGCGCAATAACGGCGCAAGCGCAGAGCGCCCCGCAGGCTCAGCCTCAAACAATTGTGGCGCGAGCAATGATAGCCCCGAAAAGGTCAATGTCGATGCCGTACTATGCGCAGATGCGGTTTCACATAATTCGCCATTGGCTAACAGGCAAAAATCGCCAACTGGCTTGTGCGCAGGGTTACTGACCATAACCAAATGCGCCAACCGATGCTTTAGGTCGCAATGCATCAAACGGGTAAAATCGTAGCTGGCCCAGACATCGCCATTCACCACAATAAACGGTTGTTCTCCCAATAAAGGCAAGGCCTGAACAATACCGCCGGCGGTTTCCAGCCCACCGCGCGGCTCTGGCGAATAGCGAATACTGGCGCCCCAATGCGAGCCATTACCCAGCGTTTGCTCAATCTGCTCACCCAAGTGGGCATGGTTAATCACAATCTCTTTGATCCCCGCCGCTACCAGCTTTTCGATATGGTAGACAATTAGCGGCTGGCCCTTAACGGGCACGAGCGGTTTGGGAATAGTATCGGTTAACGGCCGCATGCGCTCGCCACGCCCGGCGGCCAAAATCATCGCTCGGGTCATGAATGTGCACTCTCGTCTGACGGTAACCACTGTGTCAGCAAATGCTGGTAAGGCGCAAATTCAGGATCTTTATTTGCATAAAGCGAGAAGCTTGTTCGCAGGTAATCGGCAAAGCGTGGAATCATGGCCAAATACCCCGGTTTAGCGTCGCGGTAATGCAAGCGGGCAAAGATACCGACAATTTTTAAATTGCGCTGCATACCCATAAGGTCGCACCAACGCTGCCATTGCTCTGGCGCAAGCTCGGGCGCTAACACCTGCCGCGCCTGCTCCATCCAGCGCTCGAGGTCGACTCTGGGCCAGGTGATGTAGCGGTCCCATAACCAGGACGCCAGGTCATAGGTCAACGGGCCGCAAACCGCATCCTGAAAATCAATCACCCCGGTTAAGTCGCCTTGCCCGGCTGAAGATAAAGTATGCAAATTGCAGCTATGAAAATCACGATGCACGAATACCTTCGGCTGGGCCAATGCGCTGTCGACCAATCGCTGACAAAGCCCCTGCCATTGCTGGCGCTGCTCAATAGCAATCGCTTGCCCGCAGTGTTTTTCTACATACCAGTCGGTAAACAGATCGAGCTCTTCGTGTAACTTACTCGCCGAGTAGGACGGTAAGCCCGCGCTATCGCAGCTGCCCGCCATCGCCGCCAAAACGGGTAAAACCTGGTCGAACAGGCGTTGGCCGTTGTCAGCTTGCAGCAAAGCTTTGAGCATCTGGTCGCCCAGGTCTTCCAATAATAAAAAACCCTGATCGATGTTTTGCGCAAACACCTGCGGCGCGTGTACACCGGCGCGCAACAGCCGCCCAGCAATATCGACAAAGGGCGCTATGGCCTCTTTATCGGGTGGTGCATCCATCACGATAAATGTCTGACCATTGAACTCGGTGCGAAAGTAACGTCTGAAACTGGCATCGCCGCTGACCGGCTCCCAGCGCTTCTGCACAATATCGGCGTCGCCGCGGGCAGCGGGAAGAAATTCCGCCTGCAACGCACTGGCTGCCCAACGCTTGAGCTGGGCTAATCGGGGGTCGCTGGTGGCTGCTGTGGTTTTTATCATATCGCGCTTTTGCTATTCACGGGTTTACACCGGCATCGGCTACCTGATTATCGGTGAAAAGTCGGCCAACGCGGTAAGACATTGAGAATACTGCTGCGTAATGCATTATCATTGACGCTGGTCACTGTAAAACCTTCACCTGAACACGAGGCCATTGGCCAGGTTGAATACTGGGTCAGGGTGAACACTGGGTATTGCAGCAAAATTGCAACAGCATCACGACAACAGCATAACAACAACAGCGATACCGCGATGCACAGTTTGTCGAAGCAACAATAATTCCGTATTCAGGGGTTTGGATTTTAATGGCAACCGTCAAGATAACAACGACTAATTTGACCGCGACCGCTGCGGGCGAACAAAATCGCCAGCCCATTCAGCGTCGGCCAGGCCCAACCCCGTCGCTGTCATTGTTTTCACTGCCCGTGTTTTCATTGTCTTTACGCTCATTGCCTTTACGCTCATTGCCTTTACGCTCATTGCCATTAATTGCGCTGATGTTACAGCTACAACCCAGTGCTGCGCTGGCGCAAACTGGCGCCTCAAGTTGGGACTGCAAACAAATTACCACTGCCGACAAAACCCAATGGCATTGTGGCGCAGCAGATAAAGCACCCGCTGAAATAACGCCCAGCTCTGTGGCAAACCGTCAGCCAATCAGCGCTACAGGCAATATTGCAGCCGATAGCCCTCACGCTCAGGTGACACCGATCGATCACCGCAATCTGGCCAAACAGGACTGGCAGCGTTTGCCGCAAATACCCGCTGCGCGCAATACGATGGCAACGCTCACCGCCGCCGAGCTGGCGCGCGCGCATTATTATTGCGGTGGTTATTATCTGAATCCGGTGCCCCAACCATCGAACACTGCGCTAACCGGTGCAACGCAGCAAAGCACACTCCCCATAGAAGCCAGTGCCGGTAGCACATCAATGCAAAACGGCGTGGCGGTTTTCGAAAACAATGTACTGGTCACCCAGGGCAGCATATCGCTACAAGCCCACAAAGCCAGTTACGCCGACCAAACCGGGCAAGTTGAACTTACCGGCAACGTTGTGGTGCGCAACAACAGCGCCGCCTTTGGTGGCAGCTCGGCCAGTATTAATCTGCAACAAAGCAGCAGTGTTATCCGCGATGCCAACTACATTGTGCATCAACAGCATATTCGCGGCGCTGCCAACAGTATCAGCGCCAGCAGTGACGGCAAAATTCATATTGAACAAGGCAGCTACACCCAGTGCAGCCCCGACAGCACGCTTTGGCTTATCGATGCTGACAGTATCCGGCTCAATCAAAACGCCGGCCAGGGCAGTGCACGCCATGCAAAATTAAAAATCAAAGGGGTTCCGGTTGCTTACCTGCCCTACGCACGCTTTCCCATTGGCGATCAACGACAGTCGGGCTTTTTATTTCCAAGCCTGTCGGATTCCAGCAGTGGCATCGATATTACCGTACCTTACTACTTTAATATCGCCAGCAATATCGACGCGACGTTGGCACCACGCTATAACGCCAAGCGCGGCTATATTACCGAAGCCGAAGCGCGCTGGCTTAACCGTTTTGACCAGTGGACCATTAGCGGTGCCTACATAGGCAATGACAGCGAATACGCCGATACCGCCGCGATCCAATTGGCTAATAAAGATGCGCGGCGCTGGGTGGTCGATATCAAAGAACGCGGCCAGCTCAGCGATCGACTGTTTAGCCGTATCGATTACACCCGCATTAGCGACAACGATTATTTACGTGACTTAAACACCACCAGTCTGGCGGTCTCACGCACCACGCATTTAAACCAAAGCGCAGCGCTCGACTACCTCGGTGAGACGCTAAGCGCTGGCGTCAATATTCGCCAATACCAAACCATCGATAACGGCGCGGCGGCAACCCGCCCCTTTGAAACCGCACCCGAAGTGTGGCTAGCCTATCAATCGCAGCCGGTGGCATTTCGCCTCGGTGCTGATGCCCAACTGCGCTATAGTGCTTTTGATCATGAAAACCTGAACGCTGGCGATCGTAGCTACGGCGAGTTTAACCTGCGCTACCCGATGCGCTGGCGCGGGCTTAACCTTGCCCCCGCCATTGGCATTACCCATATCGACTACCAGCTCGATAGCGCAGCAAGCATCACCGATAACTCGCCTTCAACCTCGGCACCGCAAGCGCAAGTCAAGCTTGATATGGTGTTTGAAAAACACCGCGGCAACCGCCGTAGCACACTTGAGCCAGGCATTTTTTACTTGTATCGCGATGCCGACAACCAAACGGATTTCCCCATTTTTGATAGCGCGCTGCTCACCCGCAACCAGAATATGCTAACCCGCGACAGCGCCTTTAGCGGTTACGATAGACTCGAAGATACCAACCAGGTCGCTGCCTATATCAGCCACAGGCGCTTCGATAGCCAGGGCCGCGAAACGCTGGCGGCGACCCTTGGGCAAATTAGTTATTTTGACGATGAATCACCCAATAGCAGCAGCCTGACCAGGCGCGATAGCGGGCAGAAAAGCTCCGCGATTGTCAGCGATATCGATGCCCGACTGGGCCAACAATGGCACAGCCGGGCAACGGTATTGTGGAACCCCAACGACAACCAGCTCGAAGAAGGCAGTTTCAGCCTGCGCTATCGCGGTAAAACCCGTGGTGAAAACCGCGCCGGCACCATTGCCAATCTGGGTTACCACTATCGACTGGCCGATAAACGACTGAGATTGCTGCAAAAAGACATTGAACAAGCCGACCTGAGCTTTGTCACACCCATAAGCAAGCGCTGGGCGCTAATCGGTCGTTTTCAGTACGATACGACCGCCGATCGCAGCAATGAGACACTGGGCGGAATCGAGTACAATAGCTGCTGCGTCAAATGGCGGGTAGTTTATCGTGATGGACTGGTGTACAACGGCGCTTTAAGTACCACCAATGGTATGAGCACCGAGCGCGACCGCAGCCTGTTTTTGCAAATTGAACTCAAAGGTTTGTTTGGCATTGGCAATTCGGTAGAAAATATTCTCGATGAAGCGATTCGCGGCTACCGTACACCCAAGCGTAAAAACAGTATTTATAGCGCCGATTACAATAGCGTCGACAGCAGCCAGCACACCTCGTTTTAACGTCGGCTATTGCTTTGGGCCACAAGTGTTAGCTATCCGAAAACGAAAAATATCCCGTGCAACAAACGAGAATACCAAGACAGCAACACTTAGTCATTACGCAGAGAATTGATACGCAAAGAATTAGTACGCAAACAATCATTACTTAGACAATAGCCACAGCAAGGTAAACCGGTTTATGGGCAACAACTCTTTTTCTTTACCCTCAGTGCAGGCAATTTTTCAGCCGGCATTGTTTTTACTTTTACTGTTTGTGTCACTACTGCCAGAACAAAGCCGCGCCGAGTATCAACTACTCGATCGCATTGTGGCCATTGCCGAAGATGATATCGTACTGGCCAGCCAGCTCAGGGATGACCTCGCCATGTATAAAAAACAAATTACCGCGCGCGGCGGCAACCTGCCACCGGATAATATTTTATTTGAGCAAGTACTTGAACGCGCCATTTTAGAAAGCCTGCAACTGCAGCGCGCAGCCCGTATCGGCATGCGCATTAGCGATCAGGACCTCAATGAAACCATGACACAAATGGCTGCGCGCAATGGTTTATCACTGCCGCAATTCAAAAACCTTATCGAGCAGCAGGGCGATTCGTACCTCGAAATTCGTGAAAATATTCGTCGCGACCTGTTAATCCGCGAGGTTCAACGCCGCAGCGTAATTCGCAGTATCAATGTCAGCGAAAGTGAAATTGATAATTTCTTGTTATCTGAACAAGGCCAATTATTACTATCGCCCGAATTTGATGTCGACCACGTGCTGTTACCCGTCGCAAATGATGACACTGAAGAAGCCCGTGCGCACGCCAAACAAAAAATATTGCAGCTGCGTGAGCTGGCACTCAATGAAAACCGCGGCTTTGATGCAATTCAAAACCAGATTGCCGCGCAGTTTGCCCAGCGCAGCCCACTGGGCTGGCGACGTGGCGACGACATGCCGACGATTTTTAGCGGCGTTATCGACAATATGAACGTCGGTGATATCAGCCAACCCATTGCCAGTGACAGTGGCTACCACCTCATTCGAATCAACGCTAAACGCGGCGGCGTGGCGGGCAATGTCACGGAAACCAAAGTCAGGCATATTCTCATTGCGCCCAACGAAATTCGCACGCTAAGCGAGGCGAAAACACTGGCCTATGAAGTGAAGCAAATGCTTAACGACGGCGGCGACTTTGTGCAACTGGCAAGAAAATACTCCGACGACCCCGGCTCGGCGCTGGCCGGTGGCGACCTGGGCTGGACAGAGCCTGGCGCGCTAGTCCCCGCATTTGAAGACACCATGAATGCAACTGAAGTCAATGCGGTGAGCGATGCCTTCGCCAGTCAATTTGGTTGGCATATTCTTAAGGTTGACGATCGCAGAGAAAAAGATCTGTCGCGCGAGCGCGCTGAACAGCGTGCCAGAATGGCCATTGTTGAAACCAAATTCGACGACGAACTCAATAACTGGCTACAGGAATTGCGCGACGACGCCTATATCGATATCAAATAACAAGGGCCTGGTCGCCGTTTACAATTGCGACGACAACCCATGGGGTTTGCTAACAGCTGCCGAATCAAACCCTAGCGACTAACACTGACCACGACCACTGAAAATAACCACTGTTGATGACTATTGGCAATGACAACCCGTTTGTAAAACGACCAAACGCATTATGAATTCAACCGCGCTAAAGCCATGTCCGCGTATCGCAATTACTACGGGCGACCCTGCCAGTATTGGGCCAGATATCGTTATTGACCTCGCCCAACAGCAGCAGCAAGCAGAACTTGTCGTTATCGCAGACCCGGCGCTATTGCACGATCGCGCAAAGCAACTGGCTTTGCCGCTAAGCATTCGCCTCTTTGATGCGACACAGCCAGCGCGTGCACTGGCTCCTGGTGAGCTATGTGTCGATACCGTGCCACTAAATGCGCCCGTCACGCCTGGTGTTGGTGACTACCGCAACAGCGAGTATGTGTTAGCCAGTATCGAACGAGCCATTGCGTGTTGTAGCAATAACACCTTTGACGCACTGGTAACTGGCCCGATTAACAAACACCTAATCAATAGCTATTTAGAACAAGCGCACGCAAAGCCGGTTTTTTTTAGTGGCCATACCGAGTTTCTCGCGCAACAAACCCAAACGCCACGCGTGGTAATGATGCTCGCCGCGGCACTGCAGCCACCGCTACGCGTCGCACTGGCCACCACCCATTTACCCTTGCGCGAAGTCGCTAACGCCATACAACCGGCGATGCTGGAAGAAACCCTGCGGATACTCAATCACGACCTGATACATCACTTTGGCATTGCCAAACCGAATATCCTGGTTTGCGGACTAAACCCTCACGCCGGCGAGCAAGGCGATTTAGGCAATGAGGAGATCACCATCATTCAGCCGGTTATTGATCAACTGCGGCGCGAAGGGTTCACGCTATCAGACCCGCTGCCAGCCGACACCTTGTTTACCGAAAAGTATCTTGCGCAGGCTGATGCGGTGCTGGCAATGTATCACGATCAGGGCTTACCGGTATTAAAGTCTCACGGCTTTGGTGAAGCGGTAAATATCACACTTGGCCTACCCTTTATTCGTACCTCAGTTGATCACGGCACGGCATTTGATTTGGCCGGCAGTGGCGCGGCAAATAGTGGCAGTATGGCGGCCGCCATTGCAATGGCTACCCAACTTGGCGCGGCGCGAGCCCACTAACTTATGCGCGAAACTGACGGCAATCATTTAGATAAAGCGCGCCGCCATACCGCCCGCAAACGATTTGGGCAGAATTTTTTACAAGACCCAGGCATTATCTCCCGCATTGTTGAGGCTATTGGGCCAGCAAACAACGATCACCTGGTTGAAATCGGCCCGGGGCAGGCAGCGCTAACCACCCCCGTAATAGCCGCACTGGGTAATAACAACCGGTTAAATCTTATTGAAATTGACCGCGACCTGGCGGCCGGTTTGCAACAGCAGTTTGGCGCAGACCCCCGCGTCAGTATTCATGTGGGCGATGCCCTGGATATAGACTTTGGCGAACTGCGCCAGCAGGCAAAAACCCCACTGCGGGTGTTTGGCAACCTGCCCTACAACATTTCAACACCGCTGATCTTTCACCTGCTGCAGCACACCCAGACAACAAACGCCCCCGCTGTCATTGCCGATATGCATTTTATGTTGCAGCGCGAAGTGGTTGAGCGTATGGCTGCCACCCCCGGCAGTAAAACCTATGGCCGACTCAGTGTAATGACCCAATACTATTGCCAGGTTGAGCCGCTATTTGATGTACCACCTGAATGCTTCTCACCCAAACCCAAAGTGATGTCGGCCATTGTCAGGCTGCTGCCCTACGCTAAAGCACCGGTGATTGCCGATAATCCGGCAACGCTCGACCAAGTGGTAAAAGCGGCATTTGCGCAACGACGCAAAACGCTGCGCAACGGCTTAAAAACCATGATAGACACCGCTGCGCTACATGCCCTCGACATAGACCCAGGGGCCAGGGCCGAGACGCTGGAAATCTCACATTTTGTTACCATTGCCAATGCGATTAATGTGGCAAACAAGCGCTAGCGCGACAAATAAAACCGATTGCGGCATAATAAAATTTATGACAACCGATTCCAGCACATTACAGGCATTGAGCGATAGCATTGAAGTCAGTGTTGCGCCCCGCTACCTGCCCGAACAGTCTAACGAAGCCATTGCCGAATACACTTTTGCCTACACGGTATCGATTAGCAACCACGGCGAGCAAGCCGTGCAACTGCTGGCCAGACACTGGATCATTACCGACGGCAACAATACCATTCGCGAAATCGAAGGCGAAGGCGTAGTGGGCGAGCAGCCGTTTATCGATCCGGGTAAAACCTATCGCTATAGCAGTGGCGCAATTCTGGGTACC
>CBFHXO010000059.1:0-17575 GCA_965659815.1 Pseudomonadales bacterium
ATGCGGTTAAATGAATGGTCTCAATTTGAATTGGTCAACGGCAATGAAGTGCGACCTATAAGTTATCACTACACCCGCAATGGCCTGGGCTCTGATCGGCCTATTCATATATACTTCGATTGGGAGAATAATGTTATCAATGCCAGTAAGGGCAAAGAACAATACCAGCTACTACTTAAACCTGGCACGCTCGACAAACTGTCCTACCAGGTACAAATGCAAATGGACTTACTGGCCAACCCCAATGCACAGTCATTTACCTATACCGTTGCCAACCACGACCGCTTAAAAGATTACGAATTTAATTACCAGGCGACGCATTCTATTGACACGCAATTAGGCGCAGTTGATGCCTTATTATTTAAACGGCAGAAAAATGCGCGCAAGTCGACTGAAATTTGGTTGTCGCCACTGCAATATTACTTACCGGTGCGCATTGTGCAAACGGATGACGGCGATCAATCGGTGGCAGCCATCAAATACTGGAAGTCCGATGCCGGGACAAACAGCGGTGAAAACCTTGGGTTGTCTACACTGGGCGGCAGTTTGGCAGCCAGTGCCGAGAATAATCAGCTTAGCGATAAATTTTTCGGTGCTGAAGGTGATGACTTTGACAATCCAGGCATCTATTCGCCTGATATTAATACACCTGATGATGACACGCTTAGTAATAACACGCCCGATTTTTAACGCTCCAGCGCTACCTCAAACCGATCGGTATAAAACGCAAAGCGCTCGTATAAAGCATCACGGTTTAAACCAAAGTCACGCTTAATATCATAACGCACTCTACCGTACTTACCGCGTGGGTTAGCCTCAATATATTTGAGCATGCCGACCTTAACATCGTCAGTCATGGGGTGGTCTGCTAACGCGTAAATCCGCTCTATGGTTTCGATATCACTGGCCATAAATTTATCAAATGGCACGTGAATTACCTGCTCTTTAGGTAACAGGTCGATATCGCGCACACAGGCACGGAGCATTTTTTCCACCCGATCGACCCAGTAGTCGGCAATGGCATGTGGGTTAACCGGATCGCGACTCATACGTGCGGTGTAGGCCAGCATGGTAATCAAGGATGTTGCAACCGACACAGGATCGCGATGCGGAATAACATAGCAGGCATCGGGAAACACCGAGCGCAGGGCCGGTAAATGCTCCATATGCTGTGGCGATTTCAAGATCCAACGCTCCGGGCCACGCAACCATTGCAGCGCTTTAAGCGCGCGCTTCATATATTCGTAATGCGGAGTTTGGTCTTCTGCTAAATAATGGTCGCGCCAGTTTGGCATTAACGCGTAGTTTTCCATTAGCATAGTAGAAAAATTTAAAAACTGCAGCTCCACCTCTTCATGCACATGTTCAGGGTACATATCGTGCATGTTTTTAAAATACGGCAGAATCATATTCTGTTGGTCGAGCTGGTCACGACAGCGTTGTATACGCGGGTCTTGCTCACCTGTACCGGCCTGTTCACCTGGCGCAGGAAAAGGTTCTAGTGATTCCCAGTACGGTAGCGAACGCAAACGTTTATCAACCGAAATTAAATTCAGCATATGAGTTGTGCCACTGCGAGGCAAACCAGCAATCACAATGGGCCGCTGAATGTTTACCTGATCAATTTCGGGGTGCTGTTTAAGCAAGTCTACAAAGCGTAGCCGCTGCTCCAGATTGCGAACACAGTAACCAAAATTCAGCATCCGGCCCATGGGGCTGAGTCCAGCATCGCTATCCATTTGTTGCATCAATAACGACAGGCGCTCGACAAAATCCATTTCGCCAAAATCGCTTAAGCCACTTTGTTGCATAGCGGCTTCCATGGCCAACTGGGGGTTTAAACAGACCTGTGGCTGCGCAGCTACCGCATCCAGCGCCTGGCGAATTTCATCAGGATACTCTGGTGATGCAAGGTCGCGAATATGTACATCGTCAGCATAAGCGTTCATAGCATTGCCCGGCTTTTTTGTTTGTTTAATTTTTTTATTAATACAGTTAATTATTTTGTTTTGCAGTCTATAAGCAAGATAGCGTGGCGCGAATGCTTATGCTTTGGGCAGCGTTACACCGCGCTGACCCTGGTATTTGCCATTGCGATCTTTATAACTGACATCACAGATTTCATCGGATTCATAAAACAGCATTTGCGCCACACCTTCATTGGCGTAAATTTTTGCTGGCAAGTTGGTGGTATTAGAGAATTCCAGTGTTACATGCCCCTCCCACTCTGGTTCTAGCGGCGTAACATTAACAATAATGCCGCAGCGCGCGTAAGTGGACTTACCCAGGCAAATGGTGAGCACGCTACGTGGAATACGAAAGTATTCCACTGTACTGGCCAGAGCAAAGGAGTTAGGTGGAATAATGCAATAGTCGGCTTCAATGTCAACAAAACTGCGCTCATCAAAGTTTTTGGGATCTACCGTGGTCGAATGAATATTGGTAAACACTTTGAAATGATTAGAACAGCGAACATCGTAACCATAGCTCGATGTGCCATAGGAAATCACCCGCCCGCCATCACGCTCACGCACCTGGCCAAATTCAAAGGGCTCAATCATGCCCTCCTGCTCTGCCATACGACGAATCCAGTGGTCAGATTTTATTGCCATAACTTGTCTCTCTATTCCGAACAATTTCTAATAATCGCTAATCATTTGATACGGTAATTGTTGGGCCAGCGCGCGAGGCATTCCGCTCGGGCAAACACAGTTGCGCGGCCAGCTTACGCGCAATGATACGGTATTGCTGCGCAATATCCGATTGCGGCTGGGTCGCAACTATTGGTTTGCCATCATCTAGTCCCTGACGAATGGCCATTGCCAATGGCAGTGAGCCCAATAGCGGCACATCGTACTCTGCGGCAATACGCTCACCACCACCATCACCAAAAATCGCCTCGTTGTGGCCGCATTGAGAACAGATATGCGTGGCCATATTTTCAATAATGCCCAGGCAGGGAATATTGACCTTATGAAACATTTCAATACCCTTTTTGGCATCGAGCAGGGCAATATCCTGCGGCGTAGTGACAACCGCCGAGCCGGTAACCGGCACCTGTTGCGATAACGTCAATTGAATATCACCGGTACCGGGTGGCATATCGACAATAAGATAATCGACATCGTGCCACTGGGTTTGGTTAACCATTTGCGTTAATGCACCACTGACCATCGGGCCGCGCCAAACCATGGGGGTTTTCTCAGTGACTAGGTAGCCCATCGACATAGTTTGTAAGCCGTGCACTTCGATAGGTAAAAAATATTTTTGCTCGCGCACTTCAGGCCGCTGCTCAGCCGGAATACCAAGCATTAACGGTTGGCTGGGGCCATAGATATCGGCATCTAACAAGCCAACCGTGGCGCCCTCCTGTTGCAGTGCCAATGCCACATTTAACGCCGTGGCCGATTTGCCTACCCCGCCTTTGCCCGATGCGATAGCAATAATATTTTTAACCTGCTCTATGCCAGCAACGCCACCGGCTCGGGTATGCGAGATTATTTTCTGGCTTATATCAATATTAATGGCGTAGCCATTGAGGTCAGCCACTTTATCCACCAATGCACTACGAATCTGTGCCTGCAGGCTTTCAACCATGGCATTAGTTGCACCCTCAGCCGGGTAGCCCAGCCGAATACGCGCATTGATCACGTTTGCCGCGCATTCCACGCTAGCAATACTGTCCGTATAGGTCAGCGGTTGGCCGGTATATTCATCGATATAGTTTGATAACGCATCGAACACCCACTGGGTGAGCGAGCTATCGTCGTGTGTGGCGGGCATCTGCTCTCCAAAATAGCACGGAATGATTTTTTACTTGGCTTTTTACTTGGCGTTAAATGACGACAGCGGCGGGCGTTAACCCTGTATCAGCGCACTGCAACTGCTGTACAACAGGTGAAGTTTACCCAGTTCGGGTAGAAGAATAAATGGTATTTACTCGTATTGATTTAAAGCCGGAACCGAGCTGGATGAATCCAGCCCATCGGCACGGCTAACAAGCTACCAGAACAGTTTACCCAACGGACTGGACCAGAGGAACTTCATCACTTTGCGATAGGTTTCGGCCTGCTCAAGGGTACGGGGAAAACCGGTTGGCGAGGGCTTGCCTGCACCGCGATCGCTAATCACCGGTTGGCAGTAGGAATAACCACGCAAACCGACTTTGCCATTTACCTGCCCCACACCACTGTCTTTACGACCACCAAAAGGCGCCGCATGTACGCCATAGCCCACGGCCATATCGTTAACACTAACGCCACCGGTATCTATCCGTTTGGCAATAGCAATGCCTTTGTCCTTGTCTTTGGTCCAGACATTACCGTGCAAACCGTAAATCGAGTCATTAGCCATAGCTATAGCCTCTTCTTCGTCTTTCACCTTAACAACGCAGACGATGGGGCCAAAATTTTCATCGCGCATAATGGCCATTTCATGATCAAGCCCGGTCATCACGGTTGGCTGGTAATATAAACCGCCCAACTCAGAGTTACGCTTGCCACCGACATGGACTGTCGCGCCATTAGCAACTGCATCTTCAACCTGGTTTTCGATAATGGTCATTTGTCGGTCCCAAAATACCGCGCCGACATCTTCTTCAAAGCCCAGCTCACTGCCCTGGCGCAGGGCTTTAACCCCCACAATCACTTTTTCTAAAAAGCTTTCATATATATCTTCAACGACGTAGACGCGCTCGGTACCGCAACAGTAGTGACCAGTGTTCATGCATGAACCCATAATAGCACCCGCCACTGCACCGTCGATATCGGCGTCGGCACAAACAATCATGGCATCTTTGCCACCCAATTCGAGCGTACAGGGTTTAAGCTGCCGACCGCAGGATTCGGCAATACGCCGGCCGGTTGCCACACTGCCGGTAAAGGCAATTTTTTCTACATCGGATTCAACCAGCGCGGCGCCGGTCTCACCATCACCCACCAGTACCTGCACCAGCCCGTCGGGAATACCGGCTTGATCACAGACTTTTTCCAGCCAACGGCCAGACTCAGGCGTGACCTCTGACGGTTTAAGCAATACCGCATTGCCGGCCAGTAAGGCCTGTACAGTGGGGTTGAGCGCAAGAATAAACGGCCCGTTCCAGGGCGTGATAATACCCACCACACCTAAGGGTTTAAAATGCAGTTCGATTTTTTTGCTCAAGCCCAGAAAACCATGTGCTCGGGGTTTTTCGGGGCGTAAAAATTTCTCGGCGCGGCGACAGTAATAAGAGACTGAATCGCAGGCGGCGTAAATTTCCATAAGCAAGGCATCGGTACGCGCCTTGCCGGTTTCGCTTACCACGGTATCGACAATGGCTTCAGCGTTATCCAATAATACCGGCAGCAGCTTACGCACCACTTCAACCCGCTGCTTAACCGTTTTGGCCCCCCAGGCAACTTGCGCTTGCTTGGCTTTGGTAAAGGCATCGTCAACATCTTGCTGGTTGGCACAGCGTATTTCACCAATCGTTTGCAGCGTCACTGGGCTTTTAAGCTCCAGCACTCGACGCCCCTGGTCAATTTTGTCTACCGCCTGATAAATAGCCACGCTTGGTCTCCCAGAAAATAGGCACTTTCTTAAAAATTCATCGATGGCTCTTCTTGAGCCAGCAATTAGATAAGCTTCGGACTATAAACCACACGCCACAAGGCCACAATTACGAAACAACCACATCGATAGTTCATAACAGCGCCGTGCTGACGCAAAACGCAAGTTAAGCAAAACAGGCTGAAATACTCATTATGCGCAAACAACGAGCGCATAAAAAAACCCCTTATCGGGGCTTTTTTTATGCGATTGCTAACCGGGAATAAAGCAGGCGGCTAAAAATCAAATCGAAAATCTACCGATAAATTGTCGTCCTTAGCACCATTCCACTGGTGCTGGTAGCCCGCTCCAAAAGAAATGGCCTGAGCAAAATAGTATCTTGCACCCAGCGTTGCACCGCCACCGGTTCTCTCATCTAGCACGGTATGGGCAAGGTCAACAATTAACTCTACGCGCTCACTGGCCAGATATCGGACCCCAGTGCTTAGCTGAAAACCCTCAGCATCGACTAACACCTGCCCCTGCAGCTGTTCGGCGTCGATAAAACTTACGGTACCAACAAAATCGAGTGTTTCGCTTAGCGGCGTGTGCATACCCACACCAAGCACGATTCGGTCTGCATCCCGCGTCGCGGCTCCGCTACCATCAAGGTCAAGCTTGTCCTCGGACTCCAGCCTGGCGGTACTTGCCAGTACAAAAAGCTGAGATGTTAACGCAACGCTCCCGCCTATTTGATAACCATCATAGCCTTGCTCAGCAATATCTGAACTAGCATAGCCCAGCGTAATATTGGTGTAGGAAAGATCCCTGGCAACCGCACTAGCTGTGAGGAGTAATGAAACCAGAGAGGCAGAACAAGTAAATGCAAATATTTTTTTGAACATAGAAGCACCGTTTCTTATATTAGCGGATAGGACTATCATCCCAGCACAAGCAAACTGCACCAGAATTGAGCGCGGACATTTGAACAAAAGCGAAGGCAATTTGCAATGCACAGAAAGAAGGAAGCATCTTATGTCGCTAGGGTTTTGAACCAGCTCGCACAGCAATTCCCAATGCCATAAGGGCTAGCACCGCAAGCCATTGCGCAAACAACGATAACATCGGCACTGTGAAGCTACACATAGATGGGTCAGGAACGCAGGCAATATTATTCGCCATGTCCTGCTGATCGACAATACCATCACCATCAGAATCCAGCACACTGGACTCCAGTTGGTTAAACAGGCCATCACCATCATCATCGATAATATTCGACTCCTGATAATCGAGCGCGCCATCACCATCGGTGTCGGTAAATTCGCCTTCGTTAAAGTCGCTTAAGCCATCGCTATCGGTATCAGTATTACACGCGGCGACAAAAACCTCAGGCAAGCATGGATCTAATGGGGCGATGTCAAGATGATCAAAACTGCCATCGCTATCGCTGTCTTCAAACGCATGGGCACGCCAGGCCAGCGCGTAATCCCAGTTAAAGTTACCGCCGCTGCGCTCAACTCTAAGCCGATAGTCACGACCTGCAACTAGCTCAACATAAATATTTTGCGTGTTATCCACCAGGCTTGTTGAGCTGGCAACGGTGGTATTGGCGCCGCCGGTAGTATCAATTAAATACAGCTGCATATCCCTCAAGGTCGCATTGCTATTAAATGCCGAGAACCCGGCTGGGCCGGTAACCTCAAGATTCCATACCAGCGATGCCGCAAAGAACTGGTTTGGCGCGGCAGTACCCAAGTCATACTCTGCAACCGAATTGGACCAACTAGAGCCGCCAAAAGCTGGGTCGTAATCAAAGCCAGTAAAGCCCCGCGAACCACTGCCACCGTCCTGGTTACTGGGCTTTTCGCCGGCGGCAAGAATCGCATAGCTATCGTTAATATCAAGCTGGCCGGCACCGTAACGCCAATCTAGGCCGTTATCGGTTTGGTTCGCAGCGTCAATGCGATAATCCGATATATCGCTTCCAGCTTGGGTATTTACTGTAAAGCGCGATGCGCCCGCCATTATTGCCGCTTTAACGGTTTCACTGCGCTCCGCATTATAAATAGTTGCGCCGGCCCGGTTGCTGGTACTGCCCGATGACCAGCCAGGATTATTATGCGCCGCTTCAACCAGCAGTGTTGCGGTCGCTGCACCAAATGGTGCTGCATTACTGGTAGTTGGGCCGCTACCAAGGCCGTCCCACGGCACCACCGCATGCACCGCAGCTCTATTCGCGACATAAAGCGAGTCGAGCGCTGTCACTGTTTTTGCATGAGATCCATCGGTGCGCCCAACAGTAATCACATTGTATGCAGTAGTAAAAAACGGCCGTATAGTGGCAGTGTTATTATCCGGTGCGGCAATGTGAATAAACTCATCTTCTTCAATCAGCCATTCGAGGCGGCGCAGAGCATTCGACGTTGCCGTAGGTACAGGGTTATTATTATTGTCGACAAAGTTACCACCCACCCAGCTATGGTTTGCTGTTCGGCTTGATGAAGCTAAAGGCGCAGAGTTCGGTACAGCATTAAAGCGCAGGTATTCAGAGAGAAAAGCATTGGCGTTATACACGCTGACATCAGTAACCCCCGGAGCGATAGACGATGTGAGGCCATAGAAACGCACACCGACATTTGTGGCGTGGCCGCTAATACCAGGCGATGGTGTCGAGCTCAAATCGACAATGGTTTTGCCCAACATATCGCTATTACTGGTATCAGGAAAAAAATTTGTGCCCGCCTCAATCTGCATAACAGCAACGCCAGCGCCATCCGGCAGACCGCCCGCTAATGCTACCGACAAATCGTTAAACCCGATATCCTCTTTAACATCGCTTATTGTTGCAAACCCTGGCGCTGAAACGACAAAACTGAGCACTAGCGCGAGACAAAGGCTACCTGATTGATTATCACGGGCACGACGGTTTACACGTCTGGCAACAGGCTGACCAAAAACCAGGCCTTTTAATACCTCGATAGAGATATTGAGTTCAGAATGCATCGGATATCACTTTATTCTTGTTGTTTTTATTACTGCTTCTTTCGTTATCTGCTTTTGCTTATGCACTCGTCACGAATGCTGCGTTTTTGTTGTGCTTTATTGCTTTGCTTTGTCGTCGTATTCGCAAAACCCAACAACGGTCGGCACCACTCAGGCTGTATCCAGAAAACGCCCGCTCCGAGTACTGTTACCATCGGCAGCGATTTGATCCAAAGTCTCAATTCAATTGCTTGCTGCAATATCGTTTTTTGGATGCAGTACTCCAACACCTAATTACATTCGTTTTAATTTTAAATATCAGGTGTTGCCTTCAAAGCGGGTGTTACGAGCAGTTTGAGGTTTTAGTTTAACCTGCGCCACTTTTTTATTGCTGTTTGAGTCATTAGCGTAGCTAGCTGAGAACTGTACGGTGATTAGCCAAATAAGTCTACATAAAAACGTATATTTAAAATTTAATCATATACTTACGAATGGATTCTCATGTTTTTCCTCACCAATTGTTGTGGCCGGGCCATGGCCGGTGATCACGGTGGCGTTGTCATCCAACCGATAGAGACGCTCACGGATGGATTTTTCAATGGTCGGGAGGTCGCCGCCGGGAAAATCAGTGCGGCCAATTGATCGCTTAAACAGGGTATCGCCGGCGATCAGCAGCTTTTGATTTTCAAACCAGAAACTCACTGAACCCGGGGTATGCCCCGGCGTATGAATAGCGACACCAGAACAACATCCCAGGTCGGCATCATCGGCAATCCAGTAGTCGGGATCAGGCAAGGGTGTGTACGGAACGTTAAACGCCTGGCACTGCTGCTCAACCATATCCCACAGCATTTTATCTTCTTTATGTAAATGGATACTGGCACCAGTGGCTGCTTTTAACTCACCTGCAGCTAGAATATGGTCGAGATGGGCGTGAGTATGAATAATTTCAACCAGCGTTAACTCGTAAAGCGCCAGCGTGTTGAGAATTTTGAGCGCATCACCGCCGGGATCAATAACAATAGCCTTTTTACTGACTGGGTCACCAATAATGCAGCAATTGCACTGCAATGGGCCAACTGGAAAACTTTCGAAAATCATCCCTTCAAATTCAGCAGCATTCATAGCGTTATCTCGGCTTATAAGTGTATTCGGTCTTTATAGCGTGCTTGAGTACTTATGCCGTGGCGGCAGTTAATGATTGATAGCGCTGTTGCAACGCCGCATAAAGGGCATCACGAAAATTCTCACTGCTACTATCGAGGTTTTGCGCCAGCTCAACCAGGTGTTCGTTATCTTCGCGACCATCCCAGAGCTTGATATAGGTGCCCTGCTTATAGCCGTTGTCCTGGCGAAAAAAGTTCAGCACATTTTTGCTTACGTAGGCGACAAAGAGACTATCGAAGTCAAGCCCCACTGCCTCCATTAGCTGCCAAAAGCGCCGCACACAAAAACCTTTCGTGGCCAACACCTCTGCAGCCAGTGCCTCGGTGGCCTGATGAACTGTCAGACCCTGGCTTTGAATACCCTCCCATTGGGCTAAGATATGATCGGCGATTGCCTGTTGATTGTTATCGTGGGTAAACAAGGCGCTCATACCAAAGTGCCAGATATCAATGACCTCAAGTTGAACTTGCTCGGTGTCAGGGCTTTGCTTTTTCCACCACTTGTAGCCCTGGTGATCCATGAGCTCACCGCATTCGATCCAGACCGCCCGATACCATTCGTAATTCTGGCTAATCCACTGCGGGTGAACCTTGCCATTCATACTGTCTTGCATGGCTAACATAGTCAGTAATTGCTGCTTCATTCGATGTTCTCTTGTCAGGTTGATGCCAGTTAAGTTGGCAGGCTTTTCGCGGTCCAATTAAACCATGCTAACGCGCGGCTGTCGTGCATTTGCGTTGGCTGTGTATCTTCTGACGGTGTATTTATAGTAACTAGGTATCTTGCCAGTGCAAACGCAGCGTTGGATGCTTAGTGCACCGGCATTTTTAACATGTCAACACCGGATGCCGAGTCGACACGGATAATTTCACCGCTGATAAAACGCGCCGCATCGCTGGCAAGAAAAACCACGGCATTGGCAATATCTTCAGCCTGGCAGGACACCGGGCTGGCATCGCTACCCACCAGAGCCTCAGTCAATCGTTCAACGCCCTCGGTGGCCTCAACAGAGCCAGGTGCCACGGCATTGACCCGAATACCCAATGGCTGCCACTCGACAGCGCAACTACGAGTAAGCGAGTCGACACCCGCTTTTGCTGCCGCCGCGTGTGCCTGGTAGGCAACCCCCCAACCAGCAAACGGCGCTGTGATATTGACCACCGCGCCACCATGGGCTTTTAGGTAAAGCTCAAACGCCGCCTTGGTAACGTTAAACGTACCGTTAAGGTCAATATCAACCACAGTCTTAAAACCGTTGGCCGACAGTTGGTCGACAGAGGCAGGAAAATTGCCCGCCGCATTATTGACCACCACATCAAGCCTGCCCAGCTCGGCTAAAACTCGGTTCAGCATCTGTTCTACCGCCGCATAGTCACGAATATCACAGGCGTAGCCACAACAGCTTATACCCTGCTCAGATAATTCTGCCACCGTGGCATCGAGCACCGCCTGTTTGCGACTGGCTATTACAACCATGGCACCGTAACAGCCAAACAGCTGGCTTATACCTTTACCAATACCCGTGCCACCACCGGTAACTAATACAACTTTGTTATTAAACAATTGCTCGGCAAATAGTTTATTTGTCGCTGTGCTCATAAATCTGTACTCATCAGTACGCAACTATTTTTGCTGCGCATGGTTTCTCTCAACACTTGCTTTTTAGCGTTATTTAGCGAACTAAAATTGCGTGCGCGACAGTTTTTTTTATCACCGAATTAAGCGCTGTCTAGGTATTTTTGTAAGCAGCAGCATTTGCCAATGCGCGGCTTTCAATCAAAGGCAAAACGACACCAACAAAAAGACTGGATATATCCTCATTGATTGCCTTTGGCATTTTATTGCTATCCACAGATTCTGTGGATAACTTGGTGGAAAACTCGTTCAAGCTAGCCATTAGACCCTGTATTTATCGGGCCAAACCTAAATCGAACATTTATTGCTCAATTTATAAACCTATAAATCAATGACTTACGTAATATATTTAAGTTTTTTTACAGTTAGAAGAAAATGAAAAAAAAACTTGTCTTCTGCCAAAAACTGTGCATAAGAATTTTTTCTACAGCATGGCGAGCGTCAATTTGTTGACTTACGCTGATTTTTACCCTCGCTTATGGCCCGCTGGGGCAGCTTTAATATAAGTCATCACTAACTTGTCATTTTTGCCATCTTAGCGCGGCGAGTCAGCTGCAGCCATTACGCTTCGATCGACCTTTCAATACTTTGTAAAGCGCTGCGAGTGGCCGCCAGAATCGGTACCGCCTGGTTACTATCACTCTTAACAAATACATGGTAAAGCTACCACAGCCGCTTGCTGTATAGCTGCTTTCTTAATTACTGTGCATCCATCAAGTAGCCACTTGATGCGATGCAATTAACTTGTCGAATACCGCTAAGATCAGCTGCTGCGTGAAATCCCATCGACCCGATGCACATCATGCTGTTCGCCGTCGCAAACCATATTACTGGCTTTGCCATTACTGACTTCAGTCATGGATTTCTCCTAATCCATATAATAAACACGCCGGCGATAATAACGCTTACCTCGCGCCCTAGGAATTAGCCTTTAAATACTCAACAGCTTTACTTAGAAACTTCTCAGGTTGTTGAAAGCCCGAGCCAAAATCCTGCTGACCGGTTAAGTTATTAATTTTATCCATATTGGCCATCACATTTTCAGGGCTTTGATCATTAGCGCCCAGGTAAATACCATCGGTTTCAAAAATACGGCTGGAAGCATAGCCACCAGCACCTGCGCAGAGTA
Source organism: Pseudomonadales bacterium (assembly GCA_965659815.1). Lineage (GTDB taxonomy): Bacteria > Pseudomonadota > Gammaproteobacteria > Pseudomonadales > UBA7434 > UBA7434. The sequence continues at coordinate 12,440 of CBFHXO010000059.1, forward strand.
TATAGCGATTAGGCGAATCAGCGTGCACCAAAGCCAAGGCCCCGGCCGTGACAGCTTCGGCTGTTAAGGTATCTAAAGCTTCGGCTGGAAACAATTCTTTAGTCATTCGCGTGGCTGCACTGGGCGCAAGCGAGTTGACTTTAATATTGTATTTTCTTCCCTCTAGCGCCAGTGTATTCATTAAACCAACCACAGCCATTTTTGCCGCGCCGTAGTTAGATTGGCCGAAGTTGCCGTATAAACCGCTCGACGAAGTGGTCATTAAAATACGCCCGTATGCCTGTTGGCGCATGGTTTCCCAGACCGCTTTACAACAGTTCACTGAACCCATTAAATGCACATCCATCACCAGTTTAAAATCGTCCAGGGACATTTTGGCAAAGGATTTATCGCGCAAAATACCAGCATTATTAATAAGTACATCAACCCCACCCCACTGACTCTTGGCGTGCTGTACCATATCTTCAACTTCGTCAAACTTAGCAACATTGGCGCCGTGAGCAATGGCATCACCGCCATTGTCTTTAATCAGTTTAACCACGTCTTGCGATGCTGCAGAAGAACCGCCACTGCCATCGACACTGCCACCGAGGTCGTTAACCACTACCTTTGCACCACGCGCCGCCAGCGCCAACGCATGTGAGCGACCCAGACCATTACCGGCTCCGGTAACAATTGCGACTTGATCGTTAAACTGAATACTCATTTTGCTATTCCTCTTGGAAAATCGATTGTTTTAATTAACTGACCTGACGAATGATTAACGTATCGCCTCCTTAAAGTCTTCGATAGAAATGGACATCAAGGTTTCACTGCCATTTTCAATTTGAAGTCTATGTGACTGTGAGCGTGGCAACAGCTTAGAAAAATAGAAACGCGCCGTATCAATTTTCATGCGATAAAAAGCTTGCTCATTATCAGCAAGCTTGGCTTTAGCAACCGAAGCCATTCGCGCCCAAAACCAGGCCAATAGCGTATAGCCTGAGTACATTAGGTAGTCAAAGGCGCTGGCACCAAGCTCATCAACGTTATCAGCTGCCTTAGCCATAAGGCCCTGGGTCAATGCCTGCCATTGCTCCAGCTGCGCGGTAAGCTCAGGAATAAATTCAGCATCGACCTCAGCCATGCTGGACTGAATAATATCGTAAAACAAAGCAAACGCCTGGCCGCCATCGAGGGCAATTTTTCGTCCCAGTAAATCCATGGCCTGGATACCAGTAGTGCCTTCATATAAAGTGGCAATACGCGCGTCGCGCACATTTTGCTCCATACCCCACTCACGGATATAACCGTGACCACCAAAAATTTGCACACCAATATTGGCAGCTTCTAAACCACACTCGGTTAAAAAGCCTTTACTAATAGGCGTTAACAAGCCCATTAACTGCGCACTGGCTTTATCACCTTCTTTTTCCAAATCGGAAATTTGACCCAGGTAATATAAAAACGCCCTACCACCTTCAGCAAAGGCTTTTATGGTTAACAGCATACGTCTGACATCGGGGTGAACCAGTAATGAATCAGCCGGTCGATCGGGATTTTGCGGTCCACGCAACGACCGCCCCGCCTCGCGTTCTAACGCATAAGCCATACTGCCCTGCAACGCCAGCTCGGCATGGGTTAAACCCTGTAGCGAAGTGTCGAGTCGCGCCGAATTCATAAAGGTGAACATGCAATTTAAACCTTTATTGACCTCGCCAATTAAAAAGCCCTTGGCGCCATCAAAGTTCATCACACAGGTTGGGTTGGCATGAATACCCATTTTATGCTCTATCGAACCACAGCTCACCGCATTGCGATCACCGGCTTCACCATTGGCATCGGGTAAATGCTTGGGCACTAGAAATAATGAAATGCCCTTAGTGCCTTCGGGTGAGTCAGGCAGCCGTGCCAATACGATATGGCAAATATTATCGGTGTAATCATGCTCACCGCCAGAAATAAATATTTTGGTGCCGGTAATCGAATACGAGCCATCACCATTATCTTCGGCGCGGGTTTTTAAAAAGCTAAGATCGCTACCACACTGAGGCTCGGTAAGACACATGGTGCCGGTCCATTCACCACTAATCATTTTCGGTAGATACACCCGCTTTTGCTCCGCGGTGCCGTGGGCAATAAGTGTTTGCCTAGCGCCAGAGGTTAAGGCCATAATCATAGCCCAAGCATGATTGGCCTGGCCCATCATCTCACCCACTGCCAAGTGCAATGAGTGTGGCAGATTCTGGCCACCTAATTCTTCTGGCATGGTTAAACCGCCCCAGCCGCCGTCGACAAACTCGCGATACGCTGCCCGAAAACCCTTTGGCGTCTTAACCCCTTCGGGGGTCCAGGTACATCCTTCAACATCACCGCTTTGATGCAACGGAGCCAGGGTTTGCTCGCTGAATTTTGCCGCTTCATTAATAATGGCTTCGCGCAAATCCGGCGTAATGGCCTCGCCATTATCCAGGCTCTGGTAGTGGGCATCAAAATCAAACAACTCGTTGGAAACGAAATTAATTTCCTGCAACGGGGCTTTATAAGCTGGCATAAATGGTTTACTCCTGGTTACTACTTAACATTAACTAATCAATGACCCACCAATTAACGCAGTTGGTCGAGTATATAAGCATCGAGCCTGCGCACACGCACGATATACTATTTGCCATAATCTTTAATGGCTGGTCGGCGCCTGCACTCTTCTGGCTCCAGTAAGATATGTGAAAAAGTCAGCGTGGCATCAGATTGAAATAAACAGTTGAGATGATCGGAAAATTCGGGGGGATCTACACTCAGGCCTAAATCGGGGTATACTTTTTTAGACCAGATGGTTTCTACCAGATACTGTGAAATACCCAATGACTCCGTCATATTGATATCACCGCTTTCGAAGTAAGGCACAGTACCCAGCATATTAATAACGAGAAACGGCTTATCAAATATCCTGAATGGAAACGGCAACTCAACCAGTTTGTCACCCATACCCATTTCAGGCATTGCCCATAAGGGTCTAAGTCGGCATTATGACAATACTGGGGTTTTGGCTTACTATCAGCGGCCATACCGCGTCCTATTTTGCTGCAAGCCTAATACGGATCTGTCGCCCGCAAAGTTGTTGCACAAACAAAAATCAAAGCTTAATGGCATCGGCCATCCGGATTATCGTTGAAATCAATAAAGGTGAGTAAAATTTCGACGGCGAGGATGTTAATCCGCTAACAGCGGGCAAGCTTGCGATTCAACGCCAATCGTTTTGGCGTTTGCGCCAGAATCGCAATGATTGAATAAGCCGCAAAATCGACACCGCAGCTTAACTGCGGCGTTAGCAATAGGTTAGCGGCATATTCATAATAAGTATCGTTAAACTGAACGTTGCTGGCCTTCCCAGTAACTGGCGCGCAGCACTTTTTTATCAGGCTTACCTACCGCGGTTAGCGGTATTGCCTCAACATAATCGACGGACTTGGGCGCTTGCACTGAACCCTTTGCCGTTTTGACATCGCTAATAATTTGCTCGGTAAGCGTATCACTGGACTCCACACCGGGCCGCAACACCACCACGGCTTTAACTTCTTCACCCCATTGTTCGCTGGGCACGCCAATCACAGCCACTTGTGCGACCGAGCCATTGGCCGAGATCACATCCTCAACTTCACGCGGGAATACGTTAAATCCTCCGCTAACAATCATATCTTTGGTGCGGTCAACGATATATAAAAAGCCTTCGTCATCCAGCCTCCCCACATCGCCAGTATGCAACCAGTCACCTGCGAGGGTTTCGGCCGTTTGTTCTGGCAAGTGCAAATAGGCTTTCATATTAATCGGACCACGTACACAGATTTCACCAGCTTCACCTTGTGCAACGGGTTGGTTATCACTATCTAGTAAGGCAACATCCAACCAAGGTGTTGGCCTACCACAAGCACTTAAGCGCTCGGGTTTGGATAAATCATGATCTTCTTTGCGCATATTTACCAACACCATCGGTGATTCGGATTGACCGTAAAATTGATAAAAAACCTGCCCCCATTTTTCAATACCCTCTTTTAGCCTTGCCGGCGACATGGGCGAAGCACCGTAAAAAATAGTTTTAAGACTGGATAAGTCTGCCGTTTTGGCTTCAGGTGAGTCGAGCAGCATATAAATCATTACCGGCACTAACATGGTGGCAGTTATGCGCTGCTCTTCTATCAATTTAAATATCGCCGCAGGGTCAAAACCCTGCGAGACAAATATACAACCGCCCTTTTGCAACACCGGCACAAAAAATGCGGCACCCGCATGCGATAGCGGTGTGGCAATTAACATACGCAACTCTTCGGGCCACTGCCACTCAATCATCTGGATCATCGTCATATAGGCAGCTGAACGATAGGTTTGCATCACGCCCTTGGGCTTGCCCGTAGTCCCACCGGTATAAACGATGCTGCCAATATCTTCAGGCGAAACATCCGGCGCTACCAGTGGCTGAGGTTCAAACTGCTGTGCCAGTGTGCTGTAGTCTTCACCCACCTCGGTTTCACCAAAAGCGAGTAAATGTTTAAGGCTGGGCACTTTTTCTTTAAGTTCTTGCGCTCGCTGTTGGAACAGACTGGCATCGAAAATCAATGCCTCAATACCGGCGTCGTTCATCACATAAGCATGGTCATCGAGTGAACCCAAAGGGTGCAGCGAGGTGCCGCAGCAGCCGGATATTTGCATCGCAGCAATGTTGTATAACACCTCAGGACGATTGCCCGAAATCACTGCCACACGCATACCGTTGCAAATACCTTTTGACTGCAATGCCTGCGCAAACTGGCTGGTTTGTAAACGCACCTCTTTGTAGCTGGCAATGGTATCGCCCAGGTACATACATGGGCGCTCATCGTAGCGGTTGAGTCCATCAATAATGAGTTGCGCAAGTAAGGGTTGATCGTAGAGCATCGAGGGGTTTCCTTCATTACAATTCAAGAGCACAAAAAAACTAAAAATAGCTATTGTTAGTGTAATTTTTTCGTAAAGGTCAGGCAATTACCGAAAAGATAAACTTGGGCCGCCAGTTTATCCCAGATTCTGCATTAGCCTGCACCAATATCGCCCATGCTATTGACAGCAGTGAATGTAAAAGCCGCCCGCAAGGTGGTTACGGCCAGCAATACAAGGTATGGTAAA
>CBFHXO010000060.1:0-16961 GCA_965659815.1 Pseudomonadales bacterium
CCCATCCCCGAGCACGCTTTTTTTGAGGATGCGGTTTTCCATAAACACCTCAGCCAGCGTTTCTTTAAGCGCAGCAGTTTCCGCACGTAAGTCTTTGACTTCGTCGGAGGTGGCTTCACGGACTGTATCGCCTGACAAGCGCTTCTTACCGGCTTCCAAAAAGTCTTTCGACCAACGATAATACACGTTCGCATTGATGCCTTCTCGACGGCATAGCTCAGCTACACTCTCTTCACCGCGCAGGCCTTCGAGTACAATGCGGATCTTCTCTTCAGACGAATAGTGTTTGCGAGTCGCGCGACGGATGTCACGCACGGTTTTTTCAGCACTGGGTTTTCTAGTCATCATCATTTCCTCTTCGAGTAAACGATGAACCAAAACCCTCTCTTAATCAAATGGCCAATCTGGTCCAACTAGTGCTGACGGGGTACAGGCTTTCTATTGTTGAAAAAGAAGGGCTGCTGACTTCCGATGAATTTCGGTTTCTCCGCACCGAAATGTGTTTTTCCCGCAGAAGCCTGGGCGAGCTGTTAGATATCTCTGGCGAAACCATTAAAAAGTGGGAGTCGGGCGAAAACGATATTCAAAAAACCGCCGATGCCTGTTTGCGAAATCTGTACTTGCACCATATCCATAACGATACGGTAAAAGCGCTGATTTCATCCATTAATAGTCATGAGCGGCAAGAGACAAAAATTTGCCTGTCGAAAACTACTCAGGGCTGGTTGAAGACGGCTTAATTATTGCCAGTAATTTGGCCCGCCCGACAGGATTCGAACCTGTGACCTGCCCCTTAGGAGGGGGCCGCGCTATCCAGCTGTGCCACGGGCGGAGAGAGGTTGTATTGTAATGGATTTACTTCGAATTGAAACCGTACACGAGTCAACGGCTGAAAAGCGCGGTTACTCCTGCACCAAATACACTAGCGCATCGCGTAGCGCACTCAGCTCCTTGTTCATGGCCTTGCCACTGGTATTCTCCCCAGGGTTCACTTCATCGGCCAACCCCCTTAGCGTGGCAAACATCAGCCGCTTGGCAACCGTGCTGTTGTTGGGCCGTTTATCCATACCACTAAATAAGGTATTCCATAACTTTCCAATATCCCCCGACCACATAGCAATCATCCGGTCACCATCAATACTGGCATTCGCCCCACGCGCAGCATTGCGCAATATCGCCATACTCACCCGATACTCGCGCTTACTGACCAACGACCAAACGACCGCAATCAAGGTTTCAATTCGCTGCGATAAGCTGCCGTCGGTTAACGGCGTATTATGCAAGGTGGTACTAAATTCGCTAAAAATCGTATCTAAAACGGCCTGCAACAAGCCAGTTTTGTCACCAAAGTGATACTGCAAGACACCCCAGCTAACACCTGCTCGCTCGGCAATACGATTAGTGTGCGCGGTGTTAAAGCCTTCTTCATAAATACAGTCAATAGCCGCTCGCACTACCTGCGCTCGCGTTTGCTCGCTTTTGCTGTTCTTACCAGTACCGCTTTTTGCGGCAACAATTTTTTTTAAAACACCCGCCTTGCGGGCCGCCAGGTTTTTGCGCGTGGCATGCGGCATGGGGCAGCTCTCCTGCTGTGGCTTGTTTCTTGAGCACTACGGCTTGAATACTGTTTTTTGCTATAAGTTGCTTGCTTTCTGTGCGTTACCGCTTACCAGAGTTTATGAAAGCATTGTCATTGTGCCAGATAGAAATATAGTTGCAACTATAAAAAAATCGCGCTAATTTGAGCTTTAATAATAAGGGCTTAATGGCAGGCTTGTGAGCGCTGGAGATAAAATTTATGAAAGTAGTGATCGACCAGGACTTGTGCCAGGGGCATAGCGTTTGTCTCGAAGAGGCACCCGAGGTGTTTGATGTGATTGATAGCGGTGATGATTACCCACAGGTAAAGCTGTTAATTGAAAATCCGCCCGAATCCTTGCGCGACAAAGTTAATTGCGCAGCCAAGTATTGCCCCAATCATGTCATTAAAATAATAGAAGATTAACCCAATGCGAATACTGGTTACCGGCGGCACAGGTTTTGTTGGCTCACATGTTTGCCGGCAATTAATGTTGGCCGGCCACGAGGTGTGCCTGCTGGTACGCAATGTCGATAAAGCGATTGCGCTATACAACGCACATAATGCTCAACCCCAATTTATTCAGGGCGATATCACCAACCCAGCTTCAATTAAAAAAGCGGTAGCCGGTTGCCACGCTCTTGTCCATGCCGCCGCCGCAACACCCATTAAAACGCCCGATACGGCGCAAATGACTTCAACCAATGTCAATGGTCTTAAAAACGTGGTTAACGCCGCTTTGTCTGCCGGCGTTGAGCAAATCGTTTGCCTGTCGAGCATTACTGCAATTTTTGACCCCGACCCGGCCAAGGTTAACCCCAATGCCGCACCGGTGGCCTCAAGCATGCCCTACGGCCAAAGCAAGGTCGACGGCGAAATATTTTTGCGCGAGTTACAAGCACAGGGCGCACCTATTGCCATTTTATACCCCGGTGCCATTATTGGCCCCGACGACCCCGGCTTTTCTGCATCATTTATGGCGCTTAAACACCGTATCGAAAACGGTTACCGCATCTTTGATGATGGCGGTATGCAATATATCGATGTGCGCGATCTGGCGAGTTTAATTGTATCGCTGCTTGTCGATGGCGGCACTGGCCGTTTTCTTACCCCCGGCGTTTATTATCAGTGGAGCGAGCTGGCCGATATTATTGAGCAAGTATCCGGCTGCACACTTGAACGCATTCCCGCTAAGGGTTGGAAGCTGCGCGCAATAGGTAGCCTGTTAGATTTTGTGCGGCGTTTTAAAACTGTTGATACACCAATTTCGGCCGAAACCATGCGCTATGCAACGCTATGGCCAAATATCGCCAATACCGCCGAGTTTCAACAGCGCGGCATTGCGTTTCGCGATGCACAGCAAACTTTTGGCGATGCCATGCGCTGGATGGTGCAGGCCGGTCATATTGATGCAGCGCTTTGTCCGTTAATTAACAACAATAACTAAAAGTCTTAGAGGTAATGATGAAATTCTGGCAGTCGCTGGCGTTTGTTGAACTCGACCAAATGGTAGAGCTGGCACAGTTTTGTGAGCAGCTGGGATTTTACGGCGTATCTTATGGCGATCACCTGGTTACCACTAAAGAACAGGTCGATGAATACCAGTACGGCAAAGATGGCAATATCTTTTGGAGCCCCGAAACCCACTGGCCCGATTTATGGGTGGCAACGGCGGCGCTTGCCCAGGCAACCACCACGCTAAATTTTCTATCGACCGTTTTTATTCTACCTTTGCGTGAACCTGTGACGGTTGCCAAGTCGCTATCGACCGCGGCCTATCTTTCTAACAACCGCATTACGCTGGGGCTGGGCGTGGGTTGGCAAAAAGCTGAGTTTGAAATGGTGGGTCAGGATTTTCATACCCGTGGTAAACGCACCGATGAAATGCTTGAGATTCTACCGCGATTAATGTCGGGTGAAATGACTGAGTATGAGGGTAAGTATTACAGTATACCGCCGGTACAGATGTCGCCGGGTTTAACCGCGCCACTGCCTATTATGGTAGGGGGCTATTCTGAGGCGGCGATGCGTAGAGCCAGTCGCTGCGACGGCTGGTTGGCGGTAAGCCATGAAGAAAATGAAATTTATCCGCTGCTAAATAATTTAAACGCGGTTCGCAAGCAAGAGGGCAGTGCCAACAAACCGTTTGAAATCTGGACGGGCGTTAAAAACCCTGGCGACGGTACGCACCAACGCCTGGCCGAGAGGGGTGTTACGATGGTTAACGGCACTAATTTTTTAAGTGAAGATGGCAAAGCGGTACTCTCGAGTATCGATGATAAAAAGCGTCGCTTAGAGGCCTTTGCCGAACAGTTTCTTGTCAAAAATAATTAAGGTTTGGAAATCACGCTATGTACGCTATCGATTTTGATAATACAAATAATCGTCATTTGGGTAAGATGTTGCAGCTGCAGGCGCAGCACAATGGCGATACCGAATTTTTAATTACCGATGAACAACGCATCAGTTTTGCAGAAGCTGAGCAGCTCGCCAATCGGCTGGCCGCAGGTTTTGCCGCGCAAGGTATTGAGCGCGGTGATCGCGTGGTGTTTTTTATGGCGAACCTGCCCGAGATGGTATTAATGGCGCTGGCGTTAAATAAGCTAGGTGCTATCTGGATACCTATTTGCACCGACTATAAGGGTGAGTGGCTGGCTGACACGATTAAACGCAGTCGCGGAAAAATGCTAATTACCGATAGCGAGCATATCGACAAACTTGCCCAGATTATCGATCAGTTAGATCCCCAGGGTTATGTCGTGGTCGACCCGCAAAACACAACTACTGTGATTCAAAATGCCGTTGCCTATAACGATTTGCTGGCAGAGCAGCCGTACCAATCCGATTACGACAGTATGGATTACGGCGATACTTGTGCCATTTTATGGACATCGGGTACAACCGGTCGTTCAAAGGGCGTGATGCAATCGCATAACTGTTGGATCCGTTGCATTTTACTGGGGCAAAGCCTGCAGCATAAAACCCGAACCGGCGATATTGCCTATTGCGCTTTGCCTCTATACAACTCTGGCGCCTGGCTAACCTGTGTGATTCGCGCGTTGGCTCAAGGTATTGGTGTGGTCATCGAAAAGAAATTTTCGGTAAATAACTTTATGGCGCGTATCAAACACTTCAATGCCACCCAAACCTTTGCGGTCGGTGCAATGGGTGTGTTCTTGATGAATCAGCCCGAGCGTGATGATGATGCTGATAACCCATTGCGCGAGGCGGGTATTGTGCCGATGGCGCCGGATATGTGGCCCAAATTTGAAAAGCGCTTTGGCCTTGAAATTCTTACCGTTGGTATTGGTATGAGCGAATGCCTGCTGATGCTCAATCAAATGCATAGCGATGTGAAAGTGCCGGTTTACTCCCTGGGTTTTGCGGTGCCCGATGTTGAAATTATGTTATGCGATGACGAGGGTAACGAAGTGCCCGCCGGTGAGGCCGGTGAAATATGCGTAAAACCACTGGCGCCGCATATTTTGCTTAATGGTTATTTTGACGATGAGGTAGCCACCGCTAACGCGTATCGCGGCGAGTGGTTTTTAACGGGCGATATGGCACGAAAAGACCCTGAAAACGGTGCTCATTATTTTGTCGACCGCAAAAAAGATGTGGTGCGCTTTGCCGGTAGAAATATCTCGACGCTGGAAGTTGAAAGCGTTGCCAATCGTCATCCTGCAATAGAACAGGTGGCGGCGTTTGGTATTGCCAGCGAATTGCTCGATAGCGAAGACGAATTAAAACTGAATATCGTGCTCGCGCAGGGTCAAACACTCAGTGCCGAGGAAGTCTGCCAGTTTCTTAACGACAATGCGCCACACTATTTTGTGCCGCGCTATATCGATTTTGTCGACGCGCTGCCGTACACCCCAACCAATAAAGTTGAAAAGTATAAATTGCGGCAGCAAGGTATTAGCGAGCAAACCTGGGATTTAAAAACATCGTCGTACCAAGTGAGTAAATAGTCGATCGTGTTTAGTTAGTAGAGTGCATTGCCATTATGTCTAACGCTAGCGGCCTAAGCGATAAGCGCATCATTGTCACCGGCTCTAGCATGGGTATCGGGCAGGCGGTCGCGTTACGGTTGGCGAGCGAGGGTGCCAAGCTGGTAATTAATGCTCGCAACCCGGCAGCAATCGATGACACGCTCACATTAATCCGCGACGGGGGTGGTGAAGCAATTGCCATTGCTGGCTCTGTTGCCAACTATGACGAAGCTGGCGCGTTGGTGCAGCGTTGTGTTGAGCATTATGGCGGCGTCGATGTGCTAATTAACTGCGCAGGTATTGCTGAGCCAAAGGGTACATCGATTTTAAATATTGATGCCAATGACTGGCAGCAGGTGATTGACGTGCATTTAAACGGCACCTTTAATACCTGTCGTCACGCGGCACCTGTTATGGTAAAGCAAGGTTCGGGTACCATAATAAATAGCAGCTCGCACGCGTTTTTGGGTATGTACGGTGGTACGGCTTACGCCGCGGGCAAGGGCGCAACCAATAGTTTAAGTTATGCCATGGCGGCAGATTTAAAAGCTAGTGGCATTAATGTCAACGTTATTTGCCCGGGCGCTAAAACGCGCTTATCAACGGGTAGTGACTTTGTCCAAACGATTGAGTCCTTGCATCAGCGTGGGCTTTTATCGGATGAACGGCGATACAGCGCACTCAATCCCGTTGGTCCCGAATATGTTGCGGCGCTATACGCCTTATTGGCCAGCGATAATGCGCGCCATATTACGGGACAAACGTTCTGGGGCAGTGGTGGTTATATTGGTCGTTTCGCAGAAAGCGAGCAACAGCTATTGGCATCCATTGATCCGCAGGCCGAGCGGCCATGGGCGTTAGAATCGCTGGCCGCTGCATTGGATTTATAGTTGAATCGGGTTAAACAGGGGTGAATCTTCGCTATGTCAATCAATAACGATATATCAACGTTAAGTCGCGCGCAGCTTGCGCGGCTGGGTCGAGAGTATATGGCCGCCGCGCAGTTTAATAGCCGAGTGGGTTATGCCGCGGTGCGCATTAACCATGGCGAAGAGGCGTACAAGTCTGTTGCTATTGATAATTGGATGGCGGCCAGCCCCATTTATACGCGACGAATGCAGCAGGCTATGGGTTTTGCCAATCGCGGTGATGTCGAATCGATTTTTAAAGGCTTGCAGTTAGAGTGCGGTTTATCGCACCAGTATTTTGATGCGCACTTTGAAGTATTTACCCCGGCCAGCGGTCGCTTTTGGTTGGCTAGTTGCGGCCCGTTGCTCGAAACTGAGCCGCGCGGCGATGATGCGGTTAAAGTCATGTGTCACGATGTAGAAGACCCCACCTTTGATGCCACGGCGGTAGCAACTAACCCTCGCGCGCGTATGCGGCCAGTGCATCGACCGCCACGTTTGCCCGAGACTATTGCATCAGCGACACCTGGCAATCACTGCGAGTGGAATGTATTTATTGACGCCTCGGCTGAACCGTTGGCAGAGCCTGCAATGGCAAAGATGCTACGCAGTTCAAGATTGGCAGGTTTACGAATTGATCGTCCATCGGCAGATCTTGAGCCCGGAGGTCTGTATGACTACAGTGGTGCATTGCATCAGCAATTGCATTTAGAGCAGTTATCGCACTCGGCACTGGTGGTTGTGTGCCAAGAGCTGGCTTTGCAAAATAATTTGCTATGTAAGGGCCTGGCGATGGTGGTGGAGGAAAACTACGGTCGCGAGTCCGCCAATGCAGTGGCGGCATTCCAAATGCTCGGTAGCACCCATGTGGTTGCGCAGCGTCTAAAACAGTTTGTTCAGCAGGATACGTCATTAACAGGTATTGATGCGGTTATTGCGGTGCTGCAAGTGCATCCATTATTCCAGCCACTGAATTACCAGGCTATTTCGATAGAGAAAGTCACGGATAGCCGCGCCACATTAACCGTGTTGGATAGCCCCGCCCAAGGTGATGGCCAGCATCTGGGCTGGTTAAATTTATCGGACGATGATTTTGCAGCCGGCTTGCATTCGTTGCTTAAAGGTATTGATGCCACAGTGGCGTGCGAACGCGGTGCAAATGGGCAATGGCAAATTCAGATTGGGCTTGTCAATAAACATGAAAATGAAACCGAAAATCAAGAACTGCCATTGCCAGTGCAAATTGCCATGGGTACCGTGCTATATCAAACTCAGTTTAAAGATCGTATACAGCTATTGGAAATTACTGCTTAATCGCATAACTAATAATCACTAATACAATGGCAAACCGTTTTCCTCACCTGACATCACCGGCCAATATAGGCGCTATGGCGCTGAAAAACCGTATGGTGATGTCACCCATGACCACGGCCTATTGCAATGAAGACCAAACGCCCACCGAGCGACTGATCCGATACTTTGAAGAGCGTGCCAAAGGTGGTGTGGGTTTAATTACCATGGAGTTGATTACCGTCGACGAAGTGCATCCTTATATGCACCGTTCCATGACCCTGGGTGCTGACAAATATATCGAGCATCATCGTCGTATTACCGAGCGTATTCATCAGCACGACGCCAAAGTGCAACCGCAGATCAGCCACACCGGTCCAGAGAGTGTTGCGCCACTGTTTAATGGTCCGCAACCCTTGGGGCCGTCGATAAGCGTTGCGCCGGTATGGGGTTGGGCTAGCCGCGAGTTATCGATTGATGAGCTGCCGGCTATCGCCATCCAATACGGTGAAGCAGCACGGCGCGCACGCGAGGCCGGTTACGACGGTATAGAGTTGCACGCAGCGCATTGCTATAACCTGCTGGCGTCGTTTTTATCACCGTTAAGAAACAAGCGTACCGATGAGTATTCGGCATTTAAAGCTGATACGCGCAGTCGGTTAATTCACGAAGTTCTTTATGAAATTAAGTCACGGGCAGGAAATGACTTTCCCGTTACGCTCAGTATTTCTGGTTACGAGCGCGCACCTGGGGGCAGGGCAATTGATGATACGCAACGGCTGGCGCCCGAGTTTGTTGCCGCTGGGGTTGACTGCTTTAGGGTAAGCGGAGGTATATCCGATTCATTAGTCACCATGATGGTGGGGCGCAGCGAGTACGGCGATGCGCATAATGTGGGTCAGGCCGCAGCGATTAAGCAGGTAGTCGATGTGCCGGTAATGGTCGTGGGGCGTATTCACGATCCTGAAATCGCCGAAACCGTTTTAGCCAATGGCCAGGCTGATTTAATTGCCATGGCCAGACCTTTATTGGCAGACCCTGAGCTGCCAAACAAGGTGATGCGCGGTAAAGCCGACCGTATTCGATGCTGTATCTCCTGCCAGCACTGTATCGACTCTATGCAAACGCAAGACAATCTTTCCTGCGCTGTTAATCCCTACTCGGGCCGCGAGTTTGAGCGTGAGCTCTTGCTCAATGGTAGTGGTAAAAAAATTGTGGTGATTGGTGGAGGCACGGCTGGGCTTGAGGCGGCGCGACAGGCGGCAACCGCAGGCCATCAGGTCACGTTAATTGAACAGCAGAAAAGCTTGGGCGGTTCATTGTTATTGGCATCAACCGTACACAGTGACAACGATCGCTTTTTTAACTGGTTGCTCAACGAAATTAATCACCTGCCTATCACAATAAAAACCGGTGTTCGCGCAAGCGTTGATTTGCTCAGCCAGCTACAGCCAGACCAGGTGATTGTTGCTACCGGCGCAAAAATACAAATACCGGATTTACCCGGTATTGGACTACCAAATATCCTGACTGGTGCGTTAATGCGCCAGTTAATAAGCGGCCAAGGCGCTGAATTGTTGCGCCTAAAGGGCTGGCAGCGGCGGTTAGTGGGTGTGTTTGCACCGCTACTGCAACTATTAATGACTCCGTCGCGGTTACGGATGCTGAGTCGGTACTGGATGCCTATTGGTAAGCGTGTGGTGATTGTTGGCGCCGATTTAGCTGCGGTAGAACTGGCCGAGTTTTTAGCCGGGCGCAATCGCCAGGTACATCTGATTGATAGTGCCAAAAAAATTGCTGTTGAAGTGGGTAAAAAACGCCGCAATGAACATATGGATAGGCTCGACCGTCTGGGAGTTACGGTAAACACGGGGGTGGAGCCTTTACGTATCGAAAGCGGGGCGGTGGTTTATTCCGTTAATGGCAATGAGCGCCGTATAGCGGGTAATACCATTATTGTCGCGGGTACACCGATTGCGGATCACAGCTTAGCAACTACGTTAGACTCCGCCGGTTTTAACGTCCATTGTATCGGCGACAGCCAGGGCCTTGGGTTAATTGCCAATGCCACCCGCAATGCGACCGATACCATTTATCTGTTAAATCAGTAAACGCTTATCGACCATCCACAACAAACAGTGTGACTTATGATAGTAAGGTTAATAAAAATACTAGGTTTATTGTTATTACTTGCTGTGTTGTTGCTTGCGGCGGTTTACGGCTGGTTTCGTTGGCAGCTGGCAAAGGCGGAGCAGGTCGACAATTTTGAACAACGCTTTTTTTCTTCGCCAGCAGTGGCATCTCAAGGTATTTCAACCCAGCGTGAGCGTTGCAATGATTATTCGAACACGCGTAATGCTTATTTTGGCGAGTTGCATATTCACTCGGCAATTTCGCACGATTCAAGCTCATTTGGCAATGTTGCCGATGCCAGCGCGGCCTACGACTTTGCCCGCGGTCTGCCATTGGAAATTCGAATGCGCAGTGACGCGTCAGATGCCCAACCGCCGGTTGTAAAGTTAAAGCGGCCACTGGACTTTGCTGCGGTTACCGACCATGCCGAAAATTTTGGCGAGACCCATTTATGTTTAATGCCAGGCAGTGAAGCTTATAGCACTGGCGTTTGTAAGCTCTATCGCGGTGATATCCGCTTGCCGGTCAGCGATGAAATGCAGCCACTAATGCGCATGCTGGGTCTGGTGATTTTTGGTAATCAGCGATCGCGCCAGGTATGTGGTAGCGATGGACTGCGCTGTATCAATGCCGCGTCTGATATTTGGCGAAGCCAGCAGCGGGTTGCCGAGCAGGCTTACGACCGCAGCGCCGATTGCGGCTTTACCAGCTTTATTGGTTATGAATATAGCCTCGCTGTTCAGCAGACAAACCTGCATCGCAACGTGATTTTCGCCAATGCCACTGTGCCGCCATTGCCTTTGAGTTCTAAAGACGCTGATCAGCCTGAACAATTGTGGGCCTGGTTGGAATCGCAATGTATTGATTCGGGTACCGGTTGCGACGCATTGGCCATTCCGCACAATAGCAATTGGAGTAGTGGGCGCATGTTCTACCCGCTATCGTTACAGGCGATTGATAGCAATGAACAACAACGACTGGCAGCGCTGCGTAAAAAAGTTGAACCACTGGTTGAAATTATGCAGGTTAAGGGCGACTCGGAATGCCGCAACGGTCTTGATGACGTGGTGGGCGCTTACGATGAACTTTGTGATTTTGAAAAACTGCGCGAAGTTGAAGAGGCAAGCATTGCCTGTGGTGATGAGGTAGGCAGTGGCGGTATGTCATTAAGCGGCTGTATCTCGCGCTATAGCTATGTGCGGCCGGCTTTGACCCAGGGGCTAAAAGAGCAGCAGGCACTAAACGTAAACCCTTTTGAGTTTGGCATTATCGCTGCTACTGATAATCACACGGGTGCTGCCGGTGCGGTCGATGAAAAGGGGTTTCCCGGCTCAACCGGTATGGATAGAGAGCCTGCCCGGCGTTTAAGTGGCCCCAAAATTGTGCCAGGTGTTGCTAAAGGTAACCCCAGTCGCTACAACCCTGGTGGCCTGGCGGGCGTTTGGGCCGAAGAAAATTCCCGCGAATCGCTATTTGCCGCAATGAAGCGCCGCGAAACTTTTGGTACCAGTGGACCGAGAATTGCACCGCGATTTTTTGCCGGTTGGGATCTTGACCCAACATTATGTGACGCGCCGGATCGTATTAATCGCGCCTATCGTAGTGCTGTGCCTATGGGCAGTGTTTTAGCATCGTCGGGGCTCGCATCGACCGGACAAGCCCAATCGCCAGCCTTTTTTGTTAGCGCGGCAAAAGATGCTATGCCTGGCGCCTCGCGCTTATTAAAGTTGCAAGTGGTCAAAGGCTGGGTCGATAGTAACGGTCAGCTAAACCAACAGGTCTACGATATTGCCGGTGATGCCGAGGCTGACCAAACGCTAGACACGAACAGTTGCTCACCGCTAACCAGTGGTTATGACCAGCTATGTACCGTTTGGCGCGATAGTGATTTCAACCAGGAGCAAGGTGCGGTTTACTATGCGCGCGTGGTAGAAAATCCGAGTTGTCGTTGGAGCCGCTACGACTGTTTGAATTTTGCCGCCGACCAGCAACCCGCAGCATGCAGTGATCCGGCTTTGCCAACAGTGATTCAGGAGCGCGCCTGGACATCGCCGATCTGGTACTACCCGGATAAATAGCGGCAGCATCAACGAAGCGTTTAATTATGAATGCATTGTCATTCGCAGCTGATAAATATAGTTGCAACTATAAAAAATACCAAGTAGCTTAATCTTGAATTCTGTGCATAGAGAAAATCGAAAAAATTCTTTAATACAATAAGGGGGCGAGTTATGTCGGGTTACAGTCGAGAAGAGATGGAAGAAATGATGCGTCGCTGGCTGGCGGTTAACGATAAAGCCGAGCGCGAGGGTAACTGGCGCTGTCTGGCTGATTGTTTTTCTGAAAATTGTGTGTATGGCTGGGATACACCTAACGGTAAATACGAATTTACCGGTCGCGAAATCATACGTGAAACTTGTGTAGGGGCGGCCATGGACCCTTACCAGGGTTGGACTTACCCCTACGATAAAATTGTGATTGACGAGACGCGTGGCGAAGCTTTTGTGACCTGGTGGCAAACACCGCCCGGCGCGCCCAAGCGTAAGGATGGCAGCGAGATGAAGGTGATTGGTGCCTCGTGGTTTAAATACGGCGGCAATTACGAGTGGTGCGAGCAGCTTGATATGTACGACTACACCAATATCACCAACCTTATTAAAGAGTGTGTGGAAGTGGGCGTATTAAAAGAGATGCCCACCATGTCATCGGAGCAAGTGTAACTCAGCAGAGGTTTTAGTCATGTCACAAGCGATTCCGCAGGTTAGCGGCGCCAAACCTGGCACAGGGCATATGAAGGAGTTTTCGGAGAACTTTGTTAAGTTCCTGATGCGCGCCAATGCCGAGTGTGGCGAGCTGGCCGAATACAATATGGCAGGGCAAGAAACCATATTGCTTAGTGGTGTTGAGGCGCAGGAATATTTTTTTCGTGGGTCGGATGACAACTTAAGTCGCGCTGCCGCCTATCAGGCAATGGTGCCGGTATTTGGCCCAGGTGTTATTTTTGATGCGCCGCCCGATAAAATGAAAATCCAGCTTAAAATTCAGGTCGATGCACTGCGCTACCAGAATATGAAAAACTATGCACCCGTCATTGCCGCTGAGGTGGAGCAGTGGATAGCCGGCTGGGGCGATGAGGGCGAGCTGGATTTTATGGATGAATTTTTGGAGCTGACGCTGCGCACCGCAACTCACTGTCTATTGGGTAAAGACTTTCGCGATAAAATGACCGATGAGTTTAAAACGCTTTATCGCGCATTAGAAGCAGGTTTACAGGCTATTGCGTTTGTCGACCCTTATATGCAGCAGCCGATTTTTGAAGAGCGCGACAGAGCGCGTGAACGCCTGGAAGAAATCATTACCGCGATGGTTGATGAGCGCCGCAACAGTGATGTTGAATATAACGATGCGCTGGCCACTTTTATGATGGGCACTTACGCCGATGGCAGCCCGCTCACCGGTACCGAGATTACCGGGTTGGTGATTGCCACCATTTTTGCCGGGCACCATACCAGTTCGGGTACTTCTACTTGGATGCTCACCGAGCTTGCCAGAAACCCTGCAGCAACAGCCGATATTATTGAAGAGCTTAACTCGATTTATTCCGATGGTGGTGAGCTAAGCCATAATTCACTGCGCGAAATGCCTAAGATGGAGGCTTTTGTGCGCGAGGTATTACGTGTGCACCCGCCATTAGTGGTGCTAATGCGCAAGGTGATCAACGACATTGAGTACAAGGATTACCTAATTCCGGCCGGTAAGACAGTGGCGATTTCAACTTATGGCTCGCATCGAAACCCCGAGTACTTTCCCAACCCCGATACCTTTGACCCGACACGTGAAGAGCCTAAGACAATGTTTGCCTATATTCCCTTCGGTGGTGGCAGGCATAAGTGTGGTGGTAATGCCTTTGCATTATTGCAGCAAAAGGCAATATTTAGTGCTTTGTTGCGCCACTATACCTTTGAGCTGGTTGATGAGTCAGATAGCTATACTGACGATTTGTCGGGTATGGTGTTGCGGCCACAAAGCCCTTGCCGGTTGCGGTATAGGCGACGGTGAGTTTTTGGCGGGGATTGTTCCGCACAAGCTGATGGTTATTGGGATAAAACGAAGCTTGCATCCCTGCAGGTCTACGCTGCCATCCCTGGCATCGTAGGTTTTATCCCAATAACCATCAGCTTGTGCTCCACAATGCCGTCAGGCAATACATCGCTTTTTTTTAGAAAGGTTTGAAAAATTAGAACAATAAAAAAATATAGCAACTGGCTCGATGTAACGCCGGTTGCTGGTCTCTGCACTAAACGAACGTGACTGAAAACCTACGACAGCAGGGATGCTGGCGTGGCCCTACATGGATGTAGTTTTTATTTTCAGTCACGTTCGTTTAGTGCAGAGATCAGTGACAGGCCACCACAAACCAACACACTCCCCAACGCTCAATCTTAAACATCAGCAATAATCAGTGCTTATACTAGCTCTGCTTTCAATCAATCCGTATATTTCGCGGTTCAACGCAAAATACCTTTAACTAAAAATTGATTAATTATGAAAACTAATGAGCAACGTTTTCCTCGTCCCGATTGGGTGCGTCGTATTAACCTGATGGGTGACAGCGTCGGCGGTGCTGCCGAACTAATTTCGCTCGATGTAGACCCAATGATTGCAGCCAGTGAGCGTATTACTGGCTTAAGTGATTTTGGTGAGCATATTGATGGCGACTGGCGTGGGCGTCTGCATGGGCTGGTGAATAGTCTTGAGCAAGGAGCCGACTTAAACGTTTTGGGGCGACTACAGGTAAGGCAGGAGATTTTACGTTGCCTGCAAAGCCGCTTGCATCTGGTGCAAAAAATTAAGGATGTGCCTGCAATTCTAGATGAAGAGATTAAAGAGCCGTTAATTATTACTGGCACGGGTCGATCGGGAACATCCATAACGCTTGAACTGTTGGGGCAGGACCCAAATTGCCTGGCACCGATTGCCTGGCAATCTTTCTACCCTCATGCTGATAACGAAGAAAAAGACCGCTTAATTGCGCTTACCGAATGCGAGCAGAACTTCTGGACTGACGTTTGTCCGCAAATGGCGGCGATTCATGAATTAAGTGCCACGATTCCCGATGAATGTATCGGTGTTCAAAAACCTTCTTTTGGTGGCATGTTGTGGTGGGTATTGCACGATGTGCAAACCTTTCCTATGGATCCTGAGGCGGCAATGAAATACCAAAAGGTTATTTTGCAAACCATGCAGTACGAACATATGCAGCAGAATAAAACAGCCAGCAAGCCGCACTGGGTATTAAAAACACCTACCTATTTGCCAATGCTGGATTTAGTGTTTGCCATTTATCCCGATGCGTGGATTATTTTAAATCACCGTGACCCGTTAAAGACGGTGCCTTCGGGTATGTCTACATTGGCAGCCACGCGTTGGATGCGTAGCGATAGGGATAATTACGATGACTTGCTCGCTATGGCCGGTAATGCCCGTAACGATATGATGATGGATGTCCATCGCCGGCGCGAGGCAGGGGAGCTGCCCAAGCGATTTATCGATTTACATTTTAGTGCGTTGATGCAAGACCCGGTGGAAGCGTTGCGATCGTTATACCAGCAAGCGGGTAAGGAATTCAGCAGTGAGTATGCGCAGGCAATTCGCAGTTATCTTGATCATAAACCCAAAAACAAGCATGGTAAACACAGTTACCAGCCCGAGGACTGGGGTTTGAGTACCGAAACGCTTAAGCAGGAAGCGCAGCCCTATATTGAGGCGTTTGGCGTGAACAGCGAGTCCTGACTGTCGGTCAATTGGCTACTGCTGTAATTAATAATCAAATGGTTTTTCCATACGCATCCGCCATGCCAGTAGTACCGGCATTAGCAGCCAGGGTAGATTAAATACCAAATAATAAAAAGTGTTAGGGGGAGGGTGATCACCCAATAAGGTCGCCATAAAATAATAGTACATATTGGTAACTGACGATCCGGCAAAAATCAGGCAGCCGATGCGGATCCAGTTTTTGCATTTCACAATGGCATACAACATCACCATCAAAAAAGGCGTGTGGATAAATCCATCGATTGCCACTGCGCTAAGTAAAAACACCGGTAGTGGATCCATTAGATGGGTGGGTTCTTCCGCCGCCGCCCATTCATATAGCCCGCGCAGCGGTGGCCAGGGGCTGTCGGGGCTTACCGGCACGCCCAGCGCTTCCGGGATATTAAATAGCAGGCCATAGAGCACCGAAATTGTGTAAAACGCGACTAATAAACAATCGATAGGTCGTTGGAGTAGCGGTTTCGTTTGCATGGAATGAGTCATGGTTTAGGTCATCCGTATTGGCTGTTGCAGGCAATAGTAAAGATTTTAATTGCTGGCTTGGCTGTAACTTTCGTTAGATTAGCGTTTGAGGTCAAAAGTGATTCAAATTGCCAGTTCTCATGGGATTAATAGGTCGCAAGGGTTTAACCAATCAGTGAGCGGCGATGCTAAAATAGCCACCGCTTTAAACCATTGAATTTTGAGGCAATCAACATGGCAATCGAATCCGCAACAAGTGATGCATCGGCCGAAAATCCAGCTGACGATTCCGCAGCTGAAAACCAGGGCACGGCTGATATCGAAAGCGCATTTGGTATGGGTGGTGAATTAACCCATGAGCAGGCCAATGCGCGTTATATCAAGCTCCAGGCTGGCTACCACGGCTTTGCATTAATCGCAGCGCTGGCATTGTGGGGCGCGGCCGATAGTTGGGCGCTGATCTCAAACCTCGCACTTGCTGGCGTCTTTGCCATTATTGCGTCAATTGCTTTTGGTATTGCTATGGCCCATATACTCCACGAATGGAGCCACTTTTTTGGTGCGCACTTGAGTGGCGCGCGTTATACCGTAAAAGAAAAGCCCGCCTTTTTATTTTTCGATTTTGACTACGAGCAAAATACCCGTAAACAGTTTCTGTCAATGAGTATGGGTGGTACCGTAGGCAATCTTATTTTTCTCGCCCTGGTATTGTTCTGTATCCCGCTTGATAGTGCTGGTCGTACCATGCTGCTGGCAGTAGGT
>CBFHXO010000061.1:0-16862 GCA_965659815.1 Pseudomonadales bacterium
CCATATCGCCACCGGCAAATATTTTTGGGTTACTGGTTTGAAACTGGCAGCCATCGGCTTTGCCAGCTGCGCTGTCATCAGTATTTTCAGCAACGACTTCAACACCACCCCAATCATTCGTTGTGACTTCATGTACATCAAACCAAGACGGTGGATTAGGCCGAAAACCAAAGGCAATTAACACCACATCGGCCGCTAGTATTTCTTCACTACCAGGAATTGGCTCAGGCACGCGACGGCCGCTTTCATCGGGCTCACCCAAACGAGTTTCAACCACGCGCACTCCTTCGACTTTGTCGTCACCGACAATTTCAATGGGCTGTCGATTAAATAGAAACTTAACGCCCTCTTCTTTGGCGTTGGCCACCTCGCGGCGCGAACCCGGCATATTTTCTTCATCGCGTCGATAAGCGCAACTCACCGAACTAGCCTGCTGCCGGATAGAGGTGCGATTACAATCCATCGCGGTATCACCACCACCCAGTACTACGACCCGTTTACCCTTCATGCTGATATAGTCGTCGGGATTTTTTTCCCAACCCATATTGCGGTTAACACTGGAAATCAAAAACGGCAGTGCGTCATAAACACCGGGTAGCGATTCACCAGGAAACCCACCTTTCATATAGGTGTAGGTGCCCATCCCCATAAACACCGCGTCATATTCATCGACCAGCTGCTGGATATTAACAAAGTGTTCGGCCCGGCCAGTATTTTCGTCACCAACCTCGGTATTAAGCCGAAACTCAATCCCCATATCTTCAAAAATTTTGCGCCGGGTTTGCAAAACACTTTTTTCTAACTTAAATTCAGGAATACCAAAGGTAAGCAAACCGCCGATCTCAGGGTATAAATCAAACACAACCGGGCTAACACCACCGCGCGCCAATACATCGGCACAACCCAGACCTGCGGGGCCAGCACCAATAATGGCAACCTTTTTACCCGTGGGCACAACATAAGATAAATCGGGCCGCCAGCCCATGGCGATAGCCGTATCGGTAATATATTTTTCTGCCGAGCCAATCGTAACTGCACCAAAGCCATCGTTAAGCGTACAGGCACCTTCGCATAGTCGATCTTGCGGGCATACGCGACCGCAAACTTCGGGCAGGGTATTAGTTTGATGACTTAATTCAGCAGCTTCAAGAATATTGCCTTCGGCAATTAATTTTAACCAGTTAGGAATAAAGTTATGTACCGGACACTTCCACTCACAGTACGGATTGCCGCACTCCAAGCAGCGATGCGATTGCTCGACAACTTCTACCGGCGTGTAAGGCTCATAAATTTCAACGTATTCATTGGTGCGCACTGACATTGCCTTTTTAGCAGGATCAGCACGACCAACTTGTACAAATTGAAAATCGTTATTTACTCTGTCACTCATACGTTTAATCTATCACTTATACTTCACGCCTATTGCAAATCACTCTCAAGCTTCACAACAAACAATCACTTGGGCAAGATATTAAAACCCCAAGCACGCTAATAACTATTAATAAACCCAAGCTTTGTGAACAAAATCAGGCTGCGCGGATAAAACTAAGCTGCGCGCGATCGAACACTGTCTAGCAATACCGCCAGATTGGCCGCCTTGGGCTTAACCAACCAAAACAGGCGCAGATAATCATCAAAATTTTCAACCAGATGTTTACCCCAATCGCTTTGAGTCGCCTGAGCAAATTCCTGGATAATACCTCGCAAATGCCGGCGATACGGTTCAAAGCTTTCAGTGTTAATGCGGCAGATTTCCACCAGCTCATGATTGTAGCGGTCAACAAACTGTCGGTCCTGGTCCAGCACATAAGCCAAACCACCCGTCATACCAGCACCAAAGTTATAACCGGTATCACCTAACACAGTAATTATGCCGCCTGTCATATACTCACAACAATGATCACCCGCGCCTTCAACAACGGCGTGCACGCCAGAGTTTCGCACCGCAAAGCGCTCACCGGCACGACCCGCCGCCAGCAGTTTACCGCCGGTGGCACCGTACAGGCAGGTGTTCCCCATAATAGGCGTCGCATTCGACTTAAACACACTGTTAGGTGGTGGCACTAAAATCAACTCACCCCCGGCCATACCTTTACCTACATAGTCGTTGGCATCACCGATTAAATGCATATTCAGGCCACCCGCATTCCACACACCAAAACTCTGACCCACGGTACCGGTTAGTTTTAACTGTATTGGCGCATCGGCCATACCATCGTTGCCATAGCGCGCAGCAATTTCACCGGATAAACGCGCGCCAATCGAACGGTCGCAGTTGGTAACCGAATAGTCAAAGCTACCGCCGGACTTGCTTTCAATAGCCGCCAGCGTATCGCTCACCATTTGCTCGGATAGTTCACCACGATCAAACGGGGTATTTTGTGGTAGCTGGCAGACCTGTGGCGCTCCCTCGGGTATCGCATCGTTGTATAGCATAGGGCTTAAATCAAGCTGCTGCTGTTTAGCCGTATCACCCGGCAATATATCCAGAAATTCGGTTCTACCGACCAGGTCACTCAGTTGTGCAACCCCCAGCTTGGCCAGCCATTCACGCGTTTCTTCGGCCACAAAGCGAAAGAAGTTAGTGGCCATCTCAACGGTGCCAATATAGTGCTCATCACGCAATTGATCATTTTGAGTCGCAACACCTGTCGCACAGTTATTAAGATGACAAATACGCAGATATTTACAACCCAATGCCACCATTGGCGCAGTGCCAAAGCCAAAACTTTCGGCCCCTAAAATGGCTGCTTTAATGACATCCAAACCGGTTTTCAAACCACCATCGGTTTGCACCCGCACTTTACCGCGTAACTGGTTAATAAGCAGCGCCTGGTGCGTTTCGGCAAGGCCAAGCTCCCAGGGTGAACCTGCATAACGAATGGACGTTAATGGACTTGCCGCTGTACCACCGTCGTATCCCGAAATGGTAATTAAATCGGCATAGGCTTTAGCAACCCCAGCAGCAATCGTACCCACACCGGGCTCAGATACCAGTTTCACTGACACCAAGGCCTTGGGGTTCACCTGCTTAAGGTCAAAAATTAATTGCGCTAAATCCTCAATTGAATAAATATCGTGATGCGGTGGTGGCGAAATTAATGTCACACCGGGCACCGAGTAACGCAGCCGGGCAATCAGTTTATTCACCTTACCACCCGGCAACTGTCCACCCTCGCCTGGCTTGGCACCTTGTGCCACTTTTATTTGCAACACTTCAGCGTTCACCAAGTAAGCTGGTGTAACACCAAAGCGGCCCGAGGCCACCTGCTTAATTTTGGATACGCGGTTAGTCCCGTAACGCGCTGGGTCTTCGCCGCCTTCACCAGAATTCGAGCGACCACCCATACCGTTCATGGCCATTGCCAATGCCTCGTGAGCTTCAGGCGATAATGCCCCCAGCGACATACCAGCAGAGTCAAAGCGCTTCAGTATTTGCTCAATCGGCTCGACATCAGCGAGGTCAATGGCGTCAGTATCAGACTTCAGCACCAGTAAATCGCGAAGTGTTGCCACCGGCCGTAGGTTCACTAGTTCTGCATATTTTTTGTAGCGTTGGTAGTCACCCGATTGCACAGCTGTTTGTAAAGCCTGCACAACATCGGGGTTAAATGCATGATACTCACCGCCGTGAATAAATTTAAGCACACCACCTTGATCAATGGGCTTACGAATCAACCACGCCTGGGAAGCCAGCGCTTCAAGGTCATGCTGAAAATCCGCAAATGCAGCGCCTTCAATTCTGCTGGCAACACCGCAGAAGCACAGTTCAGTAACCTCTTGCGAAATACCCACCGCTTCGAATAATTGTGCGCCACGGTAAGAGGCAATGGTTGAGATACCCATCTTCGACAGGATTTTTAACAAGCCCTTATTGATACCTTTGCGATAATTGGTAAACAATACCTTGGGGTCACCCAGCAATTCGCCCGACTCGATCAGATCTTCAATGACCTGATAAGCTAAATAAGGGTAAACAGCGGTAGCACCAAAACCAATTAACGTAGCAATATGATGGGGGTCGCGCGCAGTTCCAGTTTGCACAACGATATTCGCATCACAACGCAAACCCTGCGCGACCAAACGGTGATGTACCGCACCGGTCGCCATTAACGCATGCACTGGCAGCTGCGATTGAGATAGCTGACTGTCATCCAATACCAATATCACATTGCCAGCACGTACCGCCGCTTCAGCGTTATCACAAATAGCAACAATCGCCGACTGCAGGTTAGTGGAATCCGGGTCGAAATTTAATTCGATACGATGGACTTTAAAAGAATCCGATAACGTACCACCGAGCACTTCACGCCGGGCATTGGCATCACTAATCGCATTGAATTTACCTGGCGATAATACCGGCGAGGCAAAAATAATTCGCCGCGCGTGTTCTGCGGTTTCTTCAAAGACACTGCGCTCGGCACCAATACAGGTTTCCAGCGACATGACAATCGATTCGCGCAGTGGGTCAATGGGCGGGTTAGTCACCTGAGCAAACTGCTGTCGAAAATAGTCGTATAGCGGTCGACGCTTTTTCGACAGCACCGCCATGGGCGTATCATCACCCATCGAGCCGGTGGCTTCCTGGCCCGCTTCAGCCAGTGGACGAATAATCTGGTCGCGCTCTTCAAACGAGACTTGGTACATCTTCATCGCGGCACGTAAATTATCGCGACCAATCTCAGCAGGACCCTGTGCCAGTAATGCAGACTGCCCCAAGTCGCCTTCAATGCGAATGGCGTGATCCTGCAACCAATTTTTATACGGCTTGCCCTGCTTAAGCTTGGCATCAATATCAGCGGTATGCAGTAATTCACCAGCAACGGTATCGACCGCCAGCATCTGGCCAGGCCCTACCCGGCCTTTTTCCACCACATCTTCGGGCGCATAGTTATAGGTGCCGATTTCTGAGGCCAGCGTAATAAAATTATCTTTGGTAATAACGTAACGGGCAGGCCGTAAACCGTTGCGGTCGAGCATACAAACGGCTTGGCGACCATCGGTCAGTACCAATCCAGCCGGGCCATCCCAGGGCTCCATATGCATCGAGTTATATTCGTAGAACGCGCGCAAATCGGCGTCCATGGTTTCGACATTTTGCCAGGCCGGTGGCACCAGCATACGTGCCGCACGGTATAAATCGATACCGCCTACCGTCAGCACTTCGAGCATATTGTCGAGACTGGATGAGTCGGAACCTACACGGTTAACCAACGGAGCAATCGCTTCGATATCGCCCAGTGCACTGGACAAAAATTTGGTGCGTCGCGCATCGGACCAATTGCGATTACCCACAATGGTATTGATTTCACCATTGTGCGCCAGCATTCTAAAAGGCTGCGCCAATGGCCACTGCGGCAATGTATTAGTAGAAAAGCGCTGGTGAAACACACAAATCGAGGCTGCCATTTTTGGATCGCCAAGATCGGGATAAAAGCCGATTAAATCAACCGGCATCATCAAACCTTTATAGGAGATAACCTGCGTAGAAAGACTACAGATATAAAAGTCTGGCTCATCGGCCAGCGCTTTTTCTATCAAGCGGCGTAGAGTAAATAATTCCGCATCGTGAGCATCATCGGCAAGCGATGCAAAGCCTAAAAATAATTGGAAAATCGAGGGCATATTGCCCACCGCAATTTCACCCAATACACTGGTATCGTTAGGTACTTCGCGCCAGCCTAACAAGCTAACACCTTGCTGCTCAATTATGGAAGCTACACGCTGCTGTTGTTCTGACCGGAGCGCCTCATCGCGACTAAGAAAAATCATGCCCACTGCGTAATCGGCGGGCAGTACCAAGCCAATGTCCTGCTCGGCAACGTGGCGCAGAAATGTATCGGGCTTGCTGAACAGCAAACCGCAACCGTCACCGGTTTTACCGTCAGGTGCTATACCACCTCGGTGCGTCATGCAAGTTAATGACTCAATTGCTGTCGCTAATAGGCGCGGGCTCGCCTCGCCATGCAAATGCGCGATCAAGCCAAAGCCACAGTTATCCCGAAACTCTTCGGGACGGTACAAACCCATTCTCATATATCGCTTCCAGAAGAAGACAAAAACTTATTGTTTACAAAAACTTACCGCTAAAAAATGGCCTCAAAAAAGGAGGGAGGGCCAAAAACGGGGGTTGCATTCTACACGTAAGCGCGAGTGTGAACAATTCCACATTCCAGCCGCTGCAGCGGGTTGCGATGGAGTGCAACTTACGGCGATTAACAGTCCTGTAAAACTGCCAACATAGCCGCAAGTGGACATCATTTTATACGATAAACGCGCTAAATTGGCTTACTATGACCTATTTTGTTAGTTTTTCGCGCTTAAGCTGACCGCTTACTGTCGGTACAGGATACAACTATTGATCGGCGGCAATAGCCGCCCCATAACGGCGGATATCGGATTGGATACTGGCGATGTTACGCGGCCAAGGCCGCAAACGCTGCAGGCTTTCGGGTAAGGCCTCAATACTGAGCTTGGCGGCCTCACGGCCAGAGTAAGGCCCGTTGACCACCACAAACCAGGGCTTGCCATTATGGCGGGTTTCATAAAACAATAAATCGGCATCGCCAAAGTACTCATCGACCAGCTGCTTGGCACGCTTGGCGTTATGAGTGCCAAAAATCTGTAGTGCGTAGCCCACTTCAGACCAGGCCATTAAGCGTTTGTGCGCAGAGTTAACACTGCCTACTGTTGATGCTGTTGTAGACGACGCCTCAGACGCAACAACAGAATCACCGTTACCAGGTGCTGCCGAGGACTCAGTCAAATCCAGCGGTTGTTCAGTGGGGTTAATATCAACCACAGCTTGTTCAACACCACTGTTATTTACAGGTGCAGCGACAGTCTCCGCCGCCGCCTCACCATTGGCAATAACCATACT
The DNA here is from genome assembly GCA_965659815.1 of Pseudomonadales bacterium. GTDB lineage: Bacteria > Pseudomonadota > Gammaproteobacteria > Pseudomonadales > UBA7434 > UBA7434. Next base: position 6,881 of record CBFHXO010000061.1, read on the forward strand.
AACGCTGGCTGGCATATCAACCAGCGCCGTTGCTTGTGTATCAGCCTCGGGCATTTGCTTATCCTGTAAGCCAGCCACTGAGCTACTCTCCTCAAGCCTGTCCAATGCCTTGCGCACTTGCGTCAAGGTTTTACTGGCGTCCAGTGCACTTTGTTCCAATTGAGTCGCTGTGTTATGGCTTTGCTGTGTCTGTATTCCCGCATCTGCCTGAACGGCTTGCTCAGTGATAGCAATACCCGAGCTATCTGTGCGGGTCACTTGCTCCAGCTGAATTGGTTGCTCAACAGCGGGGGCCTGGCTTTCCTCATGACGCCAGCCAATGATAATCAGTAGCGTTAATAACACCAGCGCGAATAGGTGGGTTAATGGAAAAGGTGATAACGTTTGCTTACCGCCATCAATACCAGCAGTTAGCATACTGCGAGCCACATGGTGCAATTGGTTTAAGCTGCCTTGGCTGCGATGGCTTAAAGCCTGTAATTGCATATCGCTCAATGGGAACTCACCGGCATAGCCCACCGAATCGAGCCGATAGCGCAAATAAGCGCTGACATCCTGCTGGTTGAAAACCGGTAACTCAATAGGATTAAGCAACACATTGCTTTTCTCTGCGGCAATCTCAAGCATGCTTTTCGCTTGCTGCTCACCAACCATTAACAACTGTAACCCAATTGTATTGGCCAGCAATTCAAAAACCGCGTTAATAACCTCCTGACTTAGGTCCTGCACATTATCGACACAAATAAGTGACTGTCGCTCATTGCTCGCGTTAGCCTCAACAAAATCGCTAATAAGTTGCATTAGCTTGGGTGAATCCATTGTGCCATCACCGGTCTGTTCAATACCAAAGCCACTGGTTACCCTAGAGAAAAACTGCCCTGGCGTCATCATTAATACGCTGGCAACCAAAGAACAATCGACATCGCTATCAAGCTCACCAAGAAATGCATTAAGCGTTGTAGTTTTTCCGCTACCAATGGGTCCAGTTAAGAAAACCGGCGAGCTGCCATAGCGCAAGTAGTGCTGTAGCGATTCAAGCGTTTGCCTGCGACCACCACCAGAAAAAAATAACCCGCTAATACCTGCATCCGAGAACGGATCGCGCACAAAATCATAATGCTCAAGGTAACGGGCAAACTGCTCGCGACTCCTAGCACTGCGGCTATCCGTTCGCGCATCACCACGATTGCGATTAGCTAAAGCCTGAGCAGAAACGGCGCGGCCGGTTGTATTTGAACTATCGGACGTTGGCATATCGGGCATAAGTCTTACACTAGCTTAACTTGCACGTTGCAGGTAAACCCCGAGGGTATCGCGTAATAACTGCAAATCAAAATCATCGGTAACAAACGCATCACCTACGGCGCGCAGTAAAATCAACCGGAGCTTGCCATTGAGCACTTTTTTATCCAAGCCCATTAGGCCAATCATGCCGTCAATATCCGGTAATCCCGCAGGTGGATTTACTGGCAGCTTGGCCGCCTTAATCAGAGCCTCGGCACGATCGACATCGGCCTGGCCAAGTAAACCCAGCCGCTGTGACAAATCAACCGCCATCATCATACCGCAGCCAACGGCTTCGCCGTGAAGCCAGGTTTTATACTGTGTTGCTGTTTCTATGGCGTGGCCAAAGGTATGACCCAAATTTAAAATGGCCCGGATGCCCGATTCCCGCTCATCGGCCGCTACCACTTTTGCCTTATTCTCGCAGGAGCGCGCAATCGCATAGCGCAAGGCATCAGCATCGCGCTGCATTAGCTTGTCGATATCGGATTCCAACCAACTGAAAAATTCAGCATCGCAAATCAAACCGTATTTAATCACCTCGGCAAGTCCGGCGTAAAACTCGCGCGGTGGCAAACTGGCCAGCGTCAGGGTATCGATAATCACCGCCTCAGGCTGGTGAAAAGCACCAATCATATTTTTTCCCTGTGGATGATTAACGCCAGTTTTACCCCCCACTGACGAGTCGACCTGTGCCAGCAAAGTAGTAGGCACCTGAACAAATCGCACACCGCGCTGGTAACAAGCTGCCGCAAACCCGGTCATATCACCCACTACGCCGCCGCCCAGTGCCAGCAGTGTAGTGGTGCGATTGTGGCGACGCACTAACAAGGCATCAAAAATAGTTTCGATTGTGGCCAGGCTTTTATATTCTTCACCGTCGGGTAATACCACCTGGTCGGGCTCAGTGCCGGTGGCATTGCGGATAGAATGTATAAAGTTGTCGAGGTAAAGCGGTGCAACGGTTTCATTAGAAACAATCAATAGCTGGCCACTGCCCAGATGCTGCTTAAGCAGCGAGGTATCTTCGGTCAGGCCGGCACCAATGATAATGGGGTAACTGCGCTCCCCCAGATCCACAGTCAATGTTGTTGTATCAGTTGTCATAGTTTTGCTTTGGTTTTGATTGGCGTTTATTTGAACCTGGCTATTGGCCTAGCTAACATTATTGCCCTGGTTAACATTGACGCCGAATTCTTTTTGGCTATTTTTCAGGCGCCAGCACGACGTAGGCCAAGCGTAAAACCGAGACTTTACCATAGATCGGGGGTTGAACGATTCAATAGAAGCGGGCATTAATACGTTGCCTGCGGTGGGTTTACTGATGAGTAAGGGCTAACACCTGTTTGGCAATTTCACCGGCGGTGACGCGGGGGTTGCGGTTATCGGTGGGAAAAACAATATGGGCAACCTCGCGATAAAGCGGCTCGCGCACCGCCATCAGCTCGGCCAATACCTTGGCCGGGTCGCCAGTGTTTAACAGTGGGCGAGAGCGATCTTTACCGGTGCGCTTCAATTGCTGGCTGACACTGGCATGCAAATAGACGGTAATGCCGCCATCTTTTAACAGGGCACGATTTTCATCCAGCATCACAATGCCACCACCGGTCGCGACAACAGCAGGCACATCAGCACAGACATCGGCCAGCACTTTGTGCTCCCTGATACGAAATCCCTGCTCTCCTTCGACATCAAAAATCCAAGGGATATCTGCACCACTGCGGGTTTCTATTTCCTGGTCGGTATCGACAAAAGGCAGAGACAACTCGGTCGCCAAGTGGCGACCGATCGTAGTTTTACCTGCACCCATAGGGCCAACAAGAAAGACTTTTTTAGCAGTTCCCATACACTTTTTCAGCAATGCCCACACACGTCTTTAGCAATTCCCATACATCGCCAGTACTATGTGCAACTCGCCCTCAAACTATCTTTAATTAGCGTTTTAGTCCAGCACACGGTCGGTAAGAATTCTAGGTGTAATGAATATTAGCAATTCATTTTTCTCATTGCCAACAATGGTCCGCTTAAACAAGCGACCCAGTACCGGGATATCACCCAATAGCGGTACTTTAGTTTCAGATTGAAGCTCACTCTCCCTGAACACACCACCAAGTACAATGGTTTTTCCGTTGTCTACCAATGCCTGGGTGCTGATTTCGTTCTTAAGAATAATCGGCACCTGCGAATTATTTTCACCAAAGACAAAGTCTTCGCTTCGCGAGTCCTGCTTAATGACCAGATCGAGAATCAGACGATTATCCGGAGTAATGCTAGGCGTTACCTTCAAGCTTAAGACCGCCTCTCTAAACTTAATGGTTGAACGACCACTGGCTGAAGACTCAACATAAGGAATCTCTTCACCGGTTTTGATTTCTGCTTCCTGTTTGTCGCCGGTAATAATTTTAGGTTGCGAGACCACCTCACCACGACCTTCAGCGGCAATGGCGCTAAGCTCTGCGTTTAACGCAAAACCATCATCAAGAAAACCTACAGCAAAAGATTGTGGCTGGCCAATTGAGTCACTAATGCCCAAATCGACAAAATTAGCATCGGGGAACTGCAGCGAACCTGTGCCATTGGCAAAGTCAAACACACTGGTTAACTCATCGTCATCGGCACCAACTTCATTTAACAATGAGTCGAGACTACCGGTCACACCAATGCGCGCGCCATTACCTTGGTCGGCGTAACCACCGCCCCACTGCACACCGATTTGCTGATCGAAATTATCGGTCGCAACAACAATGCGCGCTTCAACCAATACCTGCCGCAGCGGCACATCGATATTGGCAATCAGGCGACGGAATTCTTCAATTTTTTCAGCGGTATCAGTGATTAGCAGCGCATTGGTACGCTCATCAACAACAACGCGACCTCGTGGCGAAAGAATACTGCCAGTGGACCCTGCCCCTGCATCTTCATTGTCATCGTCATCATCACGCTCAAAGAGTTTAAATAACTCGCGGGCATTGGCGTAGCGAATGCGAATAAACTCGGTTTGCAGCGGCGACAATTCTTCCAGCTGCTTAAGGGTTTCAATTTCCTGACGCTCACGCTCAGCAATTTCCGCCGCAGGTGCAACCATTAATACATTGCCAACTTGGCGCTTGTCCAGGCCTTTGGTTTTCAGAATCAGTTCTAACGCCTGGTCCCAAGGTACGTCTTGCAGACGTAAAGTAATGCTACCGCCCACCGAATCACTGGTTACCAGATTAAGCTCAGTAAAGTCAGCAATTAATTGGAGTACCGAACGAACTTTAATATCCTGGAAATTCAGCGATAGTTTTTCACCCACAAAGGCAAAGGCGCGCTTCTGCTCTTCAACTTCCTGGTCGCTTAGTGGGCGAACACTTAATACGTAAACATTATCGGTTTGATAGGCGAGGTAATCGTAATCACCTTGTGGCGTTATACTGATTTGCGTATCCGAACCAGACTCGCCCACTTCAAAATCGATAACTGGTGTTGCAAAGTCAGTCACGTCATAGCGTCGCTGCAATTGCGCGGGCACATTGGCATCGGCGAACTCAATCAGGATTTTCTGGCCTTCAAAGCGGACGTCAACTTCTACCTGGTCATCTGACAACTCAACAACAACATTGCCTTCCCCCGATTCACCACGCTGGAAATCGATATGGGTAATACCAACCGAGCTGGCACCCTGAGCTGCAACCTTCGATTCAATATAGCTATCGGCCTCTTTAAAAGTATCACTGACTTGACTATTACCCACTTCAATTAACAGTGAATTACCATCAACCGTACTGGTGTAAGGCGAAAGCTCCACAAGGTTGACTACCACACGCGTTCTATCACTGGTTTCTAATACGACAACGCTTTGGGCGTTACCGTAAGACAGGGCAAATTTCTTTTGCTCCAACGCACTACTCACACCCGGCAAATCAAGTGCAATACGTGCAGGGCGCTCAATCGTGTAGGCAGCGGGCTCTGGAGGTTGCTGATCGAAGTCCATACGGATTTGGAATTTACCACCCGGTGCAGAGTTAAAACTAATATCCTGCAATTCGGCGGCCAAGGCGAGCGTTGTTAACAGACCGCTGAGTATACCGGCAAGTGTCAGCTTAAGCGTGCGAGATAGCATCGGAATCAAAAACAATGGCATCATCGCGACGGCCTTAAAATTGTCTGGTCTGGATTGGTTGATCATTACGTTCGCCTTAATCACTTTTTTCTGGGACCCTGCTTGCTCGGAAAACAGGTTCTTCAACAGCTGCTTTTTAAATAACATCAGCCCTCTTCCTTAAGTTTTAACGTTCTAGGTCGCTCTATCCATGAATCGGTACCATTGGCAATAATCTCGACAACAGATAAGGAGTCATACCGAATTTCAACAATGCGACCATGATTTTTACCCAGGTAATTACCGGTGAATACTTGATGTACCGAGCCACCGCCATCATCTACCAAGGCCCAAACCGTACCGCCTTGCTCCATTGTGCCCACCATTGAAATGGCTTCGAGGTTGTAAGACTCAAGTAATTCTTTAGCGCGTTTACCGTCGGGCCTCACGTCACTCGACATCGATAAGTGTGCAATTTCGCGAATTTTTATCGGCACTTCAAAAGGCGACCGCATAGCCGCCGCATTGTAGCGAAACGCCTGGTAAGTCTTAAATATTGGAATCGGTGCGATCACACCGACAGGCTTGGCACGGACCTCAGCCATAAACTCGTCGAGATCACTGTAACCACCCGAAGAGCAACCGACCAGCAAACCCACAGACATTAACAGCAGCAGAAATGCCCGTGCTATTCTTTGCTTTATCGTCTTTTCTCTCATTCTGAATCCTCATCCTTGTAGCGGTAAGTCTTCGCGAGGATATTCATTTGCATCACACCAGGACGTTCTTCTATTGGCAAAATTTCAAAATCATGCAAGGTCACAATACGGGGTAAACCGGAAATACCGCTAACAAAAGCCCCAAGGTCGTGGTAGGAGGCAATCACATTAATGTCGATAGGTAGCTCGATATAAAACTCCTGCGCGAGCTCGCCCTGCAATTCAATACTCTGGAACTCCAGGCCGTTATTAACACCCGCAGCCGTAATATCTTCTAATAGGCCAGGTACTTCAGTATCGGAGGGAAGCTGGCTAACCAGCGCGCCAAAAATTTGCTGCATTTCTTCCATCTGCTTGCGTAGCGCTTCGATATTTGCTGCCTCAAACGCCTTTTCTTCAAATTCGTTTTTTAACGCCTGTTCTTTTGCCTGTACCTGGTTTAGCTCAGTAAGTTGGGTCTTGGTCACAAAGTTGTAACCGAGGAACAAACACAGTACAAAAGCGAGCGTCAGGATAAAAACTTTAACAATCGTTGGCCATGAACCAGGGTTTTCCCAGTCGATTTGGTCCAGTTCAACTTCTGAAACCGCATCGCGCCAGCCGGACAGACTCTCCGCAATCGACATGGCTATTGCTCCTCCGCAGATTGTGTCGGTGTCGCCAGTGCAACCGCAAGGCTGAAGCTATTCGCCTGCTCGCCAATTGCCGGGTTGGCTACCACGGAAGTAAGATTAGGGTCAGCAAACCAATCCGAGTCATCCAGGCGCCGCATTAAATTGGACACGCGGTTATTGGATTCGGCAGTGCCGTCAATTTCCAAACGCTGATCAACACGCTGCAAGCGCTGATAATAAACACCGTCTGGCAGCGTACGAACAAATTGATCAAAGATACGCACAATCACCGGACGGTTACCTTGCAGGCCCTGGATAATATTCATTCGATCAATCAGCTGTTCGCGACGCGCTTTTAACGCAGCGATTTCCTCAACCTCTTCGTTCAAGGAATTTATATTGGTTTGCATATACTGGTTCCTGCCATTTTGGCTATCGATTGCACTGTTTAGCGCAAAGTAAACCAAACCAATTAACAGACCAGCACTAACAACAACAACACCCAGGTTTGCAATAAACTCTTGCTTAAGCTGCTCTCGTCGGGCTTCACGCCATGGCAGTAAATTAATCCTGGCCATTAATCAAAACTCCTCATAGCCAAGCCGCAGGCAATCATGAGCGATGGCGCGTCGTTGCTTAACGCTGCGGCATCAACCTTGGGTGAAATACTCATGCCGATAAACGGGTTTGCCACCAATGCCGGCGTACCCAACTTTTCCTCAACCAACGATGCCAAACCTGGCATAGCGGCAACGCCGCCCGCCAAAATAATATGGTCAACGGTGTCGAACTGACTGGAAGAAAAGAAAAACTGCAGTGAGCGGGTGACCTGCTGCAATACTGCATCCTGGAATGGCGCAAGCACTTCCTGCTCGTAATCATCGGGCAGGCCGCCCTGCTTTTTAGCAAGCCCAGCTTCTTCTTCAGACATACCGTAGCGGCGCTGGATCTCTTCGGTTAACTGTTTACCACCAAATAACTGTTCGCGAGTATAAATCGTATTACCGTTAGTCAGCACGCTTAAGGTCGTCATAGTGGCGCCGATATCGACAATAGCGACCGTTTCGCCTTGGTCACAACCAATAGACTGGGCAATTTGTTCGAATGCGCGCTCCATATCATAGGCTTCGACATCAACCACTTTAGCATCGAGATCAGCCAGCTCCAATGCGTCGACACGCAAGTCAACGTTCTCCTTGCGACAAGCAGCTAACAGCACATTGCAGGCATTGGGGTCATCCTCGGAAATACCCTGAATCTCAAAGTCAATCGCAACTTCATCAAGCGGGTAGGGAATATATTGGTCAGCTTCAGCCATGATTTGAGCTTCCATAGCATCATCATTTAAGTCGGCGTCCATGGTAATGACTTTGGTAATAACTGCAGAACCTGCCACGGCAACCGCAGCATTTTTTTGCTTGGTTTTTGATTGATAAACGACCTGACGCAGCGCGTCTGCGACGCCCTCGGGGTCATTCACATTTTTTTCGACAACAGCGTTCGGTGGAAGCGACGCAACGGCGTATGATTCCACCCGAAATTTGCCGCCCGAGTGGCTTAACTCAAGCAGCTTGGCCGATGTCGAACTGATATCCAATCCAAGCACAATGGACTGTTTGTTCTTTGAAAGCCCTAACACGTCGATGACATTCCCAGTTAGCTATGTAAATTCAAAGCTGCATCAAAGCGGCTTCAACAAAATCAATTCGTTAGTCAGTGATCGCTCAATTGTTGTCAGCCGGTCAAAGGCCTGTGGTAACCACGTTTGAATACTGATTTTCAAACATCGGAGTAATCAGTCAGTTAATCTTACCGAGTTGAAAATTATAGGTATAAGCATAGTCTATATTCCTGATCTTATAGAAAATTACCTATTTTCCCTCACACCTTTTCGCTATGCTTGCGCGACATTTGCGCAACCTCACATAAACTGGTCAAAAATGCGGCATCGCCAAACTTTTCTGAAAGTTTTTTTAGCACTGATCCTGCTTGGCAGCTTATCGGCTGTGCTCACTATCTGCGCGACTTATTTATACCTTAGCCCAAAGCTCCCCCCCATCGATGTGTTGCGTGAAGCAAAACTCCAGGTTCCGTTGCGAATCTATTCACAAAACGGCGAACTGATTGGCGAATTCGGCGAAAAGCTTCGCACCCCAGTTTCAATGACCGAAGTACCAGAACAATTTGTTAATGCCATCCTATCGGCCGAAGACGACCGCTTTTTACACCACCAGGGTATTGATATTGGCGGCCTGCTGCGCGCTGCGATGCAGCTATTTTCCAGCGGCGAAATTCAAAGTGGTGGTAGTACGATCACAATGCAAGTGGCGCGCAACTTTTTCCTCAGCCGCGAACAAACCTTTGTGCGCAAATTCAATGAGATTTTCTTGGCACTGCAAATTGAAGCCGAGTTAAGCAAAAATGAAATACTTGAGCTCTACGTTAATAAAATCTACCTGGGCAAACGCGCCTACGGCATCCAGGCTGCCGCTGGTGTTTACTATGGTAAATCAATTGAGGAACTAAGCTTGGCTCAACTGGCAATGATCGCCGGGCTGCCTAAAGCACCGTCAGCGTTTAACCCCATTAACAACCCACAGCGCGCAATTATGCGTCGCGACTGGATTCTGGGTCGAATGGCAAAGCTTGGCTATATCAGCGGGGCTGACTATAAGCAGGCCATTACCGCACCGGTGACTGCCGAAGTCCATGGCTCCAAACTCGAACTCGACGCCGCCTATGCTGCCGAGATGGCCAGGATTGTCGCCTTGCAACAGCTGGGGAGAGCCGCCTACACTGATGGCTACAGCGTGATAACCACCGTCGACAGCAGCCGACAGCGCAGCGCAGAACGCGCGCTCATCGATGGCTTAAACGACTATTCTCGCCGCCATGGCTATCGCGGCCCCGAGCAACAACTCAAGCTTAATGACAGGGAAAACTGGTTAGACGCGATCGCAGACTTAAAACCGGTCAATGGTTTGCGTGCCGCTGTCGTTACTGCTGTCGGTACCGCCGTCGGTACAAATACCGTCAGCAATATGGCCTCAACTGAGGAGCAAGCTACCGATACCAGCGCAAATCACGATGTATTTCACGATGCATTGGCAAACAAGGACACAACCAACCGCGAGAAAAACCGCCTGCTGCTATTACTGCGCGATGGCAGCGAGATCACGCTCGAATGGGACCGCAAAATCAATCCATTGCGGCCATTTATCAACGAAGACCGGCGTGGAAAATCTATCGAAAGTATTACTGAAATTATTAACGTCGGTGATGTA
>CBFHXO010000062.1:0-16835 GCA_965659815.1 Pseudomonadales bacterium
TTCTTTTGGTTACTTTTCTTTGCACAAGCAAAGAAAAGTGACTGCCCAGCGGGGCACCCCGTAAAGCAAACCCTGTAGGCAATCCAAAAAAATAGCAAAAACTAAAAACTCATCTCTAACCAAAAAACTCAAACGCTCATCTCCCCAACATACGAAAACGGTAATCAAAATATAAGCCCAATTAAAACAGTAAGAAAACCACCGCTCTCTATATTACTCACCCCTAATAGAACCCAACGACCATTTTTGCTAGCCTAATCCAAAACTCACAAGCCGCTCATAAAATCCAAAGAGACCACCAAAAATGCTGACTAACCAAAAAATCCTCGTCACCGGCGCCACCGGCCAGGTTGCCCGCCCCATCGCCGAAGCCTTAGTCAAAAACAACGAAGTCTGGGCTGCCGCTCGCTTCTCAGACCCAAAAGCCAAAACCGAACTCGAAGCCCAAGGCATTAAAACCGTTAAATTCACCATGGGTGAAGAAGACCTGACCCATATGCCCGATGTCGATTACGTGATCCACTGCGGCGTGAACCAGTCGCCCAAAACCACCGACCAGGGTATCTCCGATAACGCCGAAGGCACAGGCTTTTTAATGAAACGCTACCGCAACGCCAAAGCCTTTTTCCATATGTCCTCCGACTCCGTCTATCGCGATAACCCAGACCCCGCCGCTGTGATCGACGAAGGCGCAACACTGGGAGGCTATTCAAACTACGCACCAAACTATGCGATGAGCAAACTGGTATCCGAGGGCGTAGTCCGCTACCAGGCACGCGATTTAAATTTACCTACCGTTATCGCCCGCCTCGATGTCGCTTATGGCTTATGTGGCCATGGAGGCGTACCCACCGTGCTTTATCAGTTTATGCAAGGCGGTATGGCTTACACAAAAAAGAACAACGGCGAAAGCTACTGCTGCCCCATCCACGAAGAGGATATTATCGATCAAGTGCAAGGCTTGCTCGAACACGCCTCAGTACCCGCACTCACGGTTAACCTCGGTGGCGACGAAGTCGTTACCGTCGAAGAGATGATTCGCTATATCGAATCACTCACCGGTTTAACAATGAAAATTGAAGAGGCCGATCTGGCAACCTGGCAGATGAAAGTGGTCGACCCAACACTACGCAAAAAGCTGGTCGGCCCCTGCAAAGTTAAATGGCAAGACGGGATTCGACAAATTCTCGAAACCCGCTTTCCTGGCAGCATCACAGCATAACTATTTGGAAATAATCGATGAGCGATAGTTTAAACGGAAAAATTGCCCTGGTGACCGGTGCCGGCAGCGGCATAGGCCGCTCGGCCTCTGAATTATTCGCTGAGCGCGGCGCAATGGTGATTGCGGCCGATATTAATGGCAGTGCGGCCAAAGAAACCGCCACAATTATTGGCAAAAAACATGGCAATCAATGCCAGCCAATCGAAATGGATATTGCCGATGAAGCATCGGTCGAAAATGCGATGCAGCTCATTCAAAAAGATTTTGCTCGGCTCGATATTGCCTTTAATAATGGTGGCATCTCCGATGCACAACATTCGTTTATTGATTTTCCCACCGATAAATTTGACCGTATGATCGATATTAATTTAAAAGGCGTTTTTTTATGCTTAAAGCACGAGCTTAAGTTAATGGCAGGGCAGGCACCGGTCGAAGGGCTGCGTGGCCAAATTGTTAATACTTCATCCGGTGCAGGGTTAATTCCGGCTCCGGGGCAGCCACACTATACTGCGGCAAAACACGCCGTGTTGGGTTTAACGCGCTCAGCGGCACAGGAGTTTGGGCGTCAGGGTATTCGCGTCAATAGTGTGTTGCCAGGGTTAACGGAAACTGCGTTAATTACTAATCAGCCCAAAGAGATGTTAGAAGCGCTGGCAAAAATGTCGCCCACCGGTCAGCTGGGGCAGGCTATTGATGTCGCGCGGGTAGCTGTGTGGTTATGCTCACCCGAAGCGCAATGGGTTAATGGTCAGTCTATCGTTGCCGATGGGGGCGGATTGATGCACTAACGCTTGGGTAAAACGGATTTTAGTTTTTCATGCATTGTGCAAATCGATGTTTTGGTGGTCTCCCAATCAATACAGGCATCGGTAATGGATACGCCGTATTGCAGTTGCGCAAGATCACTGGGAATTTTCTGGTTACCGGCATTCAGGTGGCTTTCAACCATTAAGCCAATAATTGACTGGTTGCCCTCTAAAATCTGGTTGGTAACGTTTTCCATGACCAGCGGTTGCAGATTATGGTCTTTATTAGAGTTGGCGTGGCTGCAATCGACCATAATGTTTTGCGCAATACCGGCTTTTTCCAAGGCTTGTTCGCAAAGCGATACGCTCACTGAATCGTAATTAGTTTTATTATCGCCGCCGCGCAGCACCACATGGGCATAGCGATTTCCTGCGGTGGTGACAATCGACACCTGGCCTTCGGGGTTAATGCCCAAAAAGCGATGCGGCGCTGCGACCGATTGCAGCGCATTAATTGCTACTGTTAGACCGCCATCGGTGCCATTTTTAAAACCCACGGCAGAAGAAAGCCCGCTGGCCATTTCTCTATGAGTTTGCGACTCGGTGGTACGGGCACCAATGGCCGACCAGCTAATAAGGTCTTGCAGATACTGCGGTGAAATTGGGTCCAGCGCTTCGGTGGCCGTAGGCAAGCCCAGCTCGGCAATATCCAGCAGTAATTGACGTCCTACATGCAGTCCATCGGTAATTTTAAATGAGTCATCAATATAGGGGTCATTGATTAGCCCTTTCCAGCCGGTGGTAGTGCGGGGTTTTTCAAAATATACCCGCATGACCAAATAAATGCTATCGGCAACCTCGTCGGCCAGTGCTTTTAGTCGTTGCGCGTAGTCTTTGGCGGCATCGATATCGTGGATAGAGCAGGGGCCGATTACCACCATAATGCGGTGGTCTTTTCGATCGAGTATGTCCTGAACCGTTTGGCGGCCATTATTAATCGTTTGCGCCGCCGCGCCCGAGATCGGCATTTCAGCCTTTAGCGCAGTGGGAGTGATTAGGATATCGTTGGCAACGATATTGAGATTATCGATTTGGTTGGACATATTGATACCGTCATTCATTGTTGCTGAAAAAACGAATTGTAGTCTACGCCAACGTTAATAGAAATGGTGTTATTGATGCGTCGGATAGTTTCTTTAGCTAGATAGATGACTGCCAATAAATCTTCAATGAAGGTTTGATATTACTAATGGGTTGGCGCAAAAAAGTGTAGCAGAACCATTTGTTATGCAACTTTTATATTCTCTCTCAGCGGTAACTGATACACTGCTGAAAATACAGGCAACTTGCAAAGCGAGGTTTAGTTGTGGAAAAAGGTAATCATATTGCACTCGGTGCTGAAGCCGACGATTTTATCAGAACCAGTATTGAAAAAGGCCGTTATGCATCGGCCAGTGAAGTGGTTGATGCCGGGTTGCGGCTATTAGAGGTTGAAGAGAGAAAGCTGGATGCTTTACGGGAAGCGCTGATTCAAGGTGAAAGTAGCGGTATCGCTGAGGATTACGATATTGATGCTTTGCAGCATCAATTAGATAGAGAATTCGAAAACGAGTGAAAATCTCAGAGAGTACGGAGTAACGGAATCATAGCCATTGGATACGGAGATAATTAGAAAACTATGTTTTATAAGCTATCGCAGGAAGCGAAGACTGATCTGGTAAAAATCGGTCGTTATACACAAAGGCAGTGGGGCGAAGAACAGCGACGAAAATATCTAGCCACAATTGATGCACAGTTTACGCTTTTGGCAGACAATCCTTCGATAGGAAGACAAGCTGATACTGTTGGATTGGGCTACCAGCGTTTCGAAGTCGCCAGTCATGTCATATTTTATAAGGTTCGACGAAATCATATTCTTATCTCGCGTATTCTCCATAAAAGTACGCATATTAGAGCCCATGTGATTGCACCGCCCGGTTATATGATTCAGGAGCCTTCAGTACCTTATTCTATTGGTCTTCGATATAAAGGCACTAATGGTTTATTCATTGACAGCGCGGTGGCCGAAAAAGTTAGGCAAGACTACCCCAATTTGTTCTTTAACGCTTTAAGCAACTGAATTTGCAAATCCACATTTGAGCTATAGTCGGCGGGTGATACCCTATCAACCAGCCCATCACAGCGACCAATAATCTGGTCAGCCACTTCTTCGGGTGTACCAATCGCCACATAGGTGCGAAATACCTCATCAGTGATGATATCGCCCATTTGCTCCCATTTTCCTTCTTTCGACATTTTATTTAATACTGGCTGAATATCGTCACCCCAACCATGCACATCCAGTGCGGGTTTATAGGCGGGGGTAGACATATAAAAAGCCAGCTGCCTAAATGTCCACACCTTGTTTTGCTCAATTTGCTCGGGCGTATTGCCCATACAGGTAATCACCTGGCACCAGGTTTCGCATTGTTCGATACTGCGGCCACTTTTATCCAGGCCCGTTTTTAGGGCTGGCAAGCTATATTCTTCAAGAAACTTTCGCGAGTTAACTGGGTGAATTAAAAATCCATCGGCAATTTCGCCCACCATGCCCACGGTTTTCTCGCCAAAGCCGGCTAAAAATACTTTGGGCTTGCCGTGCGGGTTGGGGCCTGGGTTAAATGCCGGGCCCATAATGGTATGGGTGTAATACTCGCCACGAAAATCCAGTCGCTCACCAGTCTCCCAGCTATCCCAGATGGCATGCAAAGCCGCAACAAACTCGCGCATACGGCCAATGGGCTTGCCCCAGGGCATGCTATAGCGCTTTTCAATATGCGGTTTAATTTGTGGGCCAAGGCCCAAAATAAAACGCCCCTCGGACAATAACTGTAAATCGTAAGCCGTATTGGCAACCGTCATTGGATTGCGGGCAAAGGCCACGGCAATGGTGGTCAGTAGGTCGACTTTACTGGTGTTGGTGGCTGCCGTCACCAGCGGCATAAATGGGTCGTGTGGCCCTTCGAAGGTGCATACACCATCAAAGCCCGCATCCTCCAATCGTTTGGCTAAGGCAATGGCATCGCCGGGGTTTCGGGTAAGCATACTTGCATCAATTTTCATCGCTAATGGCCGCAGTCAATGAGGGTGTAAGATCTGAGCGCGCATTCTACCGAGATACGATTAATCATGCCGCTAGCTTTCCATCCTGTAATGCCCGCTGCGGTTTGCAAAGTGACGTAAATCGAGTACGGTGTTTTATTGCCTAAGTCATTAACTTTTCTAACCCATAAGTCTTGCGATATACACTCTTCATCTATGAACTTTAATATTGCCGATATCTTTGAAAGCGCGGTAGATACTTACGCCCAGCGTGATTGTCTGGTTTGTGATGACCAGCGCCGTAGCTATGCCGAAATGGAAGCACGCGCCAACCAGTTAGCGCACCATTTACAGGCGAAGGGTATTGGCGAAGGTGACCATATTGGCATTTACGCCATGAACTGCGTGGAATGGGTTGAAAGTATTTGGGCCTGTTTTAAATTGCGCGCCAAGTTTATCAATATCAACTATCGTTATGTAGCCGATGAGCTGGCTTATGTTTTTGATAACGCTGATTTAAAGGCCGTTATTATTCAGCGCCAGTATTTGCCTTTGTTAGCGCAACTAAAAGCTACGCTGCCTGAGTTGCAAAATAAGTTGCAACATATCCTGATGATTGATGATGGCACAGCGCCAGTAGACGTTAATATTGATTATGCCAATTACGAGCAGGCGATCGTCGGGCAATCGACTGCGCGCGATTTTGCGCCGCGATCCGAAGCCGATCAATATATCGTTTATACCGGCGGTACTACCGGCATGCCCAAGGGAGTAGTGTGGCGGCATCGCGAAGTTATGTTTGCGTTGGGTGGCGCGGTTGATCAAGTGACCCAGCAGCCGGTGAGCGATGCCAGTGAAATCATTGCCCGTGGTAATGAGGGCTCAATGACCACCATGACTATCGCGCCATTAATGCATGGCGCATCGCAATGGGCGGTTATTTCGCGTGCTTTTGAAGGTGGTAAGGTCGTGCTGCAGTCGCAGTTTGATGCGGCCAACACCTGGCATTTAATTGAGCGTGAGCAAATCAATACGGTTTTTATCGTTGGCGATGCCATGGCGCGGCCAATGATTGAAGCTTATCAAGCAATGGCCACTAAGCCCGATACCTCCAGTTTAATCGTGTTGGCAAGTTCTGGCGCGCTGTTTTCTGCATCGATTAAAGATCAGTTTTTTGAATGCTTTCCCAATTTACTGATTGTCGACAGTATTGGTGCATCCGAAGTGGGTGGGCAGGGTGTGGCGTTGGTGCAAGCGGGTAACACCGAGATGTCAGGGGGTGGCCCTACAGTAAATCCACTATCGGGTACTGTTGTACTTGATGAAGATACGCTTCAGCCAATACCGGCGGGCAGTGAGAAAATCGGTAAGGTAGCCAGGCGAGGTTATATTCCGCTGGAGTACTATAAAGACCCGGTTAAAACGGCGCAGACATTTGTGGTGGCTGCCGATGGTGAGCGTTACTCCATGCCGGGTGATTTTGCCCGTGTTGAGGCCGACGGCCAAATTACCATGTTGGGCCGAGGTTCGGTTTCGATTAATTCGGGTGGTGAAAAGATTTTTCCTGAAGAGGTTGAGTCGGCGGTTAAATCACATGCCGGGGTTTTTGATTGTGTTGTGTGTGGTGTTCCCGATGCGCAATGGGGTAGTCGCGTTGCGGCGGTGATTCAGCTGCGGGGCGATTTTTTAAAGGCGAATAAGCAACCCACACTTGATGATATTCAAAGCCACTGTCGTAAGAAAATTGCCGGCTATAAAGTGCCGCGCGAAATACATTTTGTTGACGCTATTCCGCGCTCGCCAGCGGGTAAACCCAATTACCAGTGGGCTAAGTCGGTGGCGCTTAAAGAGCAATAAAATTTAACGTTAAAGGAAAATATAATGATTCAATATATAACACTAGGTACCAATAATTTATCGGCATCGGCGGCCTTTTATGAAGAGCTGCTTAAAGAGTTTAATGCCAGCCGGGTAATGGAAAACGAGCGCATGGTGTTTTGGATGCCAGAGGGGGGTGGTCCGGGTATTTCGATTTGTACTCCCTTTGATAAGAGTGATGCCAGCTTTGGTAATGGCACCATGGTGGCATTAGCGGCGGCTGATAAAGCACAGGTCGATCGCATTTATAACAGGGCGATTGAATTGGGTGCGCAGTGCGAGGGTAAGCCTGGTATTCGGGGTGACGTGTCTTATGCGGGTTATTTTCGTGATTTGGACGGCAATAAAATCAATGCGATTTGTTTTGTTTAATCGACAACGTCGGTGTACTTAGCTTACTAAGCTAAGTACACCCTTATCTGCATCTAGCCTCACCTTATCACCGGTTTTAAATTGCTTGGTTGCCTGCCGCAAATTCACAATGGCAGGCAAACCGTACTCACGGGCAATCACTGCACCATGCGACACAGCCGAACCCACATCGGTAGCCAAACCGCCAATCACACTAAAGTAGGGCGTCCAGCCCACATCGGTTATTGGCGCTATTAATATTTCACCCGGCTGTAATGCCGCCGCCTCTTGCACGGTTAATGCCACGCGGGCATTGCCCTCAACCACACCACGGCTTACTGGTCGGCCAACCAGCTCGCCTTCGTTATCACTTTCGGTGGGTTGCCATTGCACTGGCTCGGGTTTACCCACATAAATTTCATCAAACTCCATTTTTTCGTGAAACGAAAACGCAACACGGCGCTGCTCGGCTTTATGCACCCACTCGGCTGTGGGCTTGGCCACAAATTCGAGCAGTTCTTTATGCATAAAGAAAAATACTAAATCGGCATCGGGCAAATGCCCTTCATTAACCAGCAGTTGCGCTAAATGACGATAGCCACGCTTTAAGCGATGCGTAACCATTACCAGTAAAGACTTGGTATGCTCGCGCCTGCGCACGGCATTGTGGGCAATGGGTAGTAGTTTTCTCAGCAGGGCAGGCAGGCTTCTAAAATCCACTTTAGATGCCGCGCGGGGAACATAATTGCCTTGCAGTCGTGCCGCTACCGACACCTGCATGGTAATAATCAGTTTTAGCGGGTCATCGACCCAGCCGGCTTCACGTACGCATAGCTCGCGTATGGTTCTGTGTCCATGCTCGGCCAAAAACTCTTTAAAGCGTAATTGTGCGGCTCCGGCATTGTTACTTTGCAGCCAGACCAATGCCGCCTCGGGCTCGGCCTGTTGAAACTGCGCTACGGCATCGGGATGCTCGGCAATTAAATCGACCACGTTATCGAGCCGGTCGACCATTACTGCGCTTTCAACATCGCTGGCACCCGCCATTAGGCGCACAACCTCAGCTTGTTGCTCGCTACTGGAGTCTTTGTCTCTACCGGCCACTAAACCATCGATAACGCCTTCCATCACGCCGCTTAACGCCGAGGCCCGCAAATGGACTTCATTGGTTTCGCAAATCCATGGAAAGTAAGTATCAATCGCCGCCATCATTGTCTGGCTATCGTTGGTATAGGGGATATAGGCGTGCTTAAAGCGGGTTTCAAATTCAGTAAGATATTTTTGAGCGCGCAGTACATAGTGCACGAATTTAGCCGTACCCCACCAGCGTTGCCATATGGGTGCAACATCATCCAATGGTTTGAGCTCAGGCACTGGCCCTCCGCAAAGGCTTTGAGCCATTGTATCGACGGTATTAATTGAGACATAGCGCGATGATTGCAGGCCACCACTCATATTAATAAACATATGGCCAAAGAACATATTGATTTGCGTCCATTCATTAGTAATGGCCGGGCGGTTGGCATATTGGGTATGCATATGCTGCATACCGTGTTCTATGGCACGAAACTGCACGCTAAAGGTGAGCGGACAAACCGCGCCAGGCATCATTTCGCCGACATTGCAGCGGGTAATTACATGGTCATCGGGTATTGGTGTATCCAGTTCGCTTAAATCGCCGCCCAATGTAGTTATTGGACGCGCTTGCAGCCAGAACAGCTCACCGCTTTGGTCAATGGCCCATTCCATATCCAGCAGTGCGTTGATAGTGCTGGCAGCTGCGCGGGCGCCATTGGCCAGTGTCTGGATTTCGGTATCGTTAATAATGGCGGTATCGCCAGTGAGTTCACTATGGAAAACCGAGTTATCGGGCGCCAGTTCAAAGTGGTCGGGCGTCACTTCGCCGCTCACCAGGGCTTCACCTAAACCGGCAACCGCGTCGATGACCAGTCGGTCGTGCCTGCCGCTCACAGGGTCGGCGGTAAATAGCACACCGGCGGCGCGGGCATTGACCATACGCTGGACAACTACGCACATATCGACCTCACCTAAATCTGCGTGCTCTGTTTTGTAGGCGTCGGCGTGTTCGGATGAAAGCGAACCAATGCAGCGGTTAATTGCATCGCGAAGCTGGTTTATACCCTCGACATTAAGGATGGTTTCATATTGCCCCGCAAACGAGCTTTCGTCGCCATCTTCGCCAATCGCCGATGAGCGTACAGCCACTTTGCCGCCGCCTATAGCCTGGTATTGGGCCTCCAGATCGTCGGGGAAGTCGTTGGCCTTTGCGGCAGGGATAACAAAAGCAGGCGGGACATTGAGGCCCATACGGGTAAGCTCGGCCAAGCCTTTGGCTTTGCCGCCTACCGGTTGGTTGGTGATTTGGGTGAGTGGGAGGATACTGCTGGGCATAGGAGTTTTCTAACGGCGTTGTTTGCTTCGGTAATTGACTTGCTTATGTGCGTTATTGCTGGCTGCTTTATTTGGCGGCGCTATTTTAAGCGTATACAAGGCGCTTGTGTGGTTTATTATATTTAATGCAAGGGCATGATCTGGATACTGTTAGTTGTTTGGATATTG
This sequence comes from Pseudomonadales bacterium, assembly GCA_965659815.1. Classification (GTDB taxonomy): domain Bacteria; phylum Pseudomonadota; class Gammaproteobacteria; order Pseudomonadales; family UBA7434; genus UBA7434. The sequence goes on from CBFHXO010000062.1 coordinate 9,859, forward strand.
TTGTTGGGCTAAATAGTGTTGTGTAATCAGCCTGTGGGCGAAAGGGGGCGGCTAGCGCGCAGGTGACAACTGAGGTAAATAATAGCGCTCGGCATGTTCTGGAATTGCCCAGCGCAAGGGCGAGCGGCTGCTGGTTTCGGTTAACAAGCCTTCTTGTTTAAGTTGTTGCACCAGTTTTCGGGTGACGCTGGTGCTTAGGCCGCTAATATCAGCGGCGTCACTTTTATTTATTTGGCCATAGATAAAAGCGGTTTGCAGTAATCGACTGGCTTCGGGTTTGATTTTCTCTAGCCCAATAATCAGTTTTTTATTGCGATCATCAATATACGCGCGAATACGTTGATTCATATCCTGTAGCTCAAGCAGCGATTGCATATAGCTGACCTGGTCGATAGCGGTGTTTAAGATAAATTCGCAAAAGCTAATGAGGTTTTTTTCGGATAGTGCGCCACGGCCATCATGGTCGCCCTGTCTGGGAAAGTCGGCTCTTGCCAATGCGCCTTTGTATTCAGCATGGCTTCTTGCAAGGCCACGACTCAGACTCCAAATACCGCAGGCACCCAGGCCAACCAGGCGGAAAAACAAATCGGTATGTAGGCGGCCTACGCGTCCATTGCCGACAAGAAAGGGGTGTATCCAGGTAAATCGATGATGTGAGGCGGCTGCGGCAATCAATTGTTTTTGCCCATGCAGGTGCTGGATATTATAGGCTTTAGTAAAGCGATCTAAATAAGGTAATACATACTCCGCTTGAGGTGCGACATGATTGCCAACTTCAACCTCTTCGCCAGGCTGTCTAAACCTGCCTGGTATAACTTGTTTGGTTTGTCCGCTATTACCTGCGACAACACGAAGTGCTTCTGGCAAGGTTTTATAAAACTCCAGGTGAATACGTTTAAAACAATCGGGTTTCAAAAAATCGTTAGTCAGTGTCGATTGATCTGCGGGGTAGTGCTGAGCCAGATAATCTTGTACGCGAATATGCGCCAACGATTCGAGTTGTAAATCGCGCTTAGCGGGTTCATTGCTATATTCACCCTGCATAGCCTTACGGATTTCATGCGGGTGTATGCTATTGCCTTCAATCAGATTTGAATAATAGGAGTTGATAATGCGCATATGCTGCTCAAGCACCTGCGCGGTAATTGGGTGTGCCATGCCCGATAGTTTAGCCGCTTTGCGTTCCAGGGTTTGGGCAAGTGCCGGTAAAGCGGATTCGCTAATACCGCGATCCGATGGGATCATGGGCTCTATTTGACTGATTGAAGACATGGTTACAGGTGTCTTTTATTCATTGAGTACTGATTGGTGGTAAGCGACAGTATAAACGCCGCTCGGCCTTTTATTATAGCGAATAATGACATAAATGTATCAGTTTAAATATCAGTTTTAATATTTTATAAGTCATTGTATTTTATAAATATAAATAGATTTTATGTCGATTATTGCGCTTAATAAATGTCTAAATATATCACTTTATCTATCAGTTTAGACCTTAGTTGGGGGTTGGGTAGGAGCCAAGCGAAAAGCTGTTTCTAAAGGATACCCACAAATGGCTGGTTATAAGATAAGCAAATGGCTGTTTAAAGAATCCGCAAATGTTTTTCTATAAGGTAAGCAAGTGGCTTTTCAAAATTTTGATATCCGCATTACTCATACCAGCCCTCTTAATGTTGTTTGGGGTATTGGCCCTGGCACCTTTAACAGCTCCGCAGCGACTGACGCTATCCTGGCTGCACCCGACGTACCGCTAGCGTGTCTCAAAATGCCAAGTGATTTGTCCTGCTATGCCATGGTTGGCCTTGAGTGCGCGAGTTAGCATTAATCTTTTTTCTTAATTCGAAGCGTTCGATAGAGTTACGTTATTTTTAACGGAGATCCCGTACGTGAGTAAAAACACTGTCGCTGAGTTGGTTAACCAAATTGACGGGCCAATTAATGTTGTGATGGGTTTGTCCGGATCGAATGTATCAATGGACGAATTGGCAGAGATGGGTTTTCGAAGAGTGAGTGTTGGCGGTAGCCTTGCGCGGTCGCTCTATTTCACTATGCGCGAAGCTGCCCTTGAAATGCGAGAAAAAGGTACGTTTTCTTACGCTAAGAATCAGGTGCCACAACAGGAGCTCAATAAACTGTTTGAAAGGTAGTGGGGGTAGATAGATATGAATACAAAAATATCTTTAAGAGCCGCGACGCAAAGCGATATTCCCACGCTACGCACTTTCGAGCAGGGGGTGATTGCAGCTGAGCGTCCTTTTGCACCTCAATTAAAACCAGCCCATGTTATCTACTATGATTTTGAGCATCTTATCGAGAGCGAAGATTTGTTGGTTGTAGTCGTGGAGCGAGATGGCGAGCTTTGCGGGTCTGGGTACGCTTGTATCAAAGAATCAAGGCCCTGTTTAAAGCATAGCCGGTTCTCGTATCTTGGTTTTATGTATGTCGAGCCAATGCATAGAAGGAGCGGTATTGTGCAGATGATAATTGACCATCTAGCCGCTTGGAGTAAGAGTAAAGGGGCCTATGAACTACAGCTTGATGTATACGACCAAAATGAACCGGCCATACTGGCGTATGAGAAATATGGTTTTCGAAAAAGTACTGTAATGATGCGGATGGAGATTGACGGTAAGTAGTTATGTATCAACTCTACTACTACCCCGGCAACGCTAGCATGGCACCGCACTTTATTCTTGAGGCACTTGGTGTCGATTATGAGTTGGTACTGGTCGCTAGAAAAACCGAGGCGCAAAAGTCAGCCGATTATCCGGCGCTTAACCCTGCCGGGCGAATTCCCACGCTGGTCAACGGTGATTCGGTGCTCTTTGAGAGCCCGGCAATATGCCTTTACCTTGGTGAACAACATCCTGAGCAGCAGCTGATTCCAGAAGCCGGAACACAAGATGGATGAAAGATTGCAAGGAATGCTTGTTTTTGACACCGCGAGTCAAAAAACTGTTCAAGAATCTGTTTTGGTAACCCATCAACGAGGGTAAATATGTATAACGGCAGCTGCCTTTGCGGCGCGGTAAACTATAAATTGGTCAGTGCGCCCGTTAAGGTCACGCACTGCCATTGCACAATGTGTCAAAAGCAACATGGTGCAGCTTTTGCAACTTACGCCAGTCTGCCAAAGGACGATTTGTTTTATACCATTGGCACCGAGTTTTTATCAGTTTATAACTCCAGCGGTTCAGTATTACGCAAATTCTGCAAGGTCTGTGGTTCCAGTATTGAGTGGAGCGGTAGCAAAGACTACCCCGACTGGGTGGCAGTTGCCATTGCAACCCTGGATACCCATTATAAACCAGCCACGATTGATGATATTTACGCTGACACCAAGGCTTGTTGGTTTACTTAGTGAAAACGGGCAACAGGAATATTGTCTTTGTATTGAGAAAAAGCTAATCTAATCCCGCTGCTTTAAAACAGCTTCCCATAAATAGATGCTGCACGGATGCATCAGTACCCATTAGTATTCAACAGGATAAGGATATCCATGAACAACGACATACATTCCCCTCACGATAAATTATTTAAAGCGGCGTTCTCGCAAAAAACATCTGCAATCGGCTATCTGCGGGGGTATTTACCCAATGATATAAAGCAAATCATCGATTTCGATACGCTGGAAATCTATCCCGGTGACTATGTTGATCAGGCGTTGAGCGGCTCTTCATCCGATTTGGTCTACAAAGTGCAAATCAACTGCTCCACGGCCTATTTGTACTTGCTGTTTGAACATCAGAGTACGCCAGAGCCAATGATGGCGTACCGATTATTGAAATATATGGTGCGATTGTGGGAAGCGGTTTTTAAAGAACAAAATGATCTAAAGATATTGCCGCCTATTCTACCTTTGGTGCTTTATCAGGGTAAATCAGTATGGAGATCCCCGCTGAATTTTATCGATCTTATTGATTTTAAGCAGCGTGATTTAACGCCGTACCTTCCACAATTTCAATATTTATTAGTCGATTTGGTTCGTGAAGAGGGCGATGCAATAGCCGGTGATGTTTATGGGCGAGTTGTTCTTCACTTGATGAAGGCCGTAGCCGAAGGTACACTTTTAAAAACATTGGAGCTCCATGGCGGTTTAATTAGAGAGTTATTAACACGCGATAATGCTCTAGATTTATTAGAGACCTTATTTCGCTACACATTAAATACCGATGATTCAATTGATATAGATAGTTTAACGCGTGTAGTGAAAGCGTCCGTGAACAAGGATACTGGAGAGTTTGTTATGACATTAGCCGAGAAGCTAGAGCAGCAAGGCATAAAAAAGGGTATGCAAAAAGGAATAGAAGATGTCGTTCTTAGTATGCTGAAAGAGGGGGTTGATATCGCGTTTATTAGTCGCGTGACCGGGCTTTCGTTAAAAGCTATTGAGACCTTACACGCCAATATTCCAGCCTCCTGACAATCACAAATTCTGGAAAAATTATGCAACCGCGAATCAGTATGATTACGCTGGGCGTTAATAACCTGGCCAAAGCCATTGCGTTCTACCGCGATGGCCTCGGTTTTGCTAAAATCGAATCCTCCGATAGCGTCGCCTTTTTTAACTTAAACGGCAGTTGGCTGGGCTTATATGGCAGCGATGCACTGGCCGAAGATGCAGGCGTTGCCGCCGATGCCAGTGGCTTTAACCAGTTTGCATTAGCCCATAATGTCGAATCCGAAGCGGCGGTCGATAAGGTGATGGCCGAAGCATTAGCGGCCGGCGCTACACTATCCAAACCCGCCCAAAAAACCTTTTGGGGTGGCTACTCCGGATATTTTAAAGACCCCGATGGCCACTTATGGGAAATCGCCCATAACCCCTTTATCTGGATTGGTCCTAAAGACACACCCTAACCCGCAATCGACTCTGGAGATCACTATGCCAGATATCATTCATCGCATTGGCATTAAAGCCAGCCCCGAACAAATTTATCCATTACTTACCACCGACACCGGTTTATCAACATGGTGGACTATCGATACCAAAGGCGCCGCAGAGGCGGGCTCAATTATTGAGTTTCGCTTTGGCGGTAGCGGCCCGGATTTTAAAGTGATTGAGCTTATACCTTACGAGTTGGTTCGCTGGCAGCATTCGGGCGTAATGCCCAAAGACTGGATGGATACCGATATTGTTTTTATGCTCGATCAGGATGGGGAGCAGACACTGGTACACTTTACCCACGGCAACTGGTGCGAAGCGTCCAGCTTTATGGCGCATTGCAGTATGAAGTGGGCGGTATTTTTACTCAGCCTTAAAGATGTGGTTGAAACAGGCAAGGGTAAACCTTACCCCGACGACGTCCATATTGATCACTATTAATTATTCTGTCGGTTTCGCTTCTATTTATTCGGTCGGTTTCCCTCGAAGCGACTTGATCTGCCCACGCCGAGTTTTATTGTCCATTCTTTTTTGTTGCGCCCTCTTGCTGGGTTTGGTAGGGCGGCGCTTTTTGCGTTCTTGCATTACACTAAGAATCAAATCGCTTAGCCGCTCCAGCGCCGCCGCGCGGTTTTTTTCCTGAGTGCGAAATTGCTGCGCCTTAATAATCAACACGCCATCTTTGCTAATTCGCTGGTCATTTAAGTCCAGTAGCCGCTTTTTAAATATATCGGGCAGTGACGAGGCTTTAATATCAAAGCGCAAATGAATAGCCGACGAGACTTTGTTGACGTTTTGCCCGCCTGCACCTTGCGCCCGTATTGCCGATATGTCAATTTCGGATTCAGGTAGGGTTAGTTCAGGGTTGATGAAGGGCATGCAGATATTGTAGAACAAAAAGCTACCACCAGTACTTGCCAAAGTTCTCAGGGTTGGCCCAGTACTTTGCGTTATTCCAGTCCCGCTTTTTGACATAGCTTTCGATTTCATAAGAAAAACAACTTAATAGCGGGGCATTGTTTTGGCCAGCTGGTGATTCGGCCTGGTTGGCAAACTGCGCGACACGCTTTAAACCCAGGGCGTAGAGGTCGCCAGCCTGCCATTGACTATCGGCGCCTAAAGGTAGAAAGACATAAATACGGTGGCATAATCGATTGCGGATACCGGCCAGCAGCTCGATGGCATGTGGTTTATCAAGCAGAATGAATTCTGGGGTTAGCAGGCAAAGATCAAAGCGTTGTTGAGTGTCGGCCAGTGTCAGATCAGGTGCCAACGAAAAATGGTTCAGCTCAACAGCATTCTCGGCGAGATAGTTGCTCAATGCTGGAATATTGCCTGTACCTAACACCAGCAAGGATTGTGGCTCATGTTGTTCGAGGATATTGGCAAGTAATTGGTCGGGTGTATTCATTGCTAGATGAAAGATTTAATAGATCATAGTGACAATTACCGATCAGTTCCTGATTTGGATCATTTTACCAGCCGGTGATCAGTTTATCTGTATGCGCCTGACGCTATTGCTCTGTCAGTTGTTCCTCTTTTACACCTTGCCTGACAATGACGAAACCCGCAATAAACACAAGAGTAACTCCCAGGATGGTCAGGCCGTCAGGGAGATAATCCCAAAAAAGCCAGTCAAAGATACCGGCAAAGATCACAGAGAAATAACTTGTGGGGGCAACCACCGATGCCTTGGCATAAGTATAGGCGCGAGTATACGGAATAAATGCAAAATACATACTAAATCCAATAAGCAGTAACCAGGGTATCGCTGCCAACGGAATAGGCTGATAGTTGATGATAAAAAATGGCACTGCAAAAATCAGTGATATCAGAAAGTAGTAAAATAAAATACGTGTCTCGGGCTCTTCCTGACTCAGTACGCGCGTGAGTACCATAGAGAATGCGAGGCCAATACCCGACAGCAAGCCAATAACATGCCAGGGATTCACGCCATGCTGACTAGGTCGCAAAATTACGGTAATGCCGATAAATCCGAGTATCAACGCGAGCCAGCGAATTCTTGGAATGGCGACTTTAAACCAAAATAAAATAACCAGTGGCACGACTAATGGTGCTGAGTGCCTTAGCA
>CBFHXO010000063.1:0-16829 GCA_965659815.1 Pseudomonadales bacterium
AAAGGTTTTTTACTTTGCATACGGCGGTCGCGGTTACGACGTCGATCAACAAACTTTGGCTGCTTGGTTGGGTCAATAGTCGCCGTACTATTGGTGGTCCGCGCCGTTTCGGCAGCAGATCGCTTGTTATTGTCGGTGGGTGCTGGCGTGACTGTTGCAACTACGTTAGTGATATGGACCATAATAAAGCGGCAAATTCAGATCAGTTAATGGTTTTTTGATTTAAGGCCACGGCTTCTGTAATGCTAAAACCGCATACGCTGAAATAACGCAATTGGCACTGTTCATCTAAAGCATAGCCCGTTTAATAACGCTGTCGGCGAGAAATGGAGAAACTTTAAGTGAAAATATCAGGATTGATTGAGAAAGCTATTAAATACAATATCTTAAGTATTTAAATTAAAGTATATTCTGATACTGATACAGCTTTATCTGGATAACATAAAGATGTGACGCTAGCTCCAGCGCAATTGCTCATGTAGCGAAACCACACTGCCAATAATGATAAGCGTGGGCGCATGAACGCGCTGCTGCGCTATCACCGACTCAATGGTTGCCAGAGTTGCGATATAGCTCTTTTGCTGAGGTGTGGTGCCCCGCTCTATTAGCGCCACGGGTGTATCAGTGGCTTTACCATGCGCAATTAACTGCTGGCAGATAATGCCTAAGCCGGTAAGTCCCATATAAATCACCACAGTTTGCGCGTCGGCAACCAGTTCGGACCAGGGTAAATCCATACAGCCGTCTTTTAAATGCCCGGTAACAAAGCGCACCGATTGCGCGTGGTCACGATGAGTAAGTGGAATGCCAGCATAACAGGCACAACCATTGGCGGCAGAAATGCCCGGTACAATTTGAAACGGAATACCCTGCTCGGCCAGCCCGGCGATTTCTTCGCCGCCGCGACCAAATACAAAAGGATCGCCGCCTTTTAAGCGCACAACTTTATTACCGGCTTTGGCGTTATCAATAAGCAATTGGTTAATTTGTTCTTGCGGAACCGCGTGGTCACTTTTGGCTTTGCCAACATAAATACGTTCAGCGTCGCGTCGCGTCATATCAACGATTGCCGGTGACACCAGCCGGTCGTATAACACCACATCGGCGCGCTGCATAAGTCGCAGCGCTTTAAACGTCAGCAGGTCCGGGTCACCCGGCCCCGCTCCCACCAAATACACTTCACCAACACTGGCCTGCTTAGACCCGGCAACTGATGCGAGCTGCTGATCAAATAATTCGGCGGCATCGTCGATTCTACCTGCCAGCGCGCGCTCGGCAATTTCACTATCGAGTAACTGCTCCCAAAAAACCCGGACAAGCCGTTCATCATGACCAAGCGTAGCTCGTACCGCGCCACGCCGCTGGGCAATAAAGTCGCCTAACTGGCCGATATTAGCCGGCACGCTGCTTTCAATTTGGCTACGCACAGAACGCGCTAGTACTGGCGCAGCGCCAGAGCTGGATACCGAAATCAGTAAGGGGTCACGGTCGACAATGGCGGGAAAGATCACATTACATAAATGCGGTGCATCAACGATATTGACCAGCATGCCACGCTGCATGGCGTCTTGGGCAACGGTTTCGTTGACCGACTCAATATCGGTAGCGCCAACCACAAACACCTTGTTGTCAAGGTCTTCGGCCCGGTAGCTGCGCTGCATAAGCTGACCACCGGAATTACTGGCTAGTGTTGCGAGCGCCTGATCGATATGCGGTGCTACGACATGAATTTGCGCACCCGCTTTATCCAACAATACTGCTTTGCGATAAGCAATTTTGCCCCCGCCGACTAACAGACAAGATTTGCTTTTTACGTTGAAGCACAGCGGTAGATAGTCCACGGTAAACTCAACTAGGCCTCTATGCGCCGCAAGCCTTTCATATACGACTGCAGAACGTCCGGCACGTCAATTGAACCGTCGGCATTTTGGTAGTTTTCTAACACCGCAACCAGGGTGCGACCCACTGCCAGACCTGAACCATTTAGCGTATGCAGTAACTCGGGTTTGCCAGTTTCAGGGTTACGCCAGCGCGCTTTTAAACGTCGCGCCTGGTAGTCACCAAAGTTAGAGCAGGAACTAATTTCGCGATAGCAGTCTTGCGCAGGCAACCAGACTTCCAGATCGTAAGTCTTGCGTGAGCCAAAAGATAAATCGCCGCCACAGAGAATCACTTTTCGATAGGGCAAATTGAGCTGTTGTAAAATCGATTCGGCATGACCCGTTAGTGCTTCGAGCGCCTGCGCAGATTCCGTCGGCTTTACCACTTGCACCAGCTCTACTTTTTCAAATTGATGCTGACGGATAAGCCCACGGGTATCGCGACCGTGGCTACCGGCCTCACTGCGAAAACAGGCCGTATGCGCAACAAACTTTAATGGTAATTGCCGCTCGTCAAAAATCGCATCACGCGTGAGGTTGGTAACCGGTACTTCGGCGGTTGGAATCAAATAGTAGTTGGAATCGACCGTCAGCTTAAACAGGTCTTCTTCAAACTTGGGCAACTGGCCGGTGCCGGTCAGTGACTCGGCATTGACAATTAAGGGTACGTTAACCTCAAGATAGGCATTTTGCTCTGTGTGCTGGTCGAGCATAAATTGCGCCAGCGCCCTATGCAACTTTGCCACAGCACCGCGCAACACAGCAAAGCGGGTACCGGTGATATTGGCCGCCGTTTCAAAGTCCACCCCGGCGACATTGGCACCCAGGTCGACGTGATCGCGCACCTCAAAATCGAAATTTCTGGGTGTGCCCCAGGTTAACACTTCAACATTATCAGTTTCGTCTTTGCCAGCCGGCACGTCTTGCTCAGGGATATTAGGCACATCGTATAAAAACTGTTTTAAAAGCTCGTCTACATCACTGGCCTGCCGTTTGAGCGTATCGAGCGACTGATCTATCTCTGCCAGAATTTCATTAACCTCGGCTTTGGCGTCATCGACCGCCATACCGCCCTGCACGAGCTCGCCAATTTTTTTAGAGGCCTGCTTGCGCTTGGCCTGTAACGACTGCGATTCGATATCCGCATGCTTGCGCTTAGCATCGAGCCCTTCAAATGCCGCTGTATCGAGTTGATAGCCTTTAATGCTAAGCGCCTTTGCCACGTCATTAAGATTGGCGCGCAGGTATTTCAGGTCGAGCATGGAACAGCCTTTTAAATGTTAAATAAAGAGTTACGAGTTTATTGATCGAGTATTTTTCACTGGGTATTTGTTACCAGGTATCAGTTACGGGGCATCTTTTACCGAAAACTGCCAATAGCGCTAACACCGCACAATTAGAACAGCCGCGCCAATTCGATACCCGCCCAAGTCAGTGTCACGCATATTAGCACGCTGGCAAGAATATAGGCTATGGCCGGCCCTATCGCACCCTGCTGCAGCATAGTAACCAGTTCAAGCGAAAAGGTTGAAAACGTGGTAAGTGAACCCAACAGGCCGACTACCAGCAGTGGCCGCCAGTGCGCAGCAACAACCGCTTTTTCGCTAATCAGCACAAATAAAACGCCAATAAGTAATGCGCCTATTGCATTGACCAAAAGCGTGCCAAGCCAAAATCCCACATCGAAGCGCGCCATAGTCCATAGACTGATAAGGTAGCGCAAAACTGCCCCCAGCGAGCCGCCCAACGCCACTGCCAATAACGAAGGTAAGGTGGCTTGAAAAAGTGTCACTGTAGTCAATGCTATTTCCCGTCGGGCCAGAGAAACGCAAGCATACGCATGCGCTGTTGCAACAACAAGGCCAGAGGTGATAATTACCCGTTTTGTTCGCTGTCGACTATGGCAGCAAACGGTCGGACTAACAAAATCAAAACGCTGCAGAGATCTAACCCTTGAGCAAGTAGAGAAAACCAGCCATTCAATCGTATCGCCGTTTTGGGCTGGCTTGATCAAGCGCTTTAAAGCGCGCCAGCTTATCTTTAATTTTTTGTTCCAGCCCCTGCTCAAGCGGGTGGTAGAAGCTGGCGTCTTTAAGCGCCTCGGGCAAATAATTTTCGCCAGCGGCATAACCGCCCTCATCATGAGCGTAACGATAGTCAGCACCGTAATCGAGCGACTTCATAAGCGCTGTGGGTGCGTTGCGCAAATGCTCGGGTACCGGTTCGGCGCCGTACTCACGCGCGGCTTTTTTGGCCTCAGAAAAAGCCCGGTAAACCGCATTACTCTTGGGCGCTACCGCAAGGTATACCACCGCCTGAGCAAGGCTGAGCTCGCCCTCAGGACTGCCGAGGCGGCTTTGGACGTCCCAGGCGTTTAAGGTAAGCGCCAACGCGCGTGGATCGGCATTGCCAATATCTTCGCTGGCCATTCTAATCACCCGCCTGGCGACGTACAGCGGGTCACAACCACCTTCCAGCATGCGCGCTAACCAGTATAACGCCGCATCGGGTGCGCTACCTCTGACCGCTTTGTGCAGTGCCGAAATCTGGTCGTAAAAATGATCGCCTTTATTGTCAAACCGCGAGGCGCGCTCGCGCAGTACTTCGGTCAGCAGTTTCTCATCGACCATGCTCAGCTTGCGCGCTTGCGCAAACTGCACCCCCAACTCCAGCATCCCCAGCGCAGCACGCGCATCGCCATCGGCCACCATGGCCATTTTCTCAAGTATGCTATCGGCCACAGCAATACCGGCATTGCCGAGCCCCTTGTGTTTGTCTTCCAGCGCGCGTTTAAGCACTTGCTGTAAATCACCGGTCGATAAGGATTTTAAGGTGTAAACCCTTACCCGCGATAAAAGCGCATTATTTAATTCAAACGAGGGATTTTCTGTCGTTGCACCAATAAAGACAAACAGGCCATCTTCAATATGCGGCAGCAATGCGTCCTGCTGCGATTTATTAAAGCGATGCACCTCATCAATAAACAACAATGTGCTGGTATTTTGCTGAGTACCGTTGAGCTGCTGCTGTCGCTGTTTGGCCAGTTCAACCAGCTTGCGAATATCTTTAACCCCGGACGATACCGCCGACAGCATTTCAAAATGTGCACGACTTTGACCGGCCAGTATTTTTGCCAGTGTGGTTTTTCCGGTACCCGGCGGCCCCCATAAAATCATCGAGTGCAAATCGCCATTTAATACCGCATGCCTAAGTGCCGATTCAGGGCCGAGAATATGTTGCTGACCGGCATACTCAGCTAAGGTACCCGGCCGCATACGCGCAGCCAGAGGCTGATCAGGCAAGGGCGAATCGGCAGAAAAATCCAGTGGCAGAGAGTCGGTAGTTTCCATTAAACAGGTCAGTTAACCGCGTTATCATTTTGGCCGCTGCTATAGCGCAGCAAAGCGGTCACTGTATCACTAATGGCGCTGTAACGGTATTAACCCGCCGCTGGCAAAATACTCGCGTTAACGGCGAATAATATCGGTACCCGCTGGCGGGTCAATATCAAACACGCTGGCAGCCAGCGGTGTGCGGATGTCAATATCGCTGAATTCAAAGCGACTGACCTGTTCCAGATCATCGAGTATCGCAATGGCTTGCAGCTGTTCACCAGTAAACTCCAGGGTGAGCATGGCAAACAAATTATCGTTTTGTGCGCTTGATGGCGTTTGTGACTCGTTGGTTGATTGCGAAACCAGCTGGGAATGGCCAATCGGCTTTAATGTAAAAACGCGTATCGCAGACTCACTCGCTGATGATGCCGCTAAAGCCCGAAGCTCAGTCACAGCAAACTGGCGCTCAATCGCCGACTGATCTCCCGATAGCAGCAACTGAGGCATTGCCGATAACTGATCGGCCAGCGGCTGGATAATTAACTGATCGATATCCCTGTCGTATTGCAGATATTCAGAGCCTTTAACGATAATGGTCTGCTCAATCGGTGAATCGATATTCCAGCGCAGTTTACCCGGTCGTGACAGCAGCATGCTTCCGGTCGACTCGTCAACCAGCTCACCGTTCGCATCGCGTACCTGCTGGCTAAAACTGGCCTGAAAATACTGACTGCCGGCCAGCAGGTTCGCCAGCGCTGCGCTGGCCTGTTCACTGCCAGCAGCATAGCTCTGCGCGACAATTATTAAGCCGCCAGTAAAAACCGTTAGAAATCGTTGGTAAATTTGCATCATTCTCTGGCCAATAGTTACTGTGTACGCTTCGCCTGTGACCCGCCAGGCTTGCCGCGTATTTGTTGCGCTGAATTAGATAGCAGCAAAAACCATTGGTTCAATCGGCGTTAGCGCGGCGGCGGCGGTGCAATAACCTCTCTGCTACCATTGGGCAGCATTTCACTGATTACGCCTGCCTGCTCCATCGCTTCAATCATGCGCGCAGCACGGTTGTAACCAATACGAAGCTTGCGCTGCACTGACGATATCGAGGCCTTACGGGTGTCAGTCACAAATGCCACCGCCTCGTCATATAATGCATCTTGCTCGTTATCACTACTGCTCTCAGCAGGCTCAAGACCGGGAATGGCATCGCCACCCGCGCCGCCTTCATCTATCAGATCGGGTAAATAGTCAGGCTCTGCACGCGCACGCCAGTCATCGGCAACGCGATGCACTTCATCATCGGAAACAAACGCACCGTGAACACGAATCGGCACGCCGCTACCCGGCGGTAAATACAGCATATCGCCGTGGCCAAGCAGCTGCTCCGCTCCACCCTGGTCGAGAATCGTTCGCGAATCAATACGCGATGAGACCTGAAAGCCAATTCGCGTTGGCACGTTGGCCTTGATTAAACCGGTAATCACGTCAACCGAAGGCCGCTGTGTCGCCAGCACCAAATGAATGCCAGCGGCTCGCGCCTTTTGCGCGATACGGGCAATCAGCTGTTCAACCTTTTTGCCGACAATCATCATCATGTCGGCGAATTCATCGATCACCACAACAATTGCGGGTAACACTTCAAGGTCTGGCGGTATCTGGTCGTCAACATCAACCATCGACAAGGGGTCGGGTTGCCATATCGGGTCGCTAATGGTCTCACCGGCTGCCGCCGCATCGCTCACTTTTTTGTTAAAGCCCTCAAGGTTGCGCACACCCATGGCGGCCATTAATTTATAACGACGCTCCATTTCGGCTACACACCAACGCAAACCGTTAGCCGCGTCTTTCATATCGGTAATTACCGGCGTTAACAAATGTGGAATACCTTCGTAGACACTAAGCTCCAGCATTTTCGGGTCAATTAAAATCAGTCTCACTTCAGCCGGGGTTGCCTTGTAGAGCAAGCTCAATAGCATGGCGTTAACGCCCACAGACTTACCCGAACCGGTGGTTCCGGCCACCAGCAAGTGCGGCATGCGGGCGAGATCGGCCACTATCGGCTCACCGGCAATATCGTGACCAAGCGCCAGGGTGAGCGGAGAGCTGGCATCGCTATAGACCTGCGAAGTTAATACTTCGCTAAGCATAACCATGGCACGGTTTTCATTGGGAATTTCAATACCCACTACCGATTTGCCTGGAATCACTTCGACAACCCGCACACTAATCACCGCCAGTGAACGGGCAAGGTCTTTAACCAGGTTACTAATGCGGCTAACCTTCACCCCAGGGGCTGGCTGGATCTCAAAACGCGTGACCACAGGCCCGGGCAATACTGATTTCACTTCGGCTTTAATACCAAAGTCGGCCAGCTTGGTTTCGAGCAACGTCGATAGTTGTTTTAACTGGTCTTCGGTAAAACCAATTTGCCGACCACTCACAGGCTCATCGAGCAGCTCAAGATCGGGAACCTCAATTTCACCACTGTAGGTTTTCTTTTTAGCCTTGCTCGCAGGCTTGGGCTTGCGCCTGGGCTTTTGCTCTGATGCAGGTAGTAAGGACTCAGCCGACTGCTTGATCTGGGTAATCATCGCGCTGACAGAGACTTCTTCAGGAATTTTTTCTTGCGGTTTTTCGATCGCCGTAACCGGCGGCGAGCTAATAACCGGTGCGGCAGCGGCAGCCTCACGCTCACGACGTTTTTGTCGCGCCAACTCCCTGCGTCGGTCGTTCCAGTCGGTGAACCAGGCAATAAACTGGCTGGCCAGTGCAATAGTGCTCGCACCGAGCTTATCCATTAACGTAAGCCAGGAGATTTCAGCAAACAGTGTTAAGCCAAATAGCGTGATGGCCAACATCAATAACACCGTTCCCGCCGGGTGAAAGACCTTGAGCAACCCCTGCGCAATAATGGAGCCAATATAACCGCCACTGCCAAACGGCAAGCTCGACTGGTCGGTAATGCTGGACAGCGACAACAGACAGGTAAAACCCATCAGCACCAGTAGCAATCCGGCAAGCTTTAAGGCTAGCGTAAGACCGTCAAATTCAAATGAGTCATAGCGATCACGAAAAATCAGCCAGGCGCGATGGATTAACGCCAGTGGAATCAAATAAGCTGTGTACCCAAGCAGCGAGAACAACACATCCGATAGCCAGGCACCCGACGCGCCGGCGGTATTTTGAATCGCACTATGATCACCAGTGGCGGACCAGCTGGGGTCCTGGGCGCTGTAACTGAGCAAGGCCATTAAAAAATAGCCTGCCAGTGCAATTAGCCCAATTAATGTGCCCTCTCGTATCACTAGCAATAACGCCCCAGATTCCGGCTCGGCTGCAGCCATACGCGAGTTTGCTTTTAAAGTCTTTGCCATATTTTTGCAATCGCTATACAAGTAGGTTGTTTGTTAACCAATACATCTGTCACTATTACTAACAAGCCGCCTGATTTCTTTTCGGCAAAGGCTTTTAACGACGTGACTCGTGAGAGGGTATAGGAGACTAAAATTGCGAAAAAACATCAAGCAACAATTAACGACAGTTAGTCGCAATGTTCCAGCCTGCTGTTTCCTTGCTTTCTGCGCCAAACAGACTACGGTCGGCAGAATTTTCGCCAATTCTCTCAATTAGCGCTTAACCCGGCAGCCCTTGTCATTTATCATTGCGCGCCTTATATAGCTTCGAGTGTCGAACTGCCGAGTCATGAGCCCTTTTCACTCCATAGCAAAACACTACCAGAGAGACCTATGTCAGATTCAAGCACAGCAGACCTTATCCATCACCGACTGATTATACTGGGCTCAGGCCCGGCGGGTTATACGGCAGCAGTTTATGCAGCCCGCGCCAACTTACATCCGGTGGTGTTAACGGGTATGGAACAAGGCGGCCAATTGACTACCACTACCGATGTTGACAACTGGCCAGGCGATCACGAAGGCGTGCAAGGGCCGGACCTGATGGTTCGTATGCAAAAGCATGCCGAGCGCTTTGACACGCAGGTGATATTCGATCATATCGAAGCGGTCGACCTTAGCCAGCGACCTTTTCAGCTTGCCGGCAATAACGCCAACTACAGCTGCGATAGCCTGATTATCACCACTGGCGCATCGGCACAGTATCTTGGCTTGCCATCAGAACAGGCGTTTATGGGCCGCGGCGTAAGTGCTTGCGCCACCTGCGATGGCTTTTTTTACAGAGACCAAAAAGTGGCGGTCATTGGCGGCGGCAATACCGCCGTTGAAGAGGCTTTATATTTATCAAATATTGCATCAGAGGTTGTACTGGTGCATCGTCGCGATAGTTTACGCGCTGAGAAAATTCTGCAAGATAAATTGTTCGACAAGGAAAAGAACGGCAATGTCACCATTATGTGGAACCACACGCTGGAAGCCGTTTTGGGTGATGAGAGTGGCGTAACCGGCATGCGTATCGCGGCTACCGATAACGATACTCTGCAGGATATTGAACTCTCAGGGGTGTTTATTGCCATTGGTCATAAACCCAATACCGATATTTTTAAAGATCAGCTAGACATGAAAGATGGCTATATTCAAATTAACAGTGGCTTAAACGGCAATGCGACACAAACCTCAATTGAGGGTATTTTCGCGGCCGGCGATGTAGCCGACCATGTTTATCGTCAGGCGGTCACTTCGGCCGGTTCTGGCTGTATGGCCGCACTGGATGCAGAGAAATTTCTTGATAATACGGGTTAGACTTTAGTCACTCTAACAAAATATCAATCTAACCCACTGCCAAACACGGGATAATACAACCTGAAGCGCAAGGACAGCCTGTACCGTAGCGGATGTTACCGGCGGTGAAGGTTACTACCACAAAAAAAACTTCACCGGGCCCTGCTGAAAGCAGATAGTTTTATGCCGCAAACTGCAAGTAATTCCAGTAGCTTTCCGCCTATTGAGAGTGCGCTCAGCGACCCCAATGGATTACTCGCAGTGGGTGGAGAGCTTACCCGAGAAAGACTCTTTAACGCCTATGATTCAGGTATTTTCCCTTGGTTTGACGATGACCAGCCATTGCTTTGGTGGTCGCCGGACCCCAGGGCGGTTATTTACCCTGGCGATGTGCATATCTCTCGCAGCCTTAAGCGCACGATGCGCAGACGAAACTATAGCCTTAGGGTTGATAGTGATTTTGAACAAGTGATTACCGCCTGTGCGAAACAACGAGGCGATGAGGTTGGCACCTGGATCACCGCAGAAATGCAAAGCGCCTATATCGATTTGCATCGCGCAGGTAAAGCCCATAGCTTTGAAGTGTGGGATAGGCAAACACTGGTCGGTGGGTTATATGGCGTGGCTGCTGGCAAAGTATTCTCTGGCGAGTCGATGTTTCATCGGCAAACTGACGCCTCTAAAATCGCGTTTGTATTTACTTGTATGCAATTAAAGCAATGGGGCTTTGGTCTGCTCGACTGCCAAATTGAAAATCCGCATTTAAGCAGTTTGGGCGTAACAACCATGGACCGCAAACAGTTTAAGCGCTGGCTGCCAAAGTATAACGAACAATCAAAACAGCAGGATTTACCGAGCCAAGCACAGCGCGGGAACCGCATTACTTCTTGCAACACGGATTTTCGCAACACGCAGGAACTATTAGAAAAATTGTTATGAGTGTTTTATCTAAAATCAAGGTCTACGCAACGCACCCGCATCCTTGCAGTTATCTCGATGATAAAGAGGCCACCACCTTATTTATCGACCCGGCAGCAAAAATTGATGCCATTGCCTATCGCGACCTAACAGAAATTGGCTTTCGACGTTCGGGGGCACATTACTATCGCCCTCATTGCCAAAGCTGCAACGATTGTATTCCTGCGCGCATTCCTGTTGATCGTTTTACGTTAACGCGCAGGCAAAAGCGTATTCAACATAAAAATAAGGATTTAACCGTTCGCCAGGTTGATTCAATTGCGGGTGACGAATACTACCAACTGTACGCCAAATATATCGAGCAGCGCCATGAGAGTGGCGATATGTATCCACCGACGCCCGAGCAATATGAGCAGTTTTTGGTTCGCGAAGCGCCATTTTGCCAGTTCACTGAGTTTCGTCTCGACGGCAAGCTGGTTTGTATCAGTGTCTGCGATGATATACCTGACAGTTACTCGGCAATTTATACTTTCTTTGACCCCGATCACGCCAATCGCAGTTTGGGTAATTTCGCAGTGCTGTGGCTTATTCAGGCCTGCAAACGGAATAATCGGCATTACCTGTACTTGGGTTACTGGATTCGTGACTGTCGTAAAATGGCTTATAAAATAGAATATCGGCCTATAGAGCTGCTGCTCAACGGCAGATGGCAGACCCTGCGTTAAATACCGGCATACTTACTTTGATTATGCCGGTTTTTTAAGGCAAAATGCGCGGCCTCTAACGTGGAATTGCGTATTTTTTGTGCGCTATTGCTGTGATTTAGGGTACACAAAAAAGTAATGGTTATTAAGGGTTGGGGCTAAACAGACCTTTAAACAAACCTTAAAACAGACACTGGAAACCAGCTTGTATGGCTAAAGAAGAAAATATTGAATTTGACGGTGAAGTGATTGATACGCTTCCCAATACCACTTTTAGGGTAAAACTGGAAAACGGACATATTATTACTGCGCATATCTCTGGCAAAATGCGCAAGAATTATATTCGTATCTTAACCGGGGATAAGGTTAAAGTTGAGATGACCCCTTACGATTTAACCAAGGGTCGTATTACTTTTCGCGCCCGATAGTGCGGGTGCTTGAAATCAATCGCTGGTTTTTATTCTGAAAACCAGGGTTGAATTTTTTTGCTTCTCATGATTTTTTAGTTTATTTACATCGTGGTTTTAGGTGTAGGGCATTCGGATAGGCTTCCTGACATTGTATTTTTCTAATAAACCAAGACGTCAGGTAAAGTAGCAAAATGACCAACTAGCCCAACAAAACAAAAATCAGAACCCTCTTGCTGCCATAGCTCGCGCCAATCCACAAATCCTCAACGCCGCCTCAACATGTAAGGCCTCAACCAACCGTCCATCAACCACCACAACCCCACTTCCCTGCTCCTCGGCCGCTTGGGATGCAGCAATAACCGCCTGAGCCTGCTCAAGCTGACTATCATCAATACCAAAATACTCATTACACAATGCCAACTGCTTAGGGTGAATAAGTGTTTTACCAGTAAACCCCAAACCTCTCCCTTGCGCCAGCTCAGCAATTAACGTCTCATCACCCGACAAATCCAGACAAACACCATCTAAAATATCAATTCCCTGCTGCCTCGCCGCCAACGCGCAGTGTGACAAAGAATACTGTAGCCCCGCACGCACGCCAGCGCCACTTTTATCATCATCGCCACTTAGCGGCAGCTGTAAATCCTTAGCCAAATCCGATGTCCCCATAACAAGACAAACCACACCCGACTCAGCGGTAATGGCCTGCGCTGCAAATACGCCCGCCGGCGTTTCAATCATTGGCCATAATCCAACACCATTGACACCCACTTGTAATAAGGCCCGACTTAAACGCTGCAATTGCTCGGCAGTTTCAACCTTGGGCAGTGCAACCCCACGAATACCGTGAGCATCACCTTTAAATATCTCCCCTAATAAGGCTATATCATCATCAAACCAGGGCGTATCCACGCCATTCAACCGAATAACACATTCACGTGGCCCATAATTACTATTGGCCAATTGCTGGCTTAAGGCCTCACGCGCCTGCTGCTTTTGCAGTGGTGCCACGGCATCCTCAAGGTCAAAAATAATCACATCAGCATCAAGCTGCTGCGCCTTGGTCATCGCCCTGCTATTAATAGCAGGCATATAGAGCGCACTGCGACGCGGAATAAATTCAACGTCAGTTGGGTTTTTCATTAAGGATTACCCCGCGGTTAAGGTGTTGCATTATTTCTTTAAGTAAAACTATAGCCCCAGCACCCAAGCGTCGATCGACCGATAGCGTAGGCAGATTAAATTTCCAATACCGATTTGATCCAGGGTATGGTTAGCCTGCGACCACTGCTCATGGCGAGCTTGTCAAGCTGCACCAGCACCGCTAACAGATCGCCAACATTACGGGAACAACGGTTGAGCAGAAACCTTGCAACCTCTGCACTCATATCCAAACCCAAACCCTTGGCCTTGAAACGCAATAAATTGCATTTCTGCTCATCATCGAGTGTTTGAAGCGTAAACCCGGTAGCCCACATCAGTCGCGATTTTAGGTCAGCCAGCGTCAGCGGTAACTGTGCTGCAACACTGTGACTACCTATTAAAAGCCGCGACCCCGGTTTGTTTTTGAGTTTTTCAAGCAGGTAAAATAAGTGCTCCTGCCACTGCGGCTGATCGACCAAACAATCAATATCATCGATACAAAGTAAGTCGGCATTTTCCAAGGTATCGAAATAACCTGCTACCTCATCAGCGCCCAGGCTTTTACCCGCGGCAATCAGCTCAGACAGACTTAACACCATGACAGAAAAGCCCGCAGCAACCGCCGCTGCCGAACTGGCCTGTAGTAAATGACTCACCCCCGAACCTGCAGGCCCAGCCAGGTAAATCCAACCACCCTGCGCAGACTGCGCCAGTTGCTGCAGTGCAGCAAGCGCTTGCGCATCAGCTTCGGCCCAATAGTTGGCAAAGGTCGCACTGCTATCGAGCTTTAAGGCCAGCGGAAACTGCTGGTTGATTTCAATATTTTTTTTCAATAGAAGAACTGTTGTCTCATGTAGATAGTCAGATTAGAGCGATTAATTCATCGTTAAAACCGCTTGTAGCACCACTCTAGCTAGACCGGATGATTGCCATTATCTGCTACAGTATCGACTTCATCCTGCTGCGGATCGCGATAGAACACACTGTTCTTATAGTCATGATGCATATGCCGCACTAGTACCATTGCCACGGCAGCAACCGGGAGCGCCAGCAAAATACCGACAAAGCCAAACAGCGAACCGCCAGCCAGTACGGCAAATATCACCGCCACCGGATGCAGGCCAATGCGGTCACCCACTAGTACAGGCGTTAGAAACATACTTTCCAGCATCTGGCCAACACTAAACACTGCCAATACCGCAAGCAGGTAGATCCAGTCGTGAAACTGCACCATGGCTGCAATACCCGCCGATAGAATACCGACTATAACCCCCAGATACGGCACCACACTGGCGAGCCCGGCCAGCATGCCCAACAATAGCGCCAGGTCCAGCCCCACCAGCGATAAACCCACGGCGTAGATAATGCCCAGCAACACCATAATTAATAACTGCCCGCGCAAAAACGCACCCAATACCAGGTCACACTCCTGCGCCAAACGCGAAATCATACCGACACGATTTAATGGCAGTAAATCACGTAAGTGCGCTATAAAAATATCCCAGTCACGCAGCATATAAAACGCCACTACGGGGATTAACGCCATGGTGCCAAGCCCTGCCGCAATGGCAAAACCCGAGCGCGTCAGCTGGGTAACAATAATGCCCACCACATCACCGGCAGTTTGCCAATTTTTATTGAGCGAGACTTTCACCTGCTCGAACAGCTGCGCGGTTTCATCAATACCAAAGTAAGTTTGCAATACAGGCAATAAATTATTTTGCACCCAGTCAATATACTTAGGCAAGTTAGCTTTCAGCAAACCCAACTGTGCACCAATCATTGGAATTAACAGCAGAACCGTTAATGCCAGCACTAATGTCAGCGCGACAAAAATCAGGCTCACCGAAACGGTGCGCGATAGACCCTTACCTTCAAGGCGATCAGCTATCGGGTCGCCAAGATAGGCAATAAGCGCGGCTATAATAAATGGTGCCAGCACGTTTTTTAAAATAAATACCAGCCCCAGCACGACAACAAAAATCGATAACCAAAATAAGTTTCTTGCCGTTTGTTCACTCATAGAATCTAACTCACAGTACGTAATATTATGCCTGCATTTATCGACCAATTTACTCGAACGATTTAATCAATCGCGTAACTCAGCACCGAGCGCATAATGAAGACCAACAGTGGCAAAGCGATTACCTTGCAGACTATCTGCCAGGCCGCCCTGCAATTCAAATCGCTTGTTCAATTCAATAAGCGCGCGGAGCTTTTCGCGGCTGGCGCCGGTAACCACAGTAAAGTGACAGCGCTCATTTTCTACGGTGTCAAGCCGAATACTGTTTAACGCAGTGATTTTGCGCAGGTACTCAACCACGGCTACATAGTCGCGCTGGCTGCGCACACCACTCACACTCAAATACATGGTACTGCCCATTTGCTGTTGACCGGCTCGCACAGTGTAATCAGACGCCATACTGTCAGCAGCAATATTTGCCCCGAGGTCAAAAAAATCACTAAGCGTTTGCCCACGAAATAATTCAGTTTGCCGTTGACCGCGATAAAGTAAACTCCACTGGCCAACCCAGCTTTGATCCGTGGCCTGGCTTAACCTGCCAATTAACACTGCAGGCGAATCATAGCGCTCTGAGGCGGATTGGATTTTCAGGTAATCCATCTGCCAGATATCGTCGACAGTGATGCGTCGCATTTCGTCGAGATCAAGCAGCGGCTCAATTAATGGAATGCCACGTCGCTGTGCGGCCGCCTGTAAACCGGCAAAGCGCGCCGGCGCAGTTTCGGTATTCACCAACAGCCGCTGGACCTGATTCTCATCATAACCCTGACCATAACTCGGACTATAGCTCTGATCAGCCAGCCAAACCAAGACGCCAGGCCGGTCGGCCTGCCAAAAAGGTGCACCCGCGTCAGACAGTAAACGCTTAATCGCCATAGACTGGAATACCAACTTAAGCTGCAGCTGCTCTGGCGCTACTGCCCCCGATGGCGGGCCAAGCTCATCTGCGTGATTATTCACCAAGGCAGGCTGTGCAATGGGCTTGATGTGCTCATAGGAATAACTGACCACATAATCAGATGCCCGCGCTAAGCTGCTGCCCAGCAAAGGGTAGTTATCGCTGGCGCGGGCGTCACCAGTGACCCTGACCAGCAGGGTATTCATGGCAGTGCGACTCGCCTGCTTTCGTGCCTCTGACGAATTGGATCCAACTGCGGTGGTTACGGTAAATAAATCAATATCCACAGCCGCGCTTGCCGGCGGCGCAGCGAATACTGTACTCAATAGCACGGCCACTAGCGTTATAAGTGTCAATGTCACCGGTAATCCCGCAATAGATACCCTAGGGTCAGAGGCGCTGGCGCCTGACCCATGCAGTTGATTTAAATTTAACGGTTGAAACATAGTCAACATCCGCAACTGTGCGCATTAAAATAGTGTTTAAACAAGCTTACAATGGCTTGGCGGTGCACAGTATAAAACAGACTAATCGCAACTGCTTTAAAAGCCAGGCATAAATACTGCCTGTAAAAATCTCGGCACACACCCAAATCCCAGAACCAGGCCCAATACCAATCGTCATTAGGCCGGACTGCAGAAGTAACTAATCGTCAAAAAATGATCGCCACGGTTGCTGCATCATGGCCATCCAGTAGGTACAATGGCGCGTTGAATTCACCAGGCCTGAAATAACATTATGAACAATTCCAGCAGTTCCTCCTCCACAGGGCTTTCCTATAAAGATGCCGGTGTCGATATCGACGCGGGTAATGCACTTGTCGACAG
>CBFHXO010000064.1:0-16650 GCA_965659815.1 Pseudomonadales bacterium
GGCAGAAAGTCACTGCAGTTATCCGCTGATGGTATAAGCCTATGAGTTTTTACGAACAAAAAATCCTTCCCTACTGTATTGACTTTGCCTGCTCATCCAAACCAATGATGAAAGAGCGTGCCAAGCTGGTTCCGCTTGCTCGTGGTGATGTATTAGAAGTGGGTATGGGTTCTGGCGTTAACCTGTCGCTTTACAATGCCGAGCAGGTTAACAAGGTCTGGGGGCTTGAACCCTCGGAGGGTATGCGCAACCGGGCGCAAAAGAACTTAGCCAAATCACCCGTTGAAGTTGAATGGCTCGGTTTACCGGGTGAGAAAATTCCATTGGCCAATAATAGTGTCGACACGGTGCTGCTGACATTCACCTTATGCACCATTCCCGACTGGCAAACCGCGCTGCAACAAATGAAGCGTGTATTAAAACCCGATGGACAGTTATTATTTTTAGAACACGGTTTATCACCAGAACCGCGCGTTGCGCACTGGCAAAACCGGCTCAATCCGTTTTGGCGCAAAATGGCTGGGGGTTGTAACTTAAATCGCTCAACCGCTGACTGTCTTAGCAGTGTGGGTTTTGCGATAGAGGCTATTGAAAACTACTATCTTGATGGTGGGCCAAAATTTGCTAGTTATATGGCTATGGGTAAAGCTACGGTTGGCAGGCTGTAAACAATTTGGCCGTACAAGTCTTTACGGCTTATTAGCAATAAACGGTTTCTTACGCCTGGGGTAGCAAGTGGTACAGATCTCGCAAACCGTGCCATCGCAACCGCGCGCAGTACAGTACTCGCGGCCATAAAAAATAATTTGCAAATGAAGTTTGTTCCAATGCTCTGCCGCGTACAATTTTTTTAAGTCCTGTTCGGTTTGCATCACATTTTTACCCTTGGTTAAACCCCAGCGTTGTGCCAGCCGGTGAATATGGGTATCAACCGGAAATGCAGGATGACCAAAGCCCTGCGACATTACCACGCTCGCGGTTTTATGCCCCACGCCAGGCAATTGCTCCAGCAGCGCCATATCTTCAGGCACCTCGCCGTTATATTTTTCTACGAGAATTTGCGACAGCTCGACAATGGCACTGGACTTGCGCGGTGCCAGGCCGCAGGGTTTGATAATCGGGTAGAGCTGCTCGGGCTTTTTGCGTGCCATTTTTTGTGGGGTTGAGGCCAGCTTAAACAGCGCTGGCGTGACCTGGTTAACCCTGATGTCAGTGCATTGAGCCGATAACAGCACGGCCACCAGCAGCGTATAGTTGTCGCTATGATCAAGCGGAATTGGCGTGGTTTTATACAACCGGTTAAGAATATTAAAGGCAACTTCGGCGCGTTCTTTTTTAAGCATAGGTAAACACAGTCAGTTTAACAGTGGTTGGGAAACTACTGTTTCGGATACTTTCTGTGTCAGATATGTCATGCCAAAAAAAGCTGCCGGACAGTATGGTGGTTGCCGCTAGTAGATAAGAAAGCGTAAACCAAGTAGAATTTTAACCCATTATAACGCGACAATTATCGATTAACTGCATCAGTAATGGCGAAAAGTCCGTATGGAAAATTTCATCACTCAATTCGACCAGTTCTCAGGTGAACACCGCTGGGTTATCCAAGTATTTATTATTGTCTTTGTCAGCCTGGTGGCCAATTTTATTGCCAAGCGGTTGTTTAAGCGCCTGCATAGCCAATTACAGAAAACCCAAAACCTTTGGGACGATGCATTGGTAATTGCCGCTGGCACGCCGGTAACCGCGCTGATATGGGTGGTGGGAATTGGCTGGGCGGCGGAGGTGGTGCAATCGGTATC
Source organism: Pseudomonadales bacterium (assembly GCA_965659815.1). GTDB lineage: Bacteria > Pseudomonadota > Gammaproteobacteria > Pseudomonadales > UBA7434 > UBA7434. The sequence continues at coordinate 1,800 of CBFHXO010000064.1, forward strand.
TGAGGCGGCGATATTTACGGCTATCGATCCGTTGCGTGATGTATTAATTATTGGTTTATTAAGTTGGTTTTTAGTTCGCTTTGTTCACGAGGGCGAAAAAAACCTGTTGATGCGCGAGCCAGATGAGTCCGAAGAGTCGCCAATTGATCAATCGACAATCCACGCGCTTGGCAAGCTATTGCGTTTAGCCATTATTATTACCGCCGCATTGGTGGCCTTACAGACATTGGGTTATAGCATATCGGGTGTATTGGCTTTTGGTGGTATTGGTGGTATTGCGGTGGGCTTTGCCGCCAAAGATTTACTGGCAAATTTTTTTGGTGGTTTAATGGTGTATCTCGACCGGCCATTTGCCATTGGCGACTGGATACGCTCGCCCGATCAGGATATTGAGGGCACGGTTGAGTATATTGGTTGGCGGCAAACGCGTATTCGTACTTTTGATAAACGGCCACTTTATGTGCCCAATTCAACCTTTACCCATATCTCGGTAGAAAACCCATCGCGTATGTCGCATCGCCGGATTAAAGAAACCATTGGTATTCGCTATGACGATGCCGCTGTGTTGGCAAAAATTGTTAGCGATGTCGAGCAAATGCTGCAACAGCATAATGAAATCGACACTACTCAAACGTTAATGGTTAATGTGAATGCTTTTGGGGAATCGTCGCTGGATTTCTTTATTTACTGTTTTACCAAAACCACAAACTGGCCGTACTATCATACGGTTAAGCAGGATGTACTGATTAAAATACTCGATATTATTGACCAGCATGGTGCTGAGGTTGCGTTCCCGACTCAGGTGATTGATTTACAGCAAACGCATACGTCAATGACGCCGGCCAACAGCTAGTGGTTTTACCATGTTAGGCATTATTGGTGGTAGCGGTCTGTACGAGCTGTATGGTATCGCCAGCAAGCGCAGTGTTGACGAGGGCAACGCCTATGGCCAGCCATCCAGTCCGGTGGTTTTGGCGAGCGTCGATGCCAGTGCTCAAGAAAGTCTATATTTTATTGCACGCCACGGCGTCGATCACAGTATTCCACCGCATAAAGTCAATTACCGCGCCAATATTCAGGCTTTGTATGATGCAGGTGTTAGTCGAATTCTTTCGGTCAATGCAGTGGGTTCGTGTAACGCTAGTTATTGCACGGGTGCGTTGCTTATGCCTGAGCAAATTATCGATTACAGCTATGCGCGAGAGCATACCTTCTTCGATACGCTCGCGAGTTTCGCTAATCATATTGATTTTACTTTGCCATTTGACAAGCAATGGCAGGAGCGGATACAGCAAGCGGCCAAGGCGGCGGGGCAGGATATTCCTATCGCGGGCTGCTACGCTTGTACTCAGGGTCCACGGTTTGAAACTGCCGCTGAGGTGCAGCGTATTATGCGTGATGGTGGCGATATTATTGGTATGACGGTAATGCCTGAGGCCGCGCTAGCGCGGGAGCGCGGCATTGCTTACGCAAGTTTATCAATGGTAGTGAATATGGCTGCGGGGTTAGAAAGCGATGCCATTGATCACAAGGATATTGATGGCGTGTTATCTGATACCACAAGGCTTATTGATCGTATCATAGCGCATTTGTGAGTTGGCATTGAATTGCATCAATACGCCATGTCTGAGTTTATCGCTCAGCTTCTAAACCTGCGTTTAGAGGCGATGAGGATAGACTCAGCCTTTACTCAATGAACGGCTTTTTACTTTTGCCAGAGAGGTCGTTTCTTGTTTAGCTTATTTCCGCCCAGTCTCGGCAATTTGATCCTTACTGATTTTAACAATCACTCCAAACATCGGGTGGTCAAGGTAGTGCACCTCATCCCGGCGCACTTTTCTATACTCACGCAATACATAAGTATGTAAGGGCTGGTAAGTCTCCAGTGCCTCTCGGTTATGATTGATAAACGCCGTCTTGTCTCGCTCAAATGCAATGGTAGTATTTAACACATCATCCTCAGCAGCAACTACCGGCTCCACCACTAATTCCAGATCAATTGGCTGTAGTGGGATTGCCGCAGGAATGCTGTTAGCGGCCTGCCAACTGTTCCTGTCAATATACTGCGATAACCACAGGTCAGTATTAATATGCAAAAAACGGCCCTTACTTAAGGTGACTGAACCCTCAAGTTCATAGTGATCATCAAAGCGCTTGCCACCATTGACCACTAACGCTGGCGCATTGTCGGGTGCCTGTAAATTTTGGTGCCATACCTGGTGAAATAAAACCCGATACGCTGACCGTCGATCAATTGGCTGGGCAATACCATGTGTTTCGTATTGACTGGTATCAAGTTTCATAAGCAGTGGCGGCACTAAAAGCTGTGCAGTATCGTTGTCACCGTTAGCATCGCTTTCAGCTTGCTGATTTTCTGATAACTGATTTTCCAATAACTGTGTTTCCATTAATAGGGCATCAAGAGTGTCCGCCTCCTCAATGTCCGCCGCTAGCAACGCAGCTTGCTCTAGCGCTTCAATTTCTGCAGCCGTTTTTAAAAATACCAGATGCTCAGGGTAAGATAATTCATAGTTATTCTCCCAACGTTCAACGTTGCTGTAACCACTGCTTTCACTGGCAGAGAGCTGCGCATTTAAGCTCGACCGGTTAGCAAACACAACCAGCTCAATGGTATAGATATCTTCAAGGTCAACTTCACTATCATTACTGCCCGCGTTAATGGTTAGCGGAGCGAATAAAACAAGTAGCGCAGTAAAACCAGAGCGTACGCTTGCTAATAGCCGCGTTAAATTGTGGTTGCCAACTGATTTCATAAAAAACTCATTAACATGCTTGTTAAGCAGATATTAATTGTTGCTATCGGGCTTGCCAAGCTGTTGTACCAATTGCGCAATCCAATCAATTCGCTGCGCCGACTCGGGCAAATATTGTTCAAAGGTTAACCGGGTTGCGCCGCTTAGCCGGTAAATATCGGGTTGATTCTGAACCATACTGACAATAGTCATTGGGTTGACCCTGGTATTACCCGTAAATTCAATATAACCGCCGCTTTCTCCCGCATCAATTTTGGCAATACCGTAGTCAATACACTGCAATTTGACTTCCATTATGGCAAACAGGTTTTTAATTTCATCGCTAAGCAAACCAAAGCGGTCAATCATCTCAACTTGTAATTCACGCAGCGCCAAAGTGGTTTCGGCATTTGCAATCCGTTTATATAAAATTAATCGGTTATGCACATCAGGCAAATACTCATCGGGTATCAATGCCGGTAAATGCAAATTGATTTCACCCAAAATATTTAACGGCGCCGATAGGTCGACTTCTTTGCCCGATTTTAATGCGCTAACCGCACGCTCGAGCATATCAAGGTATAACGTAAAGCCAATCGATAGCATTTGCCCGCTTTGCTCATCACCCAGAAGCTGACCGGCACCGCGTATTTCAAGGTCATGGGTGGCAAGCATAAAGCCGGCGCCCAGATCTTGCGCCTCTTCTATCGCATCAAGCCGTTTTTCTGCATCTTTGCTTAGCAACTTACGCGAGGGAACAAATAAATACGCATAGGCCTGGTGGTGCGAACGACCCACACGACCGCGCAGCTGGTGCAGCTGAGCCAAACCGAATTTGTCTGCACGCTCAATAATAATCGTGTTGGCGTTTGGACTGTCAATACCGGTTTCAATAATGGTGGAGCAAACCAAAATATTAAAACGGCGATGGTAAAAATCAGACATCACGCGCTCAAGCTCGCGCTCTGGCATTTGCCCATGACCAATTGCAACCCGTGCATCCGGTAACAATTGACGTAACTCCTCGGCTGCACGTTCAATTGAATTAACGTCGTTGTGGAGGTAAAACACTTGCCCACCACGTAATAACTCGCGCAGCAATGCCTCTTTTAATATACCGGTTTGCTTTTCGTGGACAAAGGTTTTTACCGATAGTCGCTTCGCTGGTGGTGTGGCAATGATCGATAAGTCGCGCAAGCCAGCCATGGCCATATTTAAGGTGCGCGGAATCGGTGTGGCGGTCATGGTAAGCAAATCGACATTGGCGCATAAATTTTTTAATTGCTCTTTTTGCCTAACACCAAAGCGATGCTCTTCATCGACAATCACCAAGCCAAGGTCATTAGCTTTCATGTCTTTTTGCATCAGCTTGTGAGTGCCAATAAGAATATCAACCTGGCCCGATTTAAACCCAGCCATCACCTGGTTTTGTTCTTTGCCGGTGCGAAACCGTGACAACGCTTCTATCGCTATCGGCCAGTCGGCAAAGCGGTCAAGAAAATTCTGATAGTGCTGCTGGGCGAGCAGGGTGGTGGGCACCAATACCATGACCTGCTTGCTGTTGCTGGCGGCAATAAACGCAGCACGCATAGCCACTTCGGTTTTGCCGAAACCCACATCACCACAAACTAGACGGTCCATTGCATTTTCCGAGTGCATATCGCGAATAACGGCAGAAATAGCATTGAGCTGGTCTTCGGTTTCTTCAAACGGAAACTTATCGCAGAACTGTTTATAGTCCTGATCGTTAACCACGAATGCAAAACCCGGCATGGACTTGCGGCGCGCATAAATATCTAACAATTCGGCCGCGACATCGTGGATATTGGCTATGGCCTTTTTCTTGGCATTGCCCCAGTTTTCACTACCGAGTTTATTCAGCGGCGCGCTGGATTCATCGCCACCCATATAGCGACTTATCATATGTAGCGAGGTCACTGGCACATAAAGCCGGTCACCACCGGCGTATTCCAGCGTTAAAAATTCCGCGTCAATAATTTCACCGTTGCCGCCATCAATCGGCATATGTTCCAGGCCAAGGTAGCGACCCACACCGTGATCGAGGTGGACAATAGGTGAACCGACATTGAGTTCAATCAGATTATGGATGCTGGCTTCGGCTAACAAATTGCGCTCTTTGCTACTGCGCGCCTTAGGCTTAATAGCTACGCCGAATAACTCCGGCTCAGCAATAATACTGATATTACTGTCGGGAAAGCTGGCGCCGCGATTAAATGCGGCAACCGCAACACCTACTTGGGTCTTTTGCTTTTGCGTTGACACGGTGGTTTCAAATTGCTGCCAGCTATCGCATAGCGTTGCCTCAATACCAATAGCTTTTAGCCGGTCGGCAAAAATTTCCCGGCGCCCAAGCGACTCAACGGTAAAGAGTACATGTCTCACAGGTCTACTGCTGTCATCAATATTGTCTGAACCCAGAAACAACTTTAATCTACCCAGCGCATTATCACTGTGGTCTTCAATTAATAATTGCGGGTTAGTTGTTGCGCCGCGACTAAGCAAGCCGCGCTCGGGGTTTGGCGCCTGATCGAGCATTTTTGCCGAAAGATTAATACGCGCATGGCGGTTTAAACTGCCAAAGCATTCGTCGATACTCAAATACAATCTATTAGGTTTTAACAGCGGCCGGGTAGGGTCGATTGCCTGTTGTTCGTAACGGTCGTTGACATTGATTAAAAAATCGCCGAGCGTTTTTTCTAACTCCGGGTAAGCAACAACTAAACTGTTAGCGGGCAAATAGTCGAGCAGAGTGTCGGTGTCAGGGAAAAACATCGGCAGGTAAGCTTCAATACCTGCGTAGGGAACACCTTGCACTACATCTTCATAAATCGGGCAGTTAAGCGGGTTATGGCTAAACTCATTATGCCACTGGTCGCGAAAGCAGTTAATAGCCTCATTATCTAGCGCAACCTCTGCAGCCGGTAAAATGGCAATACGGCTAATTTTATCAAGCGAACGCTGTGTTTCGGGGTCAAAAGTGCGTAGGCTACTGACCTCGTCATCGAACAACTCAATGCGGTAGGGCAAGTCACTGCCCATGGGGAATATATCCAACAGCGAACCGCGTACCGCGTATTCGCCGTGCTCAAACACCGTATCGCGGTGCTGGTAGCCGGCGCTTTCTAACTGTATTTTGATTTTGTCAGCGTCAATCAATTGATCAACGGCAATAACCAGGCTGTCGCGATTAACGTAGGAGCGCGGGCAAATGCGCGCCAGTAGCGTTGCGGCGCTAACCAGACATACGCCGTAACTATCGGACTGAAGATGATACAGCGTGTGTAGTCGTTCAGAAATAATATCCGGGTGCGGTGAAAAATAATCGTACGGCAGCACTTCACGATCGGGAAATACTCGAATAGAAAACTCAGGATCTGCGCTACTAAAAAACTGCAGTGCTTCCAACCATTCTTGAGTGTCATTCGCGTCGCGAGTAACAATTAGCGCAAAGCGTTGCTCGCGGGTAAGATTGGCCAGCAACGCTAGCGGGGCAGCGGCGCCGGGTAGCGAATACCAAGACTGTAGCTGGCCTGGCGACGGATTTGCTGTGGCAGTTAATAAATCTAAAGCCATAAAGATAGAAGCACTCTTGTGCGGTGGGCCTGCTAGATGTTTCGCTTCGGTGGCCGCATTAATTAATTGTTAGCAGTGACATAGCGAATTGATACACCACCAAAAACATTGCGGTCGGGACCAGCTTCAAAATAGCGGCCACCAAAGGCATTAATACGTGCATTCGATAAATAGTCTTCGTTATTCAGATTGCTAACACCGATAAAAGGCTCAATGATAAGTGACTCGCTGTTCTCAAACGCTAATTGCCAGCGATAACCCGCACGAAAATCACTAACCAAAGATGAGGGATTGATTTCACTATTGGCGTTATTGAGGCTGAATTCGTCAACATAAAGCACTTCGAAAATTGCAAAAAAACCATTAGCGTTTTGGTATTCAAGTTCAACATGCAATAGATTGTCGGGCAAGCCCGGAATTTTATTGCCAGCAAAGTTATTGTTATTGGCATCAATAAAGCGGTCGAATTCAAAATCCGACCAAGTGTAGCTCAGCGAACCAATCAGTGTTTCAGTGAGTGATGCTTGCAATGCCAGCTCTGCGCCGCGGCGCGATGATTCACCCGCATTAACAAAAATATCGCGCCCCAAGTTGTCTTCGAGCGCAATAATCTCATCGTCGACATAAATCTCAAATAGCGCCAGTGAGTAACGATACCGCTGTTGTGCGCTACCCTTGACACCAAGCTCGTAGTTAATCGCTTGTTGCGGGTTTAACAGGCTGTTTAAGCCGGTATTATCGGCTAGCGCCAGCTCGGTGGTGGTAGGGGTTTCAAATGATGTTGCCACTGTGCCGTAAATATTGAGCTGCGGGTTAATGCTAAAACTGGCACCGAGCATTGGGCTTAGCTGGTTGAGTGTTATTTTATCGGAGTTAGCGCCAAAATTATCGGTAACATCAAAGCGAACCTCATCATAGCGAAGCCCCGTGGTTATTAACCACTGTTCGCCAATGACTAACTGGTTCTGTAAGTAAATGCCCAGACTGGTGACCAACTCGTTTTGATCCAGCACTTTATCGCCTCGTAAGCCGTTGAGGTTCTCAAACCGTTTTCTATTATCATCTTGTCGGTCGAAATCAAAACCAATAATGCTGGTATTGGTAAAACCTGTATTGCCACGATCACCGACCGTTTGATGTTGATAGCGAATACCGCCACCGCTATAGCGTCGGTTTAAATCAATGGCACCATTACCCGATAAGGGAATTAAACCGTCGAACTCGCGCCATAAATGGTAGTTGCGGATACTCAGTTTACCGTTGTCACCCACCGGACGCTGGTATTGCAGCCCAAGGCGGGTTTGCCTTAATGCTTCACCAGCGTTAAGTTGCTGGTTGCGGCCGCGTGCGGCGCGTCGATCAGTGGCTAAGGTTGCCCCATTGACCCCACCGGGGTCATTCGCCACGGGCTGATCCGTGTAGCTAAGCGACAGGTTTAAGCTTGCATCGTCTTCAAAGCGGTAGCGCATACGCGAGTTAAATAAACGGTTTTCGTGTTCGCTATGTTGGCGATAACCATCGACCTCTAAATCTGAACCACTCACGATATAACTCAGCTGCTCGCGGCTGCCGGCACGACCATTGGCACTGAATTGCACTTTTTTATAACCATCGCCACCCGCAGCAAAGCGCGCCTCTACACCGGCATCGCTTCGGTCAAAATCGGATTCAATATGAATCACACCACCGGAGGCATTGCCATACAGTGATGAGGCTGGGCCACGAATCACTTCAATATTGCCAATGGATGCAAGGTCAATGCTGTCGACGCTGCCCTGGCCATCGGCCAGCGTTTCGGGAATACCATCAACCAGAATCTTTACCCCGCGTATACCAAAACTGGCTCTGGCACCAAAGCCTCTAATCGAAATTCTTAGGTCCTGCGCGAAGTTAAAACGGTTTTGCAGCACCAGGCCAGGAATATTGACCAGCGATTCATCCAGCCCAAGCTGTGGCTGTGCCCGGCTAATATCAAGCCGTGACAGTTTATCAATGGCCAGTGGCAAGCGATCACGATTTTGTGAGATTAATGCAGCGTCGACAATAATTTCTTCTAGTTCCTGCTGCTGACTGCTGGCAGCGTGTGCGGTATTTGTCGAGAGTAAGTCATTGCCAGTAAACACTGCGATTAACGTTGGCAAAAAGTAACGGCGGAAAAGGCTGAGTTGTCCGTTCATAAATTAGATTCGTTGTTTTAGTTGAGGTGTTGCGGATAGTTAGCAAGCACCTTGAAATCGGGCGCATTTTAGAGGAATCGAAGCATGATTACGAGGTTTAACAGCGCCAAGCTTATGTTAGCGCTAGGCCTTTAAAATCGACTTAGCGATCGCGATTTAGCTCAACCAGCAAAATAATGAAATTAACGCTGCGGGCAATGCCGAAGTACACAAGACCACCGGCCGCTCCCCATAAATGGGCGTCTACCACAACGGGGTTGGCAATAAACTGTTCGGTAGCAGACAAAAAGCTACTATCGGCAAGCCAGGCGTTCTGCTCAGCGGTCAGCTTAACAATAATTGCCGCAATCCATAACAAACTTGCCCGTGAGCGTAGTGCGGCATAAACAAATAAACCGTGCAAGGCGCCCGACAAGCCCACGCACCAGTCAGTTTGTGGACTGTAGTAAAACAGTCCGTAGCCAGATGTTACGGCCGATAAAGCCAGCGCCAACAACCACCAGGCCGATTCAAAAGCGGCACCGAATAGCAGATAAATGCATAGTAATGCGGTGAGATTAAGTATCAGGTGCTGCAGATTAAGGTGAACCAGCGCATGACTGAGTGCCAACCAGGGCTGTGCTGAAAACTGGAAGCGATCAAAGGCCCAGCTTTCGCTCAATTGCGGTTGCAGGTAAACGGCAACCAGGCCGACGAACAGTAAAAATAACACCAGCCACGATTGGTAGTTACTAATTGGGCTTGGTATCTGCCTGCGTCGGGCGGCTGGCTGTTTGTCCGAGTTGGTCATTTTTTTAATAGCACTGCTGTCGTGGCTTTCTAATCATCTGCTGGTAATCGGGGTGTGGTCGGGACTTTACAGCCACATCACTGATTACGACGGGCAGTATATACTACAAACCCGCGTTACCAGAGCACTATCTTTACAGCCCCTTTACCGGCCTTGTATTGGCCCTGCATGGGTCTTGCAGTTGCATTGCATCGATCTCGCCTCTGTTATACACCATTCTGACACAATAGTCCCAATACCCGTGCTTATCGCAGCTGAGCTTTGCACGGTAGAATGACAACGACGAATGGTTATGGGCTGGCATTAGCAGCTTATCTGTTATATTTTTGTTCGGTTTTTCTAATTATGCATTGTTTCACGCACTTTTATCAGGCACTTTGAATCAGATAAGGTTAAAACAAGTATGAAGATTTCGATTATTGTTGGCAGCCACCGCCAGGATTCACAGAGTGGCAAAATTGCCCGGGTACTGGAACGTAGCTTACAAGCACTACCAGAGTGCACAGCAACGTATTTGTTCGATCTTGCCAATAACCCACTGCCATTATGGGACGAATCTATTTGGAATGGCGACCCCGGTTGGGAGCAGCGCCTGGCGCCTATAGCTGCCGAGCTGCAAAGTAGTGATGGCTTTATCATCATTGCCCCCGAGTGGCATGGTATGGTGCCAGCGGGCTTAAAAAACTTCTTTTTACTCTGGGGAAATGGCGAGCTGGCCCACAAACCAGCGCTTTTGGTGGGTATATCGTCGGCCGATGGCGGTTCTTACCCTATCTCTGAGCTGCGTATGAGCAGCTATAAAAATAACCGGATTTGTTATATGCCCGAGCACTTGATTGTTCGCTATGTAGAAACCATTTTTAATGCCAATGCCGCCGATAATAACCCTTCGGCACAGGGCTATTTTGAAGAGCGATTTGACTATTGCGTAAAGCAGCTGCTGACCTACGCTAAAGCATTCCAGCCCATAAGGGCCAGTGAAACTGTTAGTTTGGCCACGTATTCCAGCGGTATGTAGCCATATTTAACGCTTTTGGGCAGCGGTTGCTTTATGTCTATAAAGCATATGTATCCCACTTGCCTGCCTGAACGCAGTGAAAGACTCGTAGCGTGAGCTTGGTAGTTTTGCAAAACTTAGGTAGTTGACGGTTTGTCACAGTTTCTCTATAGTGATTCGCCTTCGTTACTGGGGTTTAGCTGTTCTAGGTTGGTCCTGTAACGCGACACGCGCTCGTAGCTCAGCTGGATAGAGTACCTGGCTACGAACTAGGGGGTCGCAGGTTCGACTCCTGCCGAGCGCGCCATTTTTTTCCTTCAGCTTTGCTGGTCCTATGCCAGCTTTCAATACCCAAATCTTCATTCAGCTTTTACGCAGTCGTGAACTGCACCGTAGTTGAGCGATAAACGCGATGGCTCAATGCACTTGGCTCGTGTGCCAATAGATCCAGCGACGAAATAAGCCACTTTAAACCCGATTTTCCTTGCCAAAACGGCCAGGTATCAAGCGGTAGATATGCTTATGTAATTGAAAAGCCATTTTAATTAACCATCGCAATGCGTAAGATTCAGGCACGTTAAACGGAGTTGCGGTTGTGGTCTGTATAATAAACATCCAGTAAAAGGTAATAATGAATAGTAAAGTTTGTGTACTAACTGGCGCTACCAGCGGAATTGGTGAGGCGGCTGCGCTGGAGTTGGCGCGGCAGGGCTACGAACTGTACCTGGTTGCACGTAGCAAGCAAAAAGCTGCAGTGACCGAAGCTATGATTAAGGCTGAGGTTAATCAGGCGCAAATTCACTGGCTGTTTGGCGACTTGGCAAAATTGGCGGATGTGCGTTCGATAGCAAACCAATTTCTGCAAACTAACCGACCTATCGATTTACTGTTTCATAATGCCGGCGTCACTTATAACAGTCGCGTTGAATCGGACGATGGCTATGAAATGATGCTGGCCGTAAATCATTTGGCGCCGTTCTTACTCACTGAGTTATTATTCGACAAGCTCTGCGAGGGTCAGCATGAAACGCGGGTGGTGGTTACCGCCTCAGGTGCATACGAATTCGTTAAATCCTTGAACATTGACGATATTAACTGGGAACAAAATTTTAAGACGTTTCCAGCTTACGGTAACTCAAAGCTTGCCAATATTCTTTTCACCAAGCGCCTGGCCAAAAAATTAATAGAAGCCGCGCCAATGAAAACCTTTTCAGTTAATTGCTTTCACCCCGGCTTTGTCGGCACCAATTTGGGTACACAAAGCACCTTTGGCAAGATTGTTATGAGGCTGATACGGCCTTTTTCGCGCAAAAGTGCCAAAGGTGCCGAAACCGGTATTTATCTTGCCACCGATGAATCCGTCAGCGGTAAAAACGGTGGTTACTACTTTAATTGCAAACTGAAGCAGCTTAAACCGCACGCAAGCGACAATACGATGGCCGCTGCACTTTGGCAGAAAAGCCATGAGCTGGTTTTAGATAAAAAGCCATAAGCGGGTTTTAAATAAACACCCTTGAGCCTGTTGGAAACATTTACAAGTAAATAAAATAAAAACGCGACATCCAGGAGACAATAATGACAACCGCCAAAGACCAAAGCCAACGCCGTGTGCTTAATAAAACTGGTATGGGTATTATCGAAGGGTTATCACTGGATGCATCGGATGGCGGTATTGACGAACTGCGTAAAGATATCCAGCGCCTAATGGATATCGAAGCTATTAAGCAACTTAAGCACTCTTATTTTCGCTGTATTGATACCGGCAATGTCGAAGAGCTGGCCACGATTTTTCATCCCGATGTTGAAGTGCATTTTGTTGGTGGCACTTACGAATGGCAGCTGCAGGGGCGTGACAAATACTTAGCGAATATTTCGCAGTCGTTTCACAAGCAATCGGTTGGCCACCACAACGGTCACATGCCCGAAATCCAAATGCTTAGCGACACCGAGGCCACTGGCATCTGGTATCTGGCGGATAATATGTGGATGCTTAACCACAGCGCGTTTACCACCGGCACTGCCATTTATTGGGATCGCTACGAGAAGCTGGACGGACGCTGGACCATTCGTGCGACCAACTATGAGCGCCTATACGAAATCAATTCTGCGCTTGAAGAAGCGCCCAAGCTAAGCTCTCACTACCTTGGCGTGCATGGGGCTGATATCGCCAGCTAAGCACGGCGTCTTAAATATCATAGCCTTTGTGTCTTGGCTTTTGTATCGTGGCTCTTGCGACGAGGTAATTTCGGCCAATGGTCAACAAATTCCTGATAAAGCCTTGAAAAACCCGCAAAAGACTCCATATCGCTGACGCGAACTCGCAATTTGCCAGCATCAACGCTGGTTAATGCGGTTTTTTTCCTTTTACTACGCCAATGGCCGGCATTAGCTGCCAGCCCCGGCGCTAGCAATTGTTTATTTAATGTTCAGCGAGGCAGTAATGACAGCGTCAAGCGATAGCAAAACCGAAAGCAACCCAGAAGTGCAAACCAGCACCGATAAACCTGCGACAGAAAGCATGGGTTTCCAGGCAGAAGCCCAACAGCTTTTGCAGTTAATGATTCATTCCCTATACAGCAACAAAGAAATATTTCTGCGTGAGCTTATATCTAATGCCTCAGATGCGGCCGACAAGCTGCGTTTTGAAGCCGTTAAAAACGATGCGCTGTACGAAGGTGATGGTGAGTTAAAAATTGTTATCGAATTCGATAAAGAGGCCAAGACCGTTAGTATTACCGACAATGCGATTGGTATGTCGCGCGAAGAGGCAATCGCCAACCTCGGAACCATTGCCAAGTCGGGCACTGCCGAGTTTCTGAAAAATATGACTGGCGACCAAAAGAAAGACAGCCAGTTAATTGGTCAGTTTGGTGTTGGCTTTTATTCAGCATTTATCGTTGCCGATCGGGTCGAAGTATTTTCACGCCGCGCGGGTGCGGCTACCAGCGAGGGTGTTTACTGGGCTTCAACTGGTGATGCAGAGTTTGAAATTGCCGATATCGAGCGCGCCGAACGCGGCACACAAATTATCTTGCATCTGCGCGACGAAGAAAGCGAATTTGCCGATAGCTGGCGCCTGCGCAGCATTGTGAAAAAATACTCCGACCATATTGCGATTCCTGTGATGATGGAAAAGCAAGCCGTGCCAGCAGCTGATGTTGATAGTAATGACGAGAAGGATAATGCTGCCGATACCGATGCAGCTCCTGAATTTGAGGCGATTAACGATGCCACAGCATTATGGACGCGAGCACGTAACGAAGTTAGCGATGATGAATATAAAGAATTTTATAAATCAGTATCGCACGATTACGAAGACCCGGTTAAGTGGAGTCATAATAAGGTCGAAGGAAAACTGGAGTACACCAGCCTTTTGTATATTCCGGGGAAAGCACCGTTTGATTTATGGAATCGTGAAGGCGCGCGCGGCTTAAAACTGTATGTGCAACGCACATTCATTATGGACGATGCCGAGCAGTTCCTGCCGATTTACCTGCGTTTTATTAAAGGCGTTGTCGACTCTAACGATTTGCCGTTAAACGTATCGCGTGAAATTCTGCAGCAGGATGCAACCACCGATAGCATGCGTGGTGCATTAACCAAACGCGTACTGGATATGCTGGAAAAAATGGCAAAAAATTCGCCCGAAGATTACGCTAAATTCTGGACAGCGTTTGGCAATGTATTAAAAGAAGGGCCTGCTGAAGATTTTGCCAACAAAGAAAAAATCGCTAAGCTGCTGCGCTTTGCTACCACGCACGAGGAATCAACCGAGCAAAACCAGTCGTTGGAAGACTACGTTGCCAGGATGAAAGATGGCCAGGAAAAAATCTATTACGTCGCTGCAGAGAATTACAGCACGGCTAAAAACAGCCCTTATCTCGAAGTATTTAAGAAGAAGGGCATTGAGGTATTACTGTTAACCGATCGCATCGATGACTGGCTAATGAGCCATATGATGGAGTTTGATGGTAAGCCGCTGCAGGACGTGGCCAAAGGCGAACTCGACCTTGGCCAGCTTGATGATGAAGAGGACAAAAAAGAGCAGGAAAAACTATCAGAAGATAACAAGGATTTGGTTGAGCGCGTACAAGCGGTGCTTAGCGACGATGTTGAAACCGTACGGGTGACCAATCGACTCACCGATTCGCCGGCTTGTCTGGTGGTTGGTGACCACGATATGGGTGCGCAAATGCGCAGGATTATGGAAGCCGCAGGGCAGGAATTACCGCCCAGTAAAGCGATATTGGAGCTGAACCCAGGCCATCCGTTAATTAGCAAACTCGACGCCGAAGCCGATGAAGAGCGCTTTGGTGATTTAAGCCGCTTGCTTTTTGACCAGGCAGCGTTAGCAGCCGGTGACAGCCTCGAAGATCCAGCAAGCTTTGTCGCCCGGCTGAATAAACTGTTACTTGAGCTAAGCGCCTAGGCGGTCTTGTGTATACACTGCCGTTAAATTGTAGTTAAAAAACCTGTAACAGGGTAGACTATCTAGCAATGCGTAAAAAAAGCGCCAGCGCCTAATCGCTGGCGCTTTTTT
>CBFHXO010000065.1:0-11307 GCA_965659815.1 Pseudomonadales bacterium
GTGCACGTTGAATAATACAGCCAAAAATACAACTGGGTCGCCCAAGTTACGCGATGCCGGCAGTGCGGTTAGCGATATGAAAAAAAGCGACGGCAAACCAGGCGACCGCCAGTTAACCCTGCGTTCGCTGCTCGACCAATTGCATACCGATGGCTTAATTAGCGCTAACGACGTGCAGCGCATTACCTCGCAAAGTCGCAGCAAGCAAGAAGCCGAGCAGCATCCGGTCAATTATATTGCCAACCAGCAACTCGAAAACCAGCGTCACCCCGGCCATAAGTTATCGATTAAAATTTTACTCACCTGGCTTGCGGCGTCGGCCAACCAGCAGCTAGTGCATATTGACCCAATAAAAATAGACGCGCGCACAGTGACGGCGGTGATGTCGTTTGCCTTTGCTAAGCGGCACCAGATTATGGCGGTGGATGTTAGTGCGGACGAAGTCACTATTGCCAGTGCCCAGCCCTTTGTCAGTAGCTGGGAAAAAGATCTCTCCCATGTATTGCAAAAACGTATTGTGCGGGTGATTGCCAACCCTGCAGATATCGCCCGTTACAGCGTAGAGTTTTATACGCTGGTCACTTCGGTGTCGGGTGCAGTGGGCGGTGGCCCGGTGGGTAATTCGGCAATTTCTAATTTTGAGCAAATGCTGGAGCTAGGTAATTTAAAAGACCCCGATGCCAACGACCAGCATATCGTTAATATTGTCGACTGGTTATTGCAATACGCTTTTGACCAGCGTGCCAGTGATATTCATATTGAGCCGCGCCGCGAGCACGGCAATATCCGTTTTAGAATTGACGGCGTGCTATGTAATATTTATGAATTGCCACCGCAGGTGATTAATGCGGTGACCAGTCGGCTGAAAATTCTTGCGCGTATGGATGTGGCAGAAAAACGCAAGCCGCAAGATGGCAGGATTAAAACCAAAAGCCCTGAGGGTAATGAGGTTGAGCTGCGGTTATCCACCATGCCAACTGCCTTTGGTGAAAAGCTAGTGATGCGAATATTTGATCCTGATGTTTTGCTTCGTAGCTTTGAGGACCTGGGTTTAATTAATGAAGATTACCAGCGCTGGTCGAATATGGCCAAGCGACCTAACGGTATTCTACTGGTAACCGGCCCTACCGGTTCGGGTAAAACCACCACCTTGTATTCCACCTTAAAACAGTTGGCGACGTCAGATGTCAACGTCTGCACCATTGAAGACCCCATTGAAATGGTTGAGCCGGCATTTAACCAGATGCAGGTGCACAGCAAAATCGATTTGTCTTTTGCCAGTGGTGTGCGCGCGCTAATGCGGCAAGACCCCGACATTATTATGATTGGTGAGATTCGAGACCCCGAAACGGCTGAAATGGCTGTGCAGGCGGCGTTAACTGGCCATCTCGTGGTGTCCACCGTGCATACCAATGATGCGCCTAGCGCGGTGTCGCGGATGTTGGAGCTGGGCGTTCCGGCCTATCTGATTCGCGCAACGGTTATTGGTATTATGGCGCAGCGACTGGTACGCACCCTATGCCCCAGCTGCAAAGCCCCGGCGAATATCGACCTGGATACCTGGCAGGATATGACGCACCCTTGGAAAGTGGCCAAACCCGAGCAGGTCTACAGTGCTGAGGGATGTTTGGAATGTCGTAACACCGGTTATTTTGGTCGCCAGGGGATTTATGAAATTCTGCCACTGAGTCGCGAAGTTAACCGTTTGTTAAAAGACGACTGTGATATTGACGAGTTGCGTCAGCAGGGAATGCGTGAGGGTATGCGTACATTGCGTTTATCGGGCGCACAAAAAGTGGCGGTTGGGCACACTACGGTTGAAGAGGTGCTGCGCGTCACGCCCGCCGCTGAAAAATAGCGTTAGTTTTATTCACTTCTCGCTGGCGTTTACGCCGGATAATATTTTTCCTCGACCTCAGTCGTCCAGCCAAAGGGGTCGGCCTGGCGGCGTTCTTGTATTGCCAATAGCGATTGGCGCAACTGTGCTGCTACCTGGTCAATGTGTGCAATGGGGTACTCGGTACCATCGGCATCGGCAATCACGCTAACCGGGCTAACAATGGCTGCGGTGCCACAGGCAAATATCTCATTAATACTCCCTGCGCTAATACCATCGAGTACTTCCTGGATAGGAATGTCGCGTTCAATCACGGTCATGCCCTGGTGCTTGGCCAGTTCAATAATAGAGTCGCGGGTAATGCCGGCCAAAAATGAGCCGTTGAGTACCGGTGTGTGCAGTTCGCCATTTTGCAGCATAAAAAAGTTCATGCCTGACAGCTCTTCGATATATTTCATTTCTACTGGGTCTAACCACAGCGACTGGTCGTAACCACGACTTTGTACCTGCTGGGCGGACTTCAGCGCCGCCGCGTAATTACCGCCGGTTTTTGCCGCGCCAGTGCCACCGCGGGCTGCGCGACAGGCTTCGCGTTCAATTTGAATTTTCATTTGCCCGGCATGGTAAATTGCCGACGGGCTGGCAATCACCATAAAGGTAAACGTGTCTGAGGTACCCATGCCCAGGTTTGAGCGTGTGCCAATTAAAAACGGCCGCAAGTACAATGACTGGCTGGTTTCATTGGGAATAAACGGCTCGGAATAGGCGGTCATTAGACTGATGCCGTCCATATAAATGTGTTCGGGAATCTCAATCATGCACATGCGCTGTGATGAGCGGTTCATGCGTTTAAGGTTTTCCAGCGGGCGAAAAAAACCGGGTCGGACATCGCCAACCCTGTAGGCTTTAAGGCCTTCAAACACCTCTTGGGCATAGTGCAGGACTTTGGCAGCCGGGTCGAGCTCGATATTGCCGTAGGGTGTGAGTTCGGCGGTTTGCCATTGGCCGTTGGCAAAGTCGGCGCGATACATAATGGGTACTTTGACTTCGCCAAAGCCCAGATGCTCGGGCAGCGAAAAATCGGCTAATGCAGGTAAAACTTCGCTACTGATTCGATAATCACCCATTGAACTGACCCTGACAACTACTGGTGCCGCCAGCGCTGGCTGTTGCGGCATGGTTAAAGATTGAAAAGCCTATCGTACACAGGCACTGGCAATTTAGGGTATTTTTTTTTCAGCTAAATAGTTGCTATTTCAATGGCGAATGGCAACGAATTTCGTGAAGTGCTCTTAATAAAGCGAAGGTTCGCCGATTGGGCGGGTTTTAAAGCGGCGATGCACCCACATATACTGGTCGGGTTGAACGCGAATCGCTGTTTCGATCATCTGGTTAATAATGATGGCGTCCTGCATATCGTTGCCGGTAGGAAAAGTGTGATCGACGGGCGTAAAAACCACACGGTATCGTTGCGTTTTGGGGTCGCGATAGTGGGCAATACCCACGGGTTTGGCGCGACCCATTTTTGCCAGTCGTGAAGTGGTTACCAGCGTTGCAGCGGGAACACCAAAAAACGGTGCGAATACCGCCTGGTTGCGACCAAAATCCTGGTCCGGCGAGTACCAGACAGCGTGACCCTGGCGTAGATTGCGAACAATGGTACGCATATCGGAGCGCTCTAACACATGTTTAAAGGTTTTTTTGCGTCCTCGGGTAATCATATATTCCAATACGGGGTTATTATTTTTTCGATAAATAACATCGATTTCGGAGGCGTGGTTAACCATCATGCCGCACAGGTCGAGATTGACAAAATGCGCACCAATCAATAAAACGCCACCTTCGGCCTTTGCGGCCTCTATATGTTCAAGCCCCTCGACGGTATAGCGGTTTTTAATGTCATCGATACTTGCCCACCAGGCCCAGGCGATTTCAAAAAAGCCAATACCGTTGGCGATAAAAATATCGCGCACCATTTGTTTTTGTTGCTGTTTATCCAGTTCGGGAAAGCATAGTTTGACATTGGTCTCGACAATATGGCGGCGGCGTTTAACCAGGCGCATAGCGAGCAGGCCAAAAAAGCGACCGGCAAGTAATTTGGCTTTAAATGGCAGCGCAGCAACAATGCGCAAAATTAGCACCCCTAGCCAGGTGGGCCAGTAGCGGGGGTGGTACAGTGAGCGGGGCATCGACATAGTATTTTTGCTGTAGTGATGATTATGCTGGGTATTATCAGCGAAAAAGCGCGCTGAGGCTGTGAAAATTGTTATGTTAGAATTCCGCTAAATTAGCATGCGGGATTAATGAGAAGAGTGAGATATTCATAGTGGGTCAAAAAACGGTGGTCGATCAAAGCTTAAGCGAACAGTTATCGGCGCATATTGCGGTATTTGAGCAGCTGCCTGCGTTAATGGGCCAGTTAGCATCGACAGCGGAGCAGCTGGTTGAAACATTGCGTGGGGGCAATAAGATTTTATTAGCGGGCAATGGTGGTAGTGCTGCCGATGCGCAGCATATTGCGGCTGAGTTAACTGGTCGTTATCTGCGAACGCGCAAGGGTTTGCCGGCTATTGCGTTAACCACTGATACTTCGGCGCTGACTGCCATTGGCAATGATTTTGGTTTTGACCAGGTTTTTGTTCGTCAGCTTGAGGCTTTGGCGGTAGCGGGCGATGCATTCATTGTTTATTCAACCAGTGGTAACAGTAGCAATATTATTGCGGCTGTGGAGCTTGCCCGTGAGATTGGTTGTAGCACTATTGCCTTAACGGGTGAGGGTGGTGGTCGGTTAAAAGACCAGGTTGATGTTTGTTTTTGTATGCCGTCGAATGAGACGCCGCGTATTCAAGAGGCGCATGCTTTTATTGGGCATGCTTTGTGTGATTTGATTGATCGTCAATTCAGTTAATGGTTTTTAGCTGTGAATATGGGTAAGAATAAATTGGTGGTTCTTGATCGTGATGGGGTGATCAATCACGATTCTGATAACTATATAAAAACAGTTGATGAATGGGTTCCGATTGAAGGGAGTATTGACGCGATTGCGCGTTTAAAGCGTGCGGGTTATTCGGTTGCGATTGCCAGTAATCAAAGTGGTATTGGGCGTGGTTTTTTTGATGTTGATACTTTGAGTGCCATGCATAATAAGTTGGCGGATTTGTTGGTGGCGTTTGATGTGGTGGTGGATTGTATTGTTTATTGTCCGCACGTGCCGGAGGATGATTGTGGCTGTCGCAAGCCCAGGGTGGGGTTGTTTGAGGAGATTGCCAGGACGTTGAATGTGAGTTTTGTGGGAGCGGTGGTTGTTGGTGATAGTTTGCGGGATTTGCAGGCCGGTGTAGCGGTTGGGTGTGAGCCGGTGTTGGTGTTGACGGGCAAAGGTCAGCGGACCTTTGATGGCGCGATGGCGGAGGGGGGTGATGCGCTGCCGGATGGGACGAGAGTGTTTGATGATTTGATGGCGTTTGTAGAGAGTGAGGTTTCTTAGTATATGGGTTTAAATAAGCCAATACACCAACAAAAATAGTACCAACCACCCTAGGAAAACCAGCAACCCCCTTTTTACTTATCTTTAATTTTTTGAATAGTAAACGAAGTCGAATACCCGTCAACAAACCCCGCAATGACAACTTCCCCTCCGGCCTGGGTCACCGCCTCATACCCGGCAACATCCTCAGCCCGATAATCCCCACCTTTAATCAACACATCCGGCAGCGCCGCTTCAATTAAATTTTTTGGTGTCTCTTCATCAAAACTCACCACCCAATCCACACAGGCCAGCGCCGCCAGCATTGTCATTCTATCCGCCAAACCATTAATCGGCCTGCCTTCACCCTTTAACCCCTTAACCGAATCGTCAGAATTCACCGCAACAATTAACCGGTCACCTAAACTCGCCGCATGCTGCAAATAGGCAATATGCCCGGGATGCAAAATATCAAAACACCCATTGGTCATCACAATAGTCTCGCCCGCCGCCCGCTGCTCGGCTATTAACTTTTGCAATTCTACCTGCGAATAAATACCCGCTACTAAATTGTGCTGCTGATTTAACGCCATTTGCAGTTCCGCTGGCGCGACACTGGCAGTACCCAGCTTACCTACCACCACACCAGCGGCTAAATTAGCTAACAACACCGCATCAACAAGACTACTGCCAGCTGCCAATGCCGCGGCAATGGTGGCAATAACCGTATCACCAGCCCCCGTGACATCATAAACTTCTTTGGCTTTGGTCGGGATATGTGTCATCGAACCATAACGCTGGTATAGCGACATACCTTTTTCACTGCGAGTAATCAGCAGCGCATCGATATTAATGGCGTTAAGCAAGTCAATGGCGCGCGACTCAATTGCTGCATCGTCAGCGCAACTACCCACTACCGCTTCAAACTCAGCAAGGTTTGGCGTTAGCAAAGTGGCGCCTGCATAACGACTAAAGTCCGAACCCTTAGGGTCGACCAATACCGGCTTGGCACTTTTGTTGGCAGCAGCAATAATGTGCTCAACATGACTTAAGGTGCCTTTGTTGTAATCGGAAATAACTACCGCGTCGCATTGGGCAATGGGCTTTTGATAAAGTGCTTGCAAGTCATTGCTGTGGTGAGCGGCAATATCTTCAAAGTCGAGCCGAATTAATTGCTGCTGCCGACTAATAACCCGCAACTTGGTAATGGTTTTTACGCGGGTATCACGGTGCAATAAATCGCTAATGCCGTCTTGCACAAGCAAACTGGCAATGGCACTGCCAGAATCATCATTACCAATAACGCCACATAGCGCGGTTTGACAGCCCAGTACACTGAGATTTTTGGCGACGTTGGCGGCTCCCCCCAGACGATCTTCCAACTGCTCAATTTTTACCACCGGTACCGGCGCCTCAGGTGAGATACGGCCGGTGCCGCCTTTCCAATAGCGATCCAGCATAATATCGCCAATCACCAATAATTCGGTGCGGCTGAAATCGGGAAGAGGCGTGTTTTGCATAGCAGTACCGGTGGGCTGTTGTTATTCGCTAGCCAGTGCTTGTTGATAAACCGCAAGATTACCATCGACCATGGCTTCTATCGAGAACTGATTTTGCGCAATTTGTATTCCCGCAGCACCCATGGCCTGGCGCTGCAACGGCGCATTAATCAGTAATTCAAGCGCGGCTTGCAGTTGCACATTGTCGCCAGGGGTAAATAGCAGACCATTTTTTTCATGTTGGACAATTTCAGGAATCCCCCCCGCGCGCCCCGCAATGATGGGTACACCCGCCGCCGAGGCCTTAAGCAACGCAACGCCTAAGCCCTCTTTTTCGGCGGGGTGAACAATAATATCAATACCCATTAAGTCGCGATCGAGGTCCGACTTAAAACCCGCCAATTGAACATGCTTAGCGAGCCCTAAGCTATCAATTTGTGCGGCAATGGCATCGCGCTCTGGCCCCTGGCCAAAAATAAGCAGTGAGAGTTTTGGTTGTCGCGCAATAACCGCAGGCAGCACTGATAATAATTGCCGGTGGCCTTTGCGTGGAATCAATTGGGCAACCACAGCAAGTAATAAGTGGTCGGCTGGAATACCGTACTCGGTATTCAATGCCTGGCGCGCACGCCGGCGATTATCCGTTGAGGTGTCAAAGTTGTCGCTATCTACCGTGCTGTGCACACAGTGTAGGCGTGTTTGATCCACCCCTTGTTCGCTAAGCACATGACATATTGCCTGCGAAATACCAATTACCTGGCGATACAGCGGGTATTTAAAACGAATGGCCAGCGGGTGTTCGCGATTATCTACCCGCCGCGATAGCACCGCTGGCACTGCACTGGCTTTGGCGGCTAGGCCGCCCAAGGTATCGGCGCCACGACGACTATGCATATGCACCAGTTTTGGTTGCTCGGCATTGAGAATACGCCGTGTTTCACGGTAAAAGCCCAGGCTTAAATCACCCGAGTGGCGGGTGGTAATCACCTTAGCAGAGCCGTTAGATTGCACTGCCGCACTGATTTCACTATTTTGCGGAGCAATTAATAGGTTGCGCACGCCACGATTAGCCAGGCCTTGCAGTAAATAAACCACTTGCTGGGCACCGCCATATAAATGCCTACCGGTTTCGATATGCGCAACGCTAAGCTGGTCGGGGGGAATAAGCTGCTTGGGATAAATAGACATTAGCTGGCAGGCGCTTGAATACATACCGGTTGATTGTCTAACAGTCCGTTAAGCTGTGATATCACATAGTCGGGCGAAATATCGTTTAAGCAGTCAAAACGGCCATTACAGGTCGGCTTGCGTTTGCAGGGCGAGCAATGCTTGTCGAGATAAATAATGCTTCCATTGTCGCTATCGGTTTTTAAATAGGGTTTGGTAGAGCCAAATAATGCGACTGTGGGGATATTAAACGCATGTCCCATATGAGTGAGGCCGGTATCAACACCAACCAGCGCTGTGGCGGCTTTGATAATTAACGCCGCCTCGGTCAGTGAGGTTTTGCCAACCAGGTTAATGACACTGGGGTTGTTATCGAGCTTGTTGGCGTGCTCAGTATCGGCAGGGCCACCCAACAGCACAATATCTACCTGATTATTATCGATGTTGGCATCATCTACATGAGTATCGGTTAACGCGGCCAGCTTGGGTATCAGTGCACACCAACCGGCATTGTGCCAGTGTTTTTGTGGGCGGGTAGTAAACGGGCAAATAACGATATAGGGTTTGCGTAGCGTGTCTTTATGTAATTGCGCCACGTTTTCTATTGCCTGGTTGTTGGCACCCACTGACATTTGCCAGGGCTGCTCGCCCAATTGCAGCTGCTGGCATAGCCAGCGGTATTCCGAGCCAATTAAATCGGTGTCGCCACAGTCGCGTGCAATCACCTGATTCATTAACCACTGGCTGCCCTCTTTAGACCCCAGCCCGATGCGCTGTTTGGCCCCGCTTAACCAGGCCAATAAGCCGCTTTTAAGCAAACCCTGTAAATCAATGGCTAAGTCGATATCCAGCGCTTTAAGTGTTGCGCTAAAGCTGCGAATGCGCTGAAGCAGCGTGAGCAACTGACCCGATTTGGCCAGTTGCTGCCATTCGGATTTTGGCCAGGTCAGCACCTGGTCGATAGACGGGTTATCGTTAAGTAAGCTGGCACACTCGGGTTGCGTTAGCCATAAAATGCGGGCATTAGGGTAGCGGTGGCGCAAGGCGGCGGCCACAGGGGAGGCCATCACGATGTCACCGATGGCGCCAAGACGAATAATTAAAATGGTGTTCAAAAAAAATTGGACGCTCTTGTTAAACATTGGCGGCGCTATTATGCCATAGCGGCCGCCATCTTAAGCAGCCGTTTCGGGCAATGTTTCCGGCACTATTGCTGGCAGGATTACTGGCAGGATTTTACGCCTGGCTTCGATTGAAAATTGTGCAGGGCTGTTGATGGCACCCGCCGCGTAGATAGGTAATTAATTGCTCTGCAATAACGGGGTTTTATGGTATCGTTCGGCGATTATCGGCATAAGCCTTGGCAGCTAATTGTTTTGTCTGTGCAAATTGCTAAGCTTATCAACTCAGTTGTAGAGTGAAAAATAAGTCTGTGCTATCGATGTCAAATTATTACCAATTGCCACATCGTGTTCGGCACAGCATCTATCGCTTGACTTCGCCTCGTTCGTTTCGGCGCCACCAGGCAGAGCGATTGTCAATCGAGGGTCGTTTTCATTGCTTTGACCAGGCCAGTGCCATATATATTCATATTGCAAAATGTGGCGGCACTTCAATTGCTAAAACACTATTTAATGTAGAAAAAGTCAGCCACAGAACCGTGCGCGACTACCAAAAAATTTTTAGCCCTGAAGATTTTAACCGCTATTATAAATTTACTTTTGTTCGCAACCCCTGGAGCCGAATGCTGTCGGCGTACAGCTTTTTAATGGGTGGCGGCGGCACTGAGCAGGACATTAAGTTTACTGAGCGCTACCTGCGGCCGTATAAAGATTTTGCCGATTTTGTTCACTGCGGTGTTAATGAAAAGGTTTTGGCCAAACACTGGTTTAAACCGCAGCGTGATTATATCTGTTTGCCAAAACAGGATACGCCACTGGTCGATAAAATATACCGACTTGAATCGGCCACTGATGATATTTTGCACGCCTGTGAAAAACTGCAGCTTGTACCGCGCGCATTACCGGTTCTCAACACATCAAAACACGACCATTACCTGAATATTTACGATAACAGTTCCGCGGCAATTGTTGCGCAAATTTATGCCAGGGATATTGAGTTATTAAATTATCAATTTTACTAATGGGTAGTTTATTAATGCGCAGTTTCACTCACAGGGCTTGCAAGCTGGCCTACCACTGGCGAGTTTTACGGAGACGGACTTGGCAAGGTTTTTTGACCCAGTAATAAAATTGGCTTACCGGCTGCGCGGCAGGCGTTCTCGTCACCTGCGTTATTATCTTTCCGGTTATTGCGCAACGCAAACGCCACTGGGTTATTGTGTTGTCGTTAATGGGCGCGAGTACCGGGTCGATAGGCTTGATGCATTGGCAGCGTCTAAAGCGAATGTTGAAGCGAATGTCGAAGCGAATTCAATATCCATTGTTGCCGCGGGTCCATCGCTTGCCAATGTTGATTTAACCGAGCGCTGGGCTGCACACCGTTTTCTTGCGGTTAACGGTTCACACCGTATTTATTCTGGCGAAGATCAGGTATTCGATTACTACCTGGTTAACGATATTGGTTTTATTCGTCGGCAGTGGCAATCGTTTTTGCGCGGTGTAGCATTGGCAAAAACTATTTTAATTGACCACCGCGTGCTGTATGAGGTTTTACAGCGCGACGCCAATGCGCTAGAGGGCAAGACGATTGTGTTATTTGATCTTGGTACACGCCCCTACGGTAAGCCGCTGGTGAACTATCTGCATCAACCGGACAGTGGTGTTTATACCAGCGACTATTTTAGCGACAATACCAACGACAATACCAACGACAAGGCAGTGTTTTCGATTAATCCGGATGCGGGGTTTGCGCCAGGCGGCACGGTCGCTTATTTGGCTTTACAGTTAGTGGTGGCTATGGGGTTTAGTAGAATTCTTTTTTTGGGTTTGGATTTAAACGACGGCGGACGTTTTTATACGCAGCAAAATAATGAAAAATCAATGTTGGCGCAGGATTATTCAAGCTTGATAGAGCCGCATTTTAAATTAGCCAGGGTCGCCTGCGATGCGCTGGGTGTAAAGCTTTATAATGCCAGTCAGGTTTCCAGATTGCCGCAAAATATTATACCTGGTTGCGAACTGAATACATTCTATGACGATTGATAAAGTAAATAAGCCGCAGGTAAGCAACACTATTTTGCGCGCAAATGACTACAAGCAAATAGCTCAGCGCAAATGGGGTGGCGGGCCATGAGTGCGCGCTTAGCGGTGTTAATTTCGTTTTCGGGTCAGGGTGGCGTCGAGCGCATGGTAATGAATTTAGTGCGCCAGCTGGCA
>CBFHXO010000065.1:11317-16586 GCA_965659815.1 Pseudomonadales bacterium
GATTTGTTGCTGATTCGTGCGCAGGGGCCGCACTTGGTTGATATTCCAGAGAATATCAATGTGATTCATTTGCGTGCCAGGCATACCTTAACCAGTATTCCCGAGCTTACTCGTTATATTCGTCGCCAGCGCCCGGACGCCATGTTGGTTGCCAAAGACCGCGCGGGTCGCGCTGCCTTAACTGCTAATGCGCTGGCAAAAATAGTGGCTAACCATGCGCAGGTCAAAGTGAATACGCGCATCGTTATTCGCCTGGGGACAAATCTTTCTACTGCATTAGCTCAGCGCTCGGCATTTAACCGCTGGTTACGCACGGCGCCAATGCGCTTTCTCTACCCCAGAGCGTATAAGGTAATAGCGGTATCCGAAGGAGTTCGCCAGGACACCTTATTGTTAGCCAGGCTAAGTCCAGATGCGGTTGAAGTGGTGCGTAATCCGGTTATTACCGATGCCATGCTTAGCGGAGCGGGTGAGTCAAACCCACACCCCTGGTTAGCGGGCGATACACCTGTAGTGTTGGGGGTGGGTCGCTTAAGTCGACAAAAAGATTTCCCTACCTTGATTAACGCTTTTGCCAAGGCGCGACAAAGTCGTGATTTGCGCTTAATTATTCTGGGTGAGGGAGGCGACCGCGAAGCCTTACAGCAGTTAATTAATCGCTTGGGTATTGCCGATGCGGTTGCGATGCCAGGTTTCGACGCTAACCCCTATCGCTGGTTGTCGCGCGCCGATTTATTTGTACTGTCTTCGCGATGGGAGGGTTCACCTAACGCCTTAACTGAGGCGCTTGCGCTTGGTGTGCCATCGATTTCTACCCGCTGCCCCAGCGGGCCGGATGAGACGCTGGCTGAGGGGCGTTACGGCACTTTACTGGAAATGGGTGATAGTGATGCAATGGCCGAGGCAATGCTGGCGACACTTGTCTCGCCACTACCGGCAGCAACCTTAAAGCAAGCGGTAAGCGAGTATAAAGATCATCTTAGCGCGCAGCATTATTTACGCCTGTTGGGTTTGCAGGCGTTGGCTCAGCCGCCAGAGCTGGAGCGCTAGTCATGTGCGGTATTGCCGGAATCATTGTTGCCAACGGCGTGCCCGATAGCGCCGCATTAGCTGCGGCAGCTCATTCAATTGCGCACCGTGGCCCGGATGGGAGCGCCCAGCTTATCAATGATAATGTTGGCCTGGTGCATACGCGGCTGGCTATTATTGATTTGCAAGGCGGTGACCAACCGTTAACCCATGCGCAGCTACCCTTGCACCTGGTTGCCAATGGTGAAATCTATAATTACCTTGAGCTAACCGAGCACTACCGTAGCTGCGGCCAGTCTTTTACCAGTGCATCGGATTGTGAATTAATTCTGCACGCTTATGCAGAGCATGCCGCTAATGGTTGTGTCGAGCAGGGTATTGCATCGCTTAACGGCATGTTCGCCTTTGCCTTGTACGATCAGCCGCAGCAGCGGGTTATTTTGGCGCGTGACCGGCTGGGTATTAAACCGCTTTACTATGCGCCGCTGGCCGACCGGGTGGTATTTTCATCGGAGTTAAAGGGCTTGCTTGCATTAATGCCGCAGCGGCCTGCAGTGAGAACGCAAGCCATTGCTGATTATTTGCAAAATCAGTTTAATAGTGGTCGCGAGACTGTATTTGAAGGGATTTATCGAGTATTGCCGGGCGAGTATTTAACCCTGAATACCCAGACATTGGCCATACAACATACGCAGTACTGGTCGGTAATGGCTATTGCGCCACGCCAGCTTGAGCAAGCCACGGCGATTGCCGAGTTTGAACCGCTGTTCGAGCAGGTGATGACAGAGCATATGCGCTCGGATGTGCCCTATGGTTTATTTTTATCCGGTGGTATCGATTCCAGTTTAATTCTTGCTGCGCTCGATCGTTGGCAGTCCGACCCTATTCGCACCTATAGCATTGGTTACTCGGGTGTCAATATGGCCGATGAAATTAACCAGGCTGAGGCGTTGGCAAAGCACTTTAATACCGAGCATGTCTCGTTGCGGGTTACGCGTGATGATTTGTTTAATCGCATTGTGCACAGTATTTGGAGCACCGATGACTTAATGCGCGATATGGCGACCTTGCCAACTTCGCTGCTGAGTGAGCGCGCGGCACAAGACCTTAAAGTGGTTTTTTCGGGTGAGGGGGGCGATGAGGCCTTTGGTGGCTATCGTCGTTATGCCGCCAGTGTTGAAAACTGGTTTAAGGGTGTTGTTAAGGGGACAGGGGGGTTCAGGACGCGCGGTCAGTGGCAGTCGGGCTTGCCGGCCAAGTTGCTGGGCGCAGACTGCGCGGCAATTGACTCGCGCAGGCAGTTCAAAACCCTTTGGCAGCAAGCGCCGGGTAGCTGGAGCAATATGCAGCGCCGACAGGCCATCGATTTAACCACCGCTTTGCCTGATAACCTGTTTGTCAAAGGCGATCGCACCATGATGAGTTTTGGTCTGGAGGGTCGCGTGCCGTTTTCGGATCATCGTATGGTTGAATTTGGGTTTGCGCTGCCCGATGGTTTAAAAATGCACGGCACCACCGGTAAGCAATTATTGCGGCAGTGGGGGCAATCGGTATTGCCGGCTGAAATACTTGCCAGGCCCAAGCGGGGTTTTTATGTGCCGGTTAACGAATGGCTTAGCGGCGATTTTCTTAACCAGCTGGAACAAAAAATCCAGGCCAACCGGATTATTGCGCACTGGTTTAGGCGCGGGCGTATTGGCGAGCTATTTGCTGCGCAGCGCGCGGGCAAAAATCAGGCGCGGCATATCTGGTGCTTAATGCAAATTGCGATTTGGTATCAGCTATTTATTGAGCGTGCTGCGGTTACGCCGCAGACCCAAGAAAATCCGTTAGATTGGTTGTAATCAAAATTGCTTGTAGAATACGTCCATGTTGCTATCACACCGCTATCAGTTTTTGTTTGTTCATATTGCCAAAACCGGTGGCACCAGCGTGCGCGCGGCATTAAACCCGTTGCGATGGCGTGACCCGCTTTATTACTTAAGTTTTCCTGCGCATAAAATCAGCGGCCTAACCGGGCACAAACTGGGTGTAAAGTTTCCGCGTCATGCGCATATTATTGCAGCAAAAGAAATGTTACCGGCCGACTATTTTAACGGCCTGTATAAATTTGCCTTTGTTCGCAACCCGTGGGATTTACAGGTGAGTTCTTTTCACCATATTAAGCGTGAACGCCCCAGCGCGCTTAATGGTCATACCGATTTTAAATCGTTTATGCGCTATAAATTCGATCCGGCTCGACCTTATCAGTACCATATTGATACCTCCTTGTCGCTGCAGTCCGATTACCTAATTAATTTACGTGGCGAGCTTTGTGTTGATTTTTTAGGGCGTTATGAAAATCTTCAGCAGGATTTTGACCAGGTGTGCCAGAGTATTGGTATTCAAACAAAAACCTTGCCGCAACAGCGCGTAGATAAAACTCGGCAGCAGGATTATCGCAGCTATTACGATAACGAAACCATAGAACTGGTTGCCACTCACTTTAGCAGGGACTGCGAACTACTTGCCTACAATTATGAGTAAGCAAAAAACGGCCTTTTACTTTCCCTATCATAGCCCTCAAAACCGCTATCTTGAGCTAATGCAAGACAGCTGGCGGCAACTGGGCTTTGAGGTGGCCGATGTGCGCGATATTTGGCGGCTCAAAAGTTTGGGTAATTACACCGGCAGTGTTGCTGTGCTTAACTGGCTCGAAGAAAATATTGCTCGCAAGTCGCAGTACGCCTGGCCGCTATTTTTGCTAAAGTTCTATTTGTTAAAACTGGTTGGCTTAAAAATTATTTGCGTTAGGCATAACCGTATTCCGGTTGATAGCGTGCCCGATAAGCAAATGGCGATATTTCATCGGGTGGCCAGTTTTTTAGAAGCCAGGGCCGACGCGGTCATTGTTCACTCCAAAAGCGAAGCGGAGCAGCAAGGTTTTTTTTATGTGCCGCATCCGGTCTATCCTGTGCAAGCGCTTAAAGGTGAGAAGCCGTCCGAATCATCGTTCTTGTGTTTTGGTAAATTAAAGCAATATAAAAATGTGCATGAGTTGTTAGCGCTTTGGCCGGTAGCCGTGCCATTGGTTTTGGCCGGTGAAGTTGAGCAGCACAGCTACGAACTACAGCTGCGTGAAATTATCGATCGCAGGCAGCTAAATGTGTGTTGTGATTTTAGAAGTTTTAGCGATGATGAAATTGATCGCTACCTGGGTTCGGCGACGGCGGCGCTGGTTCCGTATATCGACCAGCATTGCTATGTTTCTGGTGTGCTTATTCATGCGCTTAGTGCGGGCTTACCCATTATTACCCGCGCCTCGGCATTTGCCGAGTCTTTGCAGCAGCAGGGTTTACCCGTGGTTTTTTACCACGATCAGGCAACGCTATTACAGTGCCTTGCTAAAGTAAAGCAAGCTGACCTGGCAACACAAGCGTCCATTAATACCATCAATGGAGCGCCTGCCATTGCTGCGGCCTTGGCTAATATGGTCGCAGCCATTAAAGACACCAGTGTTGATGATCAATGAGTCTGCAATGCTGAGTATTGTTATTCCTGTTTATAACGTTGAGGGTTATATTGCCGACTGCCTCGATAGCCTGCTAGCACTTGGCACTGAGGTCGAGATCATTGCGATTAATGATGGGTCTACCGATAATAGCTTGTCAATTGTGCAGGGGTATTGTGCAGGCCACAATAATATTAAGGTTTACTCACAGCCAAACGGTGGGCTGTCGGCGGCAAGAAATGCCGGCTTAAAGCGGGTGACGGGTGACTATGTTTACTTTATCGACTCCGATGATATTGCTAATGCTTCGGCAATAATGGCAGCCTATCAATACGCCAGGGCTGAATCACTGGATATTGTTCAATGCCAGTTTGAGGTGTTTGAGGATGGGCATTTTAATCGCCGCGAGCTATTTAGGGTGGCTTATGATCGGCAGCACTGTCAGGTGCTTAACGGCGGTGAATACTTTTTACGCCATGTTAAGTCGGGCGAATTTCCGATTACTGTGTTTTCTAATATTTATAAAACGGCACTATTAATAGAAAACGAGCTTGAGTTCTGTGTTGGCATAATCCACGAAGATGTTGAATGGGTGCCACGTGTGTTTATCGTTGCCGAACGTACGTCATTCTATGACGCAGCTATTTGCTATTATCGCAGGCGTGCGGGCTCAATAACCAATGCCGATGCTCAGCTGGGCAACCCTCGATCACTAGGTTCATTGTTAGTAATATTGGAAAGGCATAGCGA
>CBFHXO010000066.1:0-16339 GCA_965659815.1 Pseudomonadales bacterium
TAGACACTGTAGCACCATCACTATCTCGTTCTAGATGCTTGTTTTTGTTTATAAACTTTAAACCGTTTTAGCAGTTGCCAATACAATTAGTTATTCAGGCAATCGCCGTTGCTAAACGTTAAGCTGCCGTTGAGCATTAAAAAGCCGTTTACGGAAAAACGTGTGAAAAAGTATGTTAAGTACAATGCTTAAATATAACGGAGTAGCGAGTAGCTCTTAACAAGCAGAAAGAAAATAGCAGAATCAAGTGCAATACCGCTATTGAATAAAGTAAAGCCATTATCAGGAGTGATCACGTGCGAGTATGGGCAGTAGCCAATCAAAAGGGTGGGGTTGGCAAGACAACGACAACAGTTGCACTGGGCGGCCTCCTTGCTGAGCAAGGCAAAAAAGTGCTGCTGGTTGATCTCGATCCACACGGTTCGCTGACCAGCTACTTTGGTTACGACCCCGACTCACTGAGCGCTAGCACTTACCAGCTGTTCCAGGGTGAAGGCAATATGAGCCGCGATGATGTGTTGGCCTTAGTCACAAGCACGTCTGTACCGGGTTTGACCATTATGCCGACCTCGCCGGCACTGGCCACGGTTGAGCGCCAAATGACTGGCAAAGACGGCATGGGTTTGCGGGTGAACAAAGCGCTAAAAACCATTGTTAACCAATTTGATTACGTGCTGCTCGACTGCCCTCCGGTTTTAGGTGTGCTGATGATTAACGCTTTGGCGGCCTGCGAAAAACTGGTGGTGCCGGTGCAAACCGAATTTTTGGCGCTTAAAGGCCTAGACCGCATGACGCGCACGTTGCAAATGATTCAAAAAGCGCGGCCGCAACCGCTGTCGTTAACCATTGTTCCCACTTTATTTGACCGACGCACTCAGGCGTCAATCACTTCGTTAAACAGTTTGCGCAAGCAATATGCCGACGATTTATGGCGCGCTGCCATCCCTGTGGATACTCGGCTTCGCGATGCTAGTAAGCAGGGCAAAATACCATCTCAGTTTGACGCCCAAGGACGCGCAGTGCGCGCCTATCGGCAACTGTTAAATCATTTGCTCGCAGAGCAAAAACAGCGCGATAAATTAACTGCCTGATTGTGGCCGTTGCCTCCAAATTACCAGTGTTGCGCTAACTGTACACCAGGATACCCCGAGTGAAAATTGGCCATGCGATAAACTTCGGTGAAGATTCAGACAGCGCTGTGCTGTCTTATATTGAGGGGCTGCTATCTGAAGCGTCTGCCGATGCGGACATTGAGGCAGATGCGCAGTCATGTGCTCTCGCAAGTGCTGACGCTAAGGTTGCGGGAGCAGATGATTCCGCAGATGATCATGCGCAACTGGATTTGCAGGGTATTAATAATAAAAACACATCGGCGGTTACGTCTGCGTTAAAGCCCGATTTTAGCTCCTCTGCTCATGGCCGCATTCAGCAGGCTATTCCTGTAGTTGGTGCTGCAGCGAATGCCCGACCAGCGAAAGGCGAGCTTGAAGAAGGCAAGCAGCTCACTGCTAATAATCCGTTTTTAAAGCAGCTCGAAGCAGCGCAGCGTCGCGGTCGCAGCGCTGTCCTACCCGGTAACGCTACGCGAGTCGATAACCGCCCGCTTTGGGGGCGTCAGGATTTTAGTTGCTTAAGCTTTAAAGTGTCGGGTTTAAAGCTGGCGATACCGGTGCACTTTATCGAAGGTATGCAGCCACTGGATCTACGCGGTGCGCAATCTGTAGCGGCGCTGGTCGCGCCGGTAAAATCAGACCATGCTGCTACTTTCGCTGACAATGGATTAGCTGCTGGCGATGAAAATCCCGCCATTATACTCGGGCAGATGACGGTAAACCGGCCCGACCAGCCATCGTTGCAGGTCGACGTTGTCGACACCGCCCGGCTGGTCATGCCTGAGCGCTACGATGTCGGCATGCTAGAGTCCTACCGTTATGTACTGATTATTAAAAATTGTGACTGGTGTATTGCCGTCGATTCCATTGGTGGTGAGCTGGCACTGGGTCCGCAAAATGTGCGCTGGCGCAGCGAGCATACCCGGCGCGAGTGGTTGGCCGGCACCGTGGTCGACAAAATGTGCGCGCTGGTTGATATCGATGTAATTAATCGACAGATTCTTGCCGAACAGGTGCTTAATTGCGACGACTGACGAGCATAACGGTTAATCCTTAAAAAGCGATCTAACAAGCCATACAAAGCGGTCGTATTCAGTGTGGTTGTAATCAGTGTGGTTGTAATCAATGCGATGGTAGAAAATGGATGAAGCGACATTGAAAATAGTAGCAGCTGCATTGCTGCTAGCCTTGTTGCTACTGCTGATAGTGGCCGTAGTGGTGCTGCGCCGCGATCGCCAGCGGCTCGATGCTTTGGCCGAAGAGTTAGCGGCGGTTAAACATAACCTGGGTATTTTTAACGATGGTGCGCAAGGTATTGGCCGCCGCCTGGTAGAAGCTGAAAAGCAGTTAAAAATGGTATCCACTGACCAGGCGCAGTTAAAGCAGCAAGGCTCCAATCAAGCCTATACTGAAGCTGCGCTATTGGTATCGCAAGGCTTGTCTGCTGAGCAAATTGTCCAGCGCTGTGACCTGTCTCACGCTGAGGTTGAACTAATGATTCTGCTGCGCGACAAAGATCAGGTTGCGGCGCAAGCTGAGGCGAACCCGACGGCGTTTGAATAGCGTCCGACCGGGTTTAGGCTCATACAATTATCCTAAGCAAGCATCGATGTTTTCACAGCTTCACGGCTTTTAGTTACCTGCAAGCTGTGGTATAAAGACGCGCCTAAATTTTGGGGCTCACTTCAAAATTTAGGTCAAACGCCAAAAGCATTGCGTTAATGCCTGTGCTGTTTGGTGTAAGTAATTGAAATTAATACTAATGTCGCACACGCACCGTCACATTGCTCAGGGTGCTGGTCGCTAAGTTAGCAAGCTGTTTTGGCTAATTTGGCAGGCTGGTTGGGTTAATGGGGTGAGTGGAGGCCTAACCCGAACTACAGGAAAACACTATGACCACGACTGTAAGCATGCGTGAGCTGTTGCAGGCGGGTGTCCATTTTGGCCATCAAAGCCGTTACTGGAACCCCAAAATGTCACCGTTTATCTTTGGTGCACGCAACAAAATTCACATCATTAATCTTGAGCAAACGGTACCTGCTTTTAACGAAGCTTTAGCTTTTGTTGAGCGTCTGGCCGCAAGCAAAAATAAAATTCTCTTTGTTGGCACCAAACGTGCCGCCGGCAAAATCATTAAAGAAGAAGCCGAGCGTTGCGATATGCCTTATGTCAGTCATCGCTGGCTGGGCGGAATGCTAACCAACTACAAAACCATTCGTGCTTCTATCAAGCGCTACCGTGACCTAGTAACGCAAGAGCAAGACGGTACATTTGATAAGCTCACCAAAAAAGAAGCGTTAATGCGTCGTCGCACGAAAGACAAGCTGGAAAAAAGTATTGGCGGTATTAAAGATATGGCCGGATTACCCGATGCTTTATTTGTCGTTGATGTTGAGCATGAGCGCATTGCGGTTACCGAAGCCAATAAACTGGGCATTCCCGTTATTGGTATTGTCGACAGCAATAGCAACCCCGATGGCATTGATTATGTTATTCCGGGTAATGACGATGCGATTCGCGCGGTGAAACTCTACGTTAGCCGTATTGCTGATGCCTGTTCATCTGCTGACAGCAGCGGTATTGAGTTTGCGGCCAAAGACGAGTTTGTCGAAGAGTCAGCGGCGCCGGCAGAAGGCGACGCTCCAGCATCCAACGCATAATTCTGTCTGGCGATTTGCATTTGGCAGTAAGCGCAAAAAAAGGGAGCATTGCTCCCTTTTTCTAAAATCCGTGCAGATAGTTTGCTGTTATGCGCGTCGAAACTAATAATTGATTTAAACGGTTTAATGTTCAATTAAACGGTTTTTTACTTGGAGGAAAAAGTGATGGCCGAAATTAAGGCTAGCATGGTTAAAGAATTGCGTGACCGCACCGGTTTGGGCATGATGGAGTGCAAAAAAGCACTAGCACAGGCAGACGGTGATATTGAGGTTGCCATTGAAGAGCTGCGTAAGTCCAGCGGCATGAAAGCAGCTAAAAAAGCTGGGCGAACTGCAGCGGAAGGCGCGGTTGCGGTTAGAATCGCCGATGATCGCAGTTTTGGTGTGCTGGTTGAAGTGAACAGCGAAACTGATTTCTCTGCCCGCGATGAAAACTTTTTGGCCTTTGTTGGCACAGTAGTGGATACTGTGTACGAAACCAAGAATACCGATGTTGCTGCGTTATTAGCTGACGGTCTTGAGACCCAGCGCGAAGCGTTGGTACAAAAAATTGGCGAAAATATCTCAGTACGTCGTGCAGTGGTTGTTGAAGGTGCCAGCGTGGGTGGTTATGTTCATGGCAACGGTAAAATCGCCGTGCTGGCAAGCCTTACCGCCGGTGACGAAGAGCTGGCAAAAGATGTTGCTATGCATGTCGCCGCAGTGAATCCGCAAGTGGCCAAGCCAAGCGATATGCCAGCCGATGTGCTGGAAAAAGAGCGCGCTATTTATGTTGCGCAAGCTGCCGACAGTGGTAAGCCACCCGAAATTGTTGAAAAAATGGTTGAAGGTCGGGTTCGTAAGTTTTTGGCTGAGAGCTCGCTGGTTGAACAGCCCTTTGTTAAAGACCCCGATGTTAAAATCGGTCAGTTGCTGAAAAATGCCAGCAGTGATATCAATGGTTTTTGTCGCTACGAGGTTGGTGAAGGTATTGAAAAAGACGAAGTCGATTTTGCTGCCGAAGTTGCAGCACAGGTTCAACAAACCTCATAATTGTTGTTAATTTAAAAAGGGCGCTTAGCGCCCTTTTTTGTATCCGTTTATTGATTGCTTGCATCGATTGATGTTTTTGCTAAGACATGTTCATAATACGATAGGAGTTGCTATGCCAGAGTCACTTACCGAAAGAAAGTATAAACGGGTATTGCTAAAGCTTAGTGGTGAAGCGCTGCAAGGCGAGGGCGAGTTTGGTATTGACCCCAGCGTGCTCGATCGTATGGCGCTGGAAATTGGCCAGTTAATCGGTATTGGTGTGCAGGTAGGCCTGGTAATTGGTGGCGGCAACTTATTTCGCGGTGCCGAGTTATCGGCTGCCGGGTTAGACCGAGTGACCGGCGACCATATGGGGATGCTGGCAACTACCATGAACGCACTGGCCATGCGTGATGCACTGGAGCGCTCTAATATTCCTACCACGGCGATGTCGGCCATCCCGATGAGCGGCGTGGTCGACCGCTACGACAGGCGTTCGGCAATTCGCTGTCTGGAGCAGGGTGATGTGGTGATATTCTCTGCCGGTACCGGCAACCCATTTTTTACCACCGATTCAGCCGCGGCGCTGCGCGCCATTGAAATTGACGCCGATTTAATGATTAAGGCCACCAAGGTCGACGGTGTTTACAATGCCGACCCAATGAAAGACAGCAATGCAGTCAAATACGACACATTGAGTTATGACCAGGTGCTGGACGACAAGCTAGCGGTTATGGATTTAACCGCCATTTGCCTGGTTCGCGACCATGGGATGCCGGTACGGGTATTTGAAATGGAAAAGACCGGCGCACTTGTGAATATTATAGTGGGCGGTGACGAAGGCACATTGATACAATAGGCGCACAGTTGATAATTGGCTGATTTCGTTAAGTTTTCAACCGAGCCTATGTTAACTTAGCGGCGGTTAAGGCGTGAAATCGTCTGTCATGGGGTAATGGGGAGCCACTAAAGTGTTAGAAGAATACCAACAGGATGCCGAGCAGCGCATGCAAAAAAGTGTTGATGCACTGGCTGGCGCATTTAATAAAATTCGTACCGGGCGAGCGCACCCCAGTATTCTCGAGGGCTTGCGGATCGACTACTATGGTTCACTCACGCCGTTAACCCAGGTGGCCAATGTTGGCGTTGAAGACGCGCGCACACTGTCGGTAACACCCTGGGAAAAAAATCTGGTGCCAGATATTGAAAAAGCCATTATGAAATCCGATTTGGGTTTGAATCCGGTCACCGCAGGCGCGGTGATTCGTGTGCCCATGCCGGCACTCACCGAAGAGACGCGTAAAGGTTATATCAAGCAGGCGCGGCAAGAAGCCGAAAACTCACGCGTATCGGTACGCAATATCCGCCGCGATGTCCTGGCTGATATTAAGGAGCTGCAAAAAGAAAAGGAAATCTCGGAAGACCAGGAGCGCAAAGCGCAAGACGATATCCAGAAAGTCACCGATAAATATATTGGCAAAATTGATGCGGCGCTAAAAGTCAAAGAAGCTGACCTGATGGAAATCTAGTTGCGCAGTTATCGCTACTCTTACTCTAAGCGACACTGATATACCCGCCGCAATTTTTACAGGCTTACCTGCGGGTCTTACGATAATAAATTTTGCTTATGAAGTCTAAACAGCCAACTGCTATTGATTCGCCGTCAGCCAGTTCAGTGTCTTCGGCAATCAGCCCCCAGCACATTGCCATTATTATGGATGGCAATAACCGCTGGGCCAAGAAACGCTTGCTGCCCGGTGTTGGTGGTCACAAAGCCGGGGTCGAAGCGATTCGCAACGTTTTGTCGGTGTGCGAAAAATACCATGTCAGAGTGCTTACCTTATTTGCTTTTAGCAGCGAGAACTGGCAGCGCCCCGAAGAAGAGGTTGGCGCCTTAATGGGCTTGTTTTTGGCCTACCTTAAACGCGAAGTCAAAGACCTGCATAACAAGGGTATTCGTATTCGTTTTATTGGTAAGCGCGATCGTCTAAGTGATGAAATCGTTATGCAAATGGAAAACGCCGAGTTGCTAACC
This sequence comes from Pseudomonadales bacterium, assembly GCA_965659815.1. Classification (GTDB taxonomy): domain Bacteria; phylum Pseudomonadota; class Gammaproteobacteria; order Pseudomonadales; family UBA7434; genus UBA7434. The sequence goes on from CBFHXO010000066.1 coordinate 6,819, forward strand.
CAGGCCAATACGGTTAGCACCTTGGTGCTAGCAGTTGATTACGGTGGGCACTGGGATATTGTTAACGCCAGCCGCGAAATTGCCCAGCAACTGGCCGAAGGTAAAATAGCGCTTGAGCACATAGACGAGCAGTTGCTCGATCGACATATTGCGCTTGGTGACCTGCCCAAGCCCGACCTGTGCATTCGCACCGGTGGCGAATACCGCATTAGTAACTTCCTGCTTTGGCAATTATCCTATTCAGAATTGTACTTTACCGATTGCTACTGGCCGGATTTTAAAGAGCAGCAGATGGAAGAAGCCATTGCAGCCTATGCACTTCGGCAGCGACGGTTTGGTAAAACGTCCGAACAGCTTCAGCAGCCACAAGCGCCATCAACTGATGAGACCGCGAACGCTCAGGCTGAACTGCAATGGCAGTCGCTCGATACGCTGTCAGTCAGCGAGCCACCGCAATCCAATACAGGGCAATCGTAAAATGTTAAAGCAGCGAATTGCCACCGGCGTGGTTTTGGTTGTTGCATTTTTAGCAGCACTATTTGCCAGCTCGCCGCTGGTCTTTATTGGTTTTTGCTGGCTGGCTATTCTGATTGCCAGCTGGGAGTGGTCGGCATTTGCCGAACTCTCGGCACCCACCCAGCGCGCCGGCTTTGTCGCTTTTATTGGCGCGTTAATGATTGCGATTTTTGTCGCCGGTGGTTTTTATGCGCAGTCTTTTGCCGAGCCGATAGTCGCTGGGCAAATCAATTTGTCGACGCTGCAAACGCTGTTCTATTTTGCCGCTGCATTTTGGTTGGCGGTATTGCTGTTATTGCTTGGCTATCCACGCGGCCAGCAACTGTGGTCCAGCCAAATCATGCGCTTACTACTCGGTATTATTATGCTGTCACTTGCCTGGGCTGCAATATTATTTATTCGCTACCATGGCCATGGTCAATTCTGGGTTATCTATGTCGTTGCCGTCGTTGTCTGCGCCGACGTAGGCGCTTATTTTGCCGGTAAAACCTTTGGGCATATCAAGCTTGCCCCGGCGGTAAGCCCTGGCAAGTCCTGGGAAGGTTTAATTGGAGGTTTGCTGGTTGCCTTGTTATTTGCCTTAGGTCTTACGCAGTGGTTTGCTACTAGGCCTGAAAGTCCACTGCCGGAGCAGGGCGTATTGTTATTGGTGACCGCAGTATTGGCGGGCGCATCGGTACTGGGTGACTTATTTGAAAGTATGTTAAAGCGCGGTTGTGGCTTAAAAGACAGTGGCAATATTCTGCCAGGCCATGGCGGTGTACTGGATAGAATTGATGGTTTAACTGCGGCATTGCCGATTTTTGCACTGCTGGCTTTGAGTTTGGGTTGGTAGCCGCGTTTTGACTAGTGAAATCCAAGCCAGCGCCGCCAATGCAGCCCAAGCCCGGCAAAGCATAAGTATTTTGGGTAGCACTGGCTCCATTGGTCAAAGCACACTTAATGTATTGGCTCAGCATCCTGAGCGATTTTCGGTGTTTGCGTTATCAGCCAATAGTCGTGCTGAACTGCTGTTGGAACAATGCCAGCAATGGCAGCCGCAATACGCAGTGTTGCGCGACAGCACGCAGGCAGGGTGGTTGGCAGAGCAATTACTTGCCCAGGGTTTGTCTACCCAACTGTTAACAGGGGCCACCGGGCTCGATACGATCGCCAGTGACCCACAGGTTGATGTGGTGATGGCGGCCATTGTCGGTGCAGCCGGACTGCAGTCCACGCTGGCAGCGGTTGATGCCGGTAAAAAAGTGCTGTTAGCCAATAAAGAAGCATTGGTAATGGCGGGTGCTTTATTTATGCAGGCCGTGGCCCGCTCGGGTGCGGTGCTACTACCCATTGATAGTGAGCATAATGCGATTTTTCAATGCATGCCGGCGCCCGAAAATGGTTTAAGTGCCAGCGGTGCCGAGCTGGTGCATGGCGGTATTCGTAAAATATTACTTACCGGGTCCGGTGGTCCGTTTCGCAGTTTGTCACTCGATCAGTTTGCTGAAATTACGCCCGACCAGGCCTGTGCTCACCCAAACTGGTCTATGGGTAGAAAAATCTCGGTAGATTCGGCAACCATGATGAATAAAGGGCTCGAGTTAATTGAAGCCTGTTGGTTATTTAATTGCACGCCGCAGGATATTGATATTGTTGTGCATCCGCAAAGCGTGATTCACTCCATGGTCGATTATGTCGATGGCTCGGTGCTGGCCCAACTGGGGCACCCCGATATGCGCACGCCTATTGCCCATGCACTGGCCTGGCCACAGCGCATTGATGCGGGCGTTGCCAGGCTCAATTGGGCGCAGATGCAGGCATTAACCTTTGAGGCGCCCGATTACCAGCGTTTTCCTGCGCTTAAAATGGCGCGGCAGGCGGCAGAGTTAGGCGGTAGCGCGCCCATTGTGCTTAACGCCGCCAATGAAATTGCCGTAGATGCGTTTTTAAACGGTGAGCTAACATTTTTATCCATCGCTGACATCGTGGCCGATTGTCTGGAAAAAATTCCATTAACGGAACCGATGAGTCTGGCTGCTATCCAAGCCGTTGATAAGCAGACCAGGCAGTTAGCAGAGCAGCTATGTGTTGCCCGTACCGCCTCGGCACACAGCATTGCTGGCTCGCACGTCAACAACTAAGCCTATGAAAATGGTTACACTTACGGTTTCTGCGAGAGAAACCGCCGCAATAATTGCCCATACTGATAGCTCGGACGCAAATTTATGATTCTGATTTATTTTATTCTTACGCTGGCAATTTTAGTGACGATTCACGAATACGGTCACTACTGGGTTGCCCGTCGTAATGGAGTGCGGGTGCTGACCTTCTCGGTTGGCTTTGGGCCAACGCTTTGGCGTCGAAAAGATCGCCACGGCACCGATTGGGTGATTGCCGCGCTGCCTCTGGGTGGCTTTGTTCGTATGCTCGACGAGCGCGAAGCCGCTGTTGCCGCAGCCGATCGCCCCTACAGCTTTAACAGCAAAAGTAAATCGGCGCGGGCTGCAATAGTCTCGGCAGGACCTATTGCCAACTTTTTGCTGGCGGTACTGGTGTATTGGCTGGTTGCGATAATTGGTGTGCCAGGCTTAAAACCGGTGGTTGGTGATATTGATATCGATTCACCAGCGTATCATGCCGGTTTTGAATCGGGCCAAACCATTCTTGCTGTCGACGGTCAGCCAACGCCAAGCCAATATCGCCTGCATATGGCGTTGGTAAAGCGTATTGGCGATACTGGTGAGATTAACTTCGACCTGCAGTATCGCGACAGCGGCTTGGTATACCGGGTTGCCATACCGATTGAACGCTGGCTTAGTGAGCAGGATCGGCCGGAGTTTTACAGCTCGCTGGGCTTTAACTATTTTATGCCCGACGCAGCTGCCATTATTCATGCAGTCAACGAAGGGCCTGCACAGCTGGCGGGTTTACAGGCTGGCGATGAAATTATTGCTATAGATGATGTTGCTATTAGCAGTTGGCGTGGCGCAGTGGCGCAGCTGCAGCAAAAACCCGGCCAGCAAATTGAACTGCGTTACTTGCGTGGGGAACAACAATTCAGCGCCACTTTAACCACATTATCGGTAGAGCAGCCCGATGGCACTCGGCAGGGCATGATTGGCGTTGCCGCGCAAGCCGCTCAGTATCCCGAGCATATGCGGGTGATTGAGCGCTACAGTCCTATCGATGCCATTGGTCAGGGGCTGGATAAAACCGGCGAAATGATTGTCTTTACGCTTAGCTCAATTAAAAAGATGCTGGTTGGGCTGATTTCTACTTCCAGTCTCAGCGGCCCGATCACTATTGCCAAAGTAGCTGGCGCCTCGGCCAACGCCGGTTTAGTGCCTTATTTGGAATTTTTGGCCTTGCTAAGTGTGAGTCTGGGCGTGTTAAATTTACTTCCCATCCCGGTGCTTGATGGTGGTCATTTATTGTTCATTGCCGGTGAGGCTATTACTCGAAAACCGGTACCGGAAAAGTTGCAGATATGGGGCCAGCAGCTCGGATTATTGTTGATCTTGAGTATAATGGCGCTCGCGCTTTTTAATGACTTAACACACTTTTAGGTTATCACTATTTTGCATTGTTTATGTAGTAGACGTACGTTAAGTCGTATCAAACAACTCCTTTTGAATTTGGTGATACCCGTGAGCGTTGGCCGGATGGCTGGTCCATCAATAGGGTCGCGTGCTGCCGGCAAAGTAAGGCTCGCCTGTGGTTTGTTGGTGCTTGCCGCCAGCGTCCAATCGACACAAGCACAAGCCCAGCAAATTCAGGATATTCGTATCGAAGGCTTGCAGCGTGTAAGCGCCGAGTCGGTATTTGCGGTACTGCCCATTGATATTGGTCAAAGCGTTAATCCTCGACAAGTGGCTGCGGCTTCGCGGGCCATTTTTTCTACTGGTAATTTCCAGGATATTCAAATTGGTATTGATAACGGCGTGCTGGTGATTAGCTTGCAGGAACGTCCGTCAGTCAGTGAAATTAATATCGAGGGTAACAAAGCCATTGAAACTGATGCATTGCTCGATGGTTTGCGGGACCAAGGATTGGCTGAGGGCAGGGTATTTCAACGCGCCACACTCGAAGGTATGCGACGTGAATTAGCCAGGCAATACGGAGCGCAAGGGCGCTACGATGCTGAGATTACCACCGATGTGGTGGCCAAGCCGCGCAACCGGGTAGCGATTGATATTTTTATCGATGAAGGCAGTGTCGCCAAAATTAAGCAAATTAACATTGTTGGCAATGAAGTCTTCGACGACGACCATCTACGTGACCTGATGGAATTAAAAGACCGCGGTTGGTTTTCGTTTTTTCGTGGCAGTAAAAAATACGCGCGTGAAAAACTCTCGGGTGATCTTGAAACCATTAACGACTACTACCTAAATCGTGGTTATATCAAGTTCAATATGCGCGCTGCGCAAGTCTCGGTGGGGCCGAGTAAAGACTCGGTGTATATCACCATCAATGTCGATGAGGGCGAGCGCTATCAGGTTAACAACGTGATACTTGCTGGTGATGTTAAAGACCAGGCCCAGCCATTGGAGGCGTTATTCCTACTTACCAAGGGCAGGACTTTTTCGCAGGCACTGGTCACCCGTACCGAAGAATTAATGAAGCGCATTATGGGTAACGAGGGTTACGCCTTTGCCGAAATCAATAGTATTCCCGAAGTGAACGAAGACGATAAAACTGTCGATATCACCTTTTTTGTTGTGCCAGGCAAGCGCACCTATGTGAGAAAAATAGAGTTCGAAGGTAACTATAAAACGGCGGACGAAGTGTTGCGTCGCGAAATGCGACAAATGGAGGGCGGTATAGCTTCTACTGATTTAATTGAATTATCGCGGGTACGTTTGGAGCGATTGGGATTTTTTAAAGAGGCCGCGGTAGAAACGCCAGAGGTTGCGGGTTCAGAAGATTTAATTGATGTGAAGTTTAAAGTCGAAGAACAATCGTCGGGCAGTGTCTCGGCATCGATTGGTTTTTCACAGGATGTGGGCCTGATTTTTGGCGCAGACTTTCAGCAAAATAACTTTTTGGGTTCAGGTAAGCAGTTTGGTATCCAGGCTAATCGCAGCCGGTTTCGAACTACTTACAGTTTAAGCTATGTTAATCCTTATTACACCGAAGACGGTGTAAGTCGTGGTTTTAGCGTATTTTTCAGTGAAACCGATTTTGATGAAATCAATGTCGCCAGTTATAGCACCAACCGCTATGGTGGCTCGGTGATTTTCGGTTACCCCATTAACGAAACCCAGGCCATGCGCTTTAGTGTGGGTTACACTAAAACTGAAATTGAAACCGGCTTTGCCGCGGTACAGGAAATCACCCGCACACCGCTACCCTTTAGTGGCTTAAGTGTTGGCGTAGCGCGTTACCTCGATCGTACCAACCCCGACTATGCTAACTTTGATACGGCCAGTGGCGAGATTATTGCCGATTTTGAAAATGAGTTGCCGTTAACCACCGCCGACCAGTTTGCTTTTGATGAGCTGGGTTTTGTCGACCGCAATGGCGATAATTTTGGTGTATTTTTATTAAACGCGAGTTGGCGTGAGTCGACCTTAAACCGCGGTATACTGGCTAATCGTGGCCACTCGAACAATCTGTCGTTTGAACTAAGCGTTCCGGGTAGTGAGGTTGAGTACTATCGGGTGAGCTTTGATAGCCAGTATTTTGTGCCGGCCGGGCCCTTCACGCTGCGTTTTCGCAATGAAGTAGGTTACGGCGATGGCTTTGGTAATACCAGCGAATTGCCCTTTTTCGAACACTATCTGGCCGGTGGTTTTGGTTCGGTGCGCGGTTTTGAAAGTAATACCTTGGGGCCACGCAGTACCCCGGCGCGACTTTATCGACAGTTGAACCCGGCAATTTCTGCCACTAGCACGTTGCCGGTTTATGAGCTTGGCAGCAACGGTGTTTTAACCAGCGACCCGCTCGATTTAACGCCCGACCCCTTTGGCGGCAATATGTTATTTGAAGGCAGTGTTGAATTGTTATTTCCACTACCATTTCTTAAAGACCAGCGCTCAGTGCGCGCCGCTCTGTTTTACGACTACGGTAACGTCTTCAGCGACAACTGCCGCTCAACGCAAATTAACTGTAGCAAATTTGATATTGGTGAGCTTCGCGCGGCAGCTGGTATTGGCGTGACCTGGCTATCGGGCTTTGGTCCTTTATCGTTTAGCCTTGGTGTACCCATGGAGTACAATAACTTTGACGAGCGAGAAGTTTTCCAGTTTTCATTGGGTAGAGCATTCTAACTCAGTCATTTTATAGACAAAGAGATAAGTAAATAATTAGATAAGCAAATGAAGCAGCGACAATGAGTAAATAAAAGCTGCCCGTTGATAAGGTGCAAGATCGGTCGATAGATTTATATTCAGTCACGACCTACAAGGATGAGTAACAACAATTAGGTTAAATTTGGAGAACTATTGTGAAAAAAATTGTTTTAGCAAAAAAAGTTTTTACCCTGCCTACTGTCGCATTAGCGTTACTGGTGGCATTGGCTGGTATATCTTTACCTGCACTGGCACAGCAGGCTGAGAGTTCAAAAATTGCCGTAGTCGATATTCGGGTGGCAGTATTGCAAACCGAAAAAGCCCAGGCGGCTATTGAAGAGCTAAAAAAGCAGACTGACTTCAAAAGCAATCTCGACGATATCGAAAAGCTCGAAGCCGAATTAAAAACCATGGTTGAAACCTACCAGAAAGACCGTGCGGTGATGAGTGCAGAAAAGCGTGGCGATGAAGAAAAGCGTATTATCGATAAGCAAAAGGACCTTCAATATATTGCCGGGAAATTACAGCAGGCGCAACAAGACTTAATTGAGCGGGCAATGGATGAGCAAGCTGAAGCCGTTAAGCGAGTACTGCAAAATCTGGTTGAAGAGCAGAGTATTGGTATGTTGCTGCGCGCCGATGCTGGCGGCATTGTGATGCATGCCGATCGCTCTTACGATATTTCAGCCCAAGTTACCGAGCGGTTGAATCAAATTAAGTAAATGGCGCAAGGTAAACCACCTATCCGCTTACCCGCGCGAGTTCTACTTGCGCGGATAGGTTTAACTGCAAAGGTTGGCCAATGAGCAGCACTACAGTGCCTAATTACTCGCTTGCCCAGCTGGCAGAATTGGTGGGTGCGCAGTTATGCTTGGGTGAACGTGCCAATGGCAAGGCTGCCGATGAGAGTGCTGCTGACATAAGTGCTGCCGAAATAAGTGTCACGGGTATTGCACCGCTGGCCACTGCAACGCAGCAGCAGGTCTCGTTTCTTAGCAATCGTAAATACCGCCCGCAACTTGAAACCACGCAGGCGGCAGCGGTTATTCTCGACAGCGACTCAGCTGCTCACTGTCCTGTGCACTGTCTGGTGCACAGCAACCCCTATCTTGCCTTTGCCCGCCTTAGTCATGCCTTTTCAACGCGTCCAAGCGCTGCTGCTGGCATTCACCCCAGCGCGCATATCAGCGATAGCGCTAGCGTAGGTAAAGCTGCGTCCATTGGTGCCGGTGTGGTCATTATGGAGGGTGTCAGTATTGGCGATCAGGTAACCATAGGGCCAAACACGGTGATTGAGGCCGATGTAGTGATTGGCGATAGGGTCACGCTCATGGCTAATGTGACGCTCTACCATGCGGTGACTATTGGCAGTGACGTTACTGTGCATGCAGGCGCAGTGATTGGTTCCGATGGTTTTGGCTACGCGCCAAACCCCGAGCTGGGTGATAGTCATGGTTATGGCTGGCAGAAAATTGCGCAGCTTGGCTCGGTGAGTATTGGCAATCGGGTTGAGATTGGCGCCAACACCACTATTGATCGGGGTGCACTTGATGATACCGTGATTGAAGACGATGTCATTATCGATAATCAGGTTCAGATCGCGCATAATTGTGTGATTGGCAAGGGTACTGCCATTGCCGGTTGCGTTGGTATGGCGGGCAGTTCAGTGATTGGCAATTACTGCAGTATTGGCGGTGGCGCGGGTATTGCGGGGCACTTAAGTATCGCCGATGGTACTACGGTCATGGGGATGACGTTGATTAATCGCTCGGTCACTAAGCCGGGCGCCTATGCGTCTGGTACCGGTATGCAGGATGCTTCGAGCTGGCGCAAAAGTGCGGTCAGGTTTACCCAGCTTGACTCATTAAACCAGCGCGTAAAAGCATTGGAGAAACAGGTAAAAAAGCAGCCTTAAACTATTGTAAATCGCCGAGCTGTTGCCATCGCTGAATCTGTAATAATTCAGCTGAAGGCAAAAAATAATAAGCGTCATGCAAACAATTTGGAAACATAAATGGAAATCGAAGAAATCAGAGAGCATTTGCCGCATCGTTACCCGTTTTTATTGGTTGACCGCGTCATTCAACTGGAAGAGGGTAAGTCGATAACGGCAATAAAAAATGTCTCAATTAATGAGCCGTTTTTTAATGGCCACTTTCCCGATCTGCCGTTAATGCCGGCGGTGTTAATTATTGAAGCTATGGCCCAGGCTTCGGGTATTTTGGGTTTTAAAACCGAAGGTAAAAAACCTTCCGATGGTTATATCTCAATGTTTGTTGGTGCCGATAAAATGCGTTTTAAGCGCCGTGTTGTGCCAGGTGACCGGTTGCACCTGCACGCTGAAATTCTTACTGTGAAGCGCGGTATCTGGAAATTTGCCTGCCGTGCCGAAGTCGATGGCGAGCTGGCCGCGGGTGGTGAAGTTGTCTGTGCGGTGCGGAAACTCTAATATGATTCACGAGCTAGCCATTGTCGACCCCGCCGCCAATATACACCCCAGTGTCACTGTTGGGCCGTGGTCGTTAATTGGCCCAGACGTCACGCTGGGCGAAGGCTGTGTTGTGCACTCGCACTGTGTGATTAAAGGACCGACTACTATTGGCAGCAACTGTGAGTTTTTTCAGTTTTCAACTATTGGTGAAGCCACGCCCGACCTGAAATATAACGGCGAGCCCACCACGCTAACCGTAGGTGATAACAATATTTTTCGCGAAGGGGTTACCGTGCACAGAG
>CBFHXO010000067.1:0-16256 GCA_965659815.1 Pseudomonadales bacterium
GACCGCGGGTGATATCGATATACACAAACTGGCACAGCTGCTGCAATTCCTCTAACTGCTGATGTTTGCGTACAGTAAAACCGTGGATTAAAAAAGGCGAGTCTATCCAGGGGCGATCTAGCGCTGCCACATACATGCCCAGTTTTAATGCGTTGGCGCGAATGCGTGTTTTTTCAACGCCGGCGGTGGCAGCTTCGGCTAGTTTATGTAGCATCGATTACCTTGCAATACATTTCTCCCCGCACTCTTTTCACAGGTTTTGCGACTGTCCCAGGGGTTGCTGGAGATTACCTAGGGTAAGGATAGCGTAAAGCGGCTGTGCGTGTGGTTTTTCTTAAACCTTGAGCCACTTGAGTGGCAATGCTGCTGGCTGATTGGGCTGGATAGTTTGTAGGCGTTGGATAATGCATGGCTCGCGGGTCTCTGCGAACCATGCATCGGCAACAGCCTTATGTGCGTGGCCCTGCAGCGACAATGCCGTCGGCGACATCGTATTTGGTAAAGTTACTGACAAACTGGTTGGCAAGCTTGGCGGCTTGCCGATCGTAGGCTTCGGGGTTAGACCAGGTATCGCGCGGGTTGAGCAGGCGCGTTTCAACACCGGGCACTTCCAGCGGAATATCGAGGTTAAGCGCATCTAAATGCTGAGTGTTGGCGTTGAGTAACTCACCGTTGGTAATGGCTGTAATAACCGCCCGCGTCGTTGGAATACTAAAGCGCTTACCTTCACCGCCAGGGCCACCCGAACCGCCGGTCCAGCCGGTGTTAACCAGGTATACCTGGCTACCAAATTCTTCTACCCGTTCCATTAACAGCTCGGCGTAGTCGCCTGCGGGGCGAGGCATAAAGGGCGCGCCAAAGCAGGTTGAAAACGCGGGCTGGATGCCGGCTTCAGCGCCGAGTTCGGTAGAACCGACGCGCGCCGTGTAGCCGCTTAAAAAGTGATAGGCAGCGGCCTCTTTAGACAGAATGGATACCGGCGGTAATACGCCTGAAACATCACAGGTTAAAAAGATCACCACTTTGGGCTCACCAGCCTGGTTTTTCTCAACACGCTTTTCGACATGTTCTAGTGGGTAGCAGCAGCGACCGTTTTCCGTCAGGCTGGTATCGTCGTAGTCGGGGCGCTCGGCGTCGGTTAAGACGACGTTTTCTAAAATGGCGCCCTTGCGAATGGCGTTCCAGATAACCGGCTCGTTTTCTTTACTGAGGTTAATGGTTTTGGCGTAGCAACCGCCTTCAAGGTTAAAGACCGTGCCGCGGCCCCAGCCGTGCTCGTCATCGCCGATCAGGTAGCGGGCAGGGTCGGCAGATAATGTTGTTTTACCGGTACCGGACAAGCCGAAAAACAATGCGGTATCGCCATTTTCGCCAACGTTGGCTGAACAGTGCATTGGCAGTACGTCTTTTTCTGGCAGTAAAAAGTTTTGCACCGAAAACATGGCTTTTTTCATTTCACCAGCGTAGCGCATTCCGGCCAGCAGAACTTTGCGTTTGGCAAAATTAATAATGACCACGCCATCGCTATTGGTGCCGTCGCGCTCGGGGTCACAGCTAAAGCTGGCAACGTTAAGAATTGACCATTGTTGTTTGTTCTTGGGGTTAAACTGATTTTCGGCAACGCGAACGAACATATTCAGGCCAAACAGGTTTTGCCAGGCGGTTTCGGTGCAGACCTTAACAGGTAAATAGTGCTCGGCATCGGCGCCAACATGCAATTTGGCAGTAAACTGGTCGCGTTCAGATAGGTAGTCGCTAACACGCTCCCACAGTGCATCGAATTTCTCGCTGTCGAACGGGCGATTGACCGGGCCCCATTCAATGGCGCTTTCAGTTGATGGCTCCTGAACAATAAATCGATCGGCCGGTGAGCGGCCAGTGCGCTCGCCAGTGACGACCAGTAGAGCGCCGTTTCCGGCGAGTTTGCCTTCATTGCGGGCCAAGGCGAGATCGATCAGTGCATTGGCATCGAGATCATTATGGGTGGTGGGTTGTTGGCTTGCTACTGTCATTGCTCGATCGGTTCCTGTTTTACTGCTAATGCTGCTGCTATTAATGCTGCTATCAATGAGTACTAATTATTAGCTTTTGCTATTTGTACAGACGATAGTGCTGAAGTATTTGAATCAAAATCTGTAGTTGTGATGTTGCGGTATGCGTTGGCTCTGGATTAACGCAGAGTTAGCGCCTTTACTGCGGGTTCCCGGCCATCAAAACCGTTAAAGAAAGAGCGCGCGATTATGCCAGAAATGCACGATGAAGGGTATTATAATTGGGGTGAAAGGGGTTGAGTTCTACCCAATTTTTGCGAACGGAATTGCCAGTTTTAGTGCTGATCCTGAACACTATTGGTAACCTGGATATTTGTTATTCGTCTGGTTAATGGCGAGTGGGGTCTGCCGCTAGCCCAAGTTGGGCGATATTGTCACGGTTAAAGCGATACCGCGCGCTGCAGAATTCGCAATCCATCACGATTTCGCCATCTTCACTGAGAATTTGCTCTAGCTCCAATGGGTTGATATGAGCCAGCGCGGCACTGGTGCGTTGGTAGGAGCAGCTGCATTGAAACCTAACCGACTGCGCTGGCGACAGTTTGACTTGATGCTGGTGAAACAGTCGATACAGCATGTCTTCCGCGGGCAGTGCAATGAGCTCTTCCTCACTGAGGGTATCTGCTAGCGTGGTGAGTTCCTGCCATAGCGCATCAGCTTTAGGATCATTGGTGAACTTATCCCTTGCATCGAGAGCATAACTGTCTTCGTGTGGCATCCGCTGCAACAGTATGCCGGTAGCATGGCTGTGGTCGCTGGCGAACATAAAAAAAGTCGGGATTTGTTCGGATTGGTTAAAGTAGCTTTCGAGGCAGGCCTTTAAGTTGTGCTGGTCGGCGGCAACAATGCCCTGGTAGCGCTCGCCTTCTTCCGGCTCTATCGTGATGGCCAGCTGGCCGTGGCCCAATAGGTCTAAATAATCATGCGGTTGGTTGACATTACCAGCAGTATCGGCCGTATTTTTAAGCCTGGCTACTGCGCGTATGCCATGGCCGAGATCCGTCGGCGACTGTTCGTTGGCCAGTTGAATATTGGCTTCGGCCAGTAATAATTGAATAAGCCCGTCACCGCGTGCCTGCAGTGAAATTCGCGCCGAGTGTTTTAACTGGACACCCATCAGTGTGGTGGCCGCCAATGCCTCACCCAGCAATGCGTTTATTATCTCAGGGTAATCGTGCCCGTTTAATGCCTCGATAAAACTGTTTTGTAGTTTAACCACCGCTCCGCGAAACGGCTGGTTTTCAAAGTAAAAACGACAAATGACATCACTTTCAGACTGAGTGTTGGTATGAGGCGGCGTTTTATTGGACATCGTATTAGCCATGTAGTGGGGATGCAGTGTTTATTCGAATAGTTTCTAGCGACTCGGGCTCGTAAAGCTTAATCTGATTCGCTTTCCTGTTTAAAGCGGTGAATCTGGCGGCGCTGTTTTTTGGTTGGCCGTTTGGCATAGCCGGGCATGGTTAAATTAGCGACTTTTCTTTCGGTTGCGCGCTGCTCGCGCAGCGCAATGCTGGCTTCGGTTTCGCTATACAGCTTATTGGCCTCGGTAGCACTTCGACGCTGGCTCGATAAGCCGGTGACGAGAATTGTTTTTTCATCCCAACCACACAGCACGCGCAGCTCGGCATTGAGTTCGACAATTTTGCTGGTTTTCACCCGTTGGCCATTGTAGTGAACCTTGCCACCTTCAATGGCTTGTTTTGCTAGGGTGCGGGTTTTAAAAAAGCGCGCAGCCCAAAGCCATTTATCAATCCGTACCGCATCGGCTGTCTTATCGCTCATAAGCGGAACTACCTGTGGCAGGTAATAACTCTTTTAATGAGTGAATACCGGTATAGCTATCGGGTTGGCGCATCGATTGGGTGGGTCGCTGGCTATCGGGGTTTAACGGCATTATCAGGTGTTTGATGCCATAGCAGGCGGCAGACTCCAGCACCGCTTCATTATCATCGACAAACACGGTTTTGTCAGGGTCAAAGTGATGAGCGGCGGCAAACTGACCCCAGAAATCCGGGTCTTCTTTGGGTAGTCCAAAATCGTGAGAGGCGTAAACGTCGTCGACATAGCTGGAAATATTAATCACGGCATCTTTAACCGCCAGTGTTTTGCGGTGCGCATTGGTAACAATAAGGCTTTGCATAGGCAGTGCGCGAATCGACTCCAGCAGTTGTTCAGCATGAGGCAAAAATGCAATTCGGTCGTTAACCTGTTGTTTCAGTTCAACAATATCCACACCCAACTGGTCGTTCCAAAAGTCAATACAGTAAAAATTCAGCGTGCCCAACTGGTCGATAATTTTCTTTTTTAAAAACTTGCGGGTATCGCCTTCGCTCCAGCCTTTAAGCTGGGCGTACTGTTTGGGCAAGTGCTGCAACCAAAAGTAATTGTCGTAGTGCAAATCGAGCAGGGTGCCGTCCATATCGAACAGTACCGTCTCTATATCTCGCCAATCTATCATGATGCCGGTGTCAAAGTGGTTGATTCACCGAAGATTATACGCCTATAACGGCGTTAGGGTTTATCGAATTGGTGGCCATCGCAGAGACTGAGGTTAACCGGATTTTCGCTAGACCACAGTGTGCAATGTAGGTAGAGGTTACTTTTGTACGGGCTGAGTTAGTACAGAATAGCTTCGTATTGATTGACGCTAGATCAACCTAGTGTCTGGCGCGGGTAAATTCCCTGAGCTGTTTGGCACTGGGCCAGCAGGTACGTGCAACGTAGTAAACCAGTGCCATTTGCGCATCGGCTTTATTGCTATAAGGCCCGGCTTGTTCGTCGTTGGCATTAGTGACAAACCACGCCCCGTTTTTAATTGCGAAACAATTTTTTAGCGGATTTGGCTGGCGTGATTTCAAGGGAGATGCTCCCGATTCTTGAAAGACGGTTTCATGTCCTGGTGTGGGCGACGGCTTAATGCTCATAACAGTGTGTTAAACCTACAATTTGAAAGCCATCATCAGGTTCGCGATAGCTTGAGTTAAATAATATTACGAGAAGCAAATCTAAAACTACTTTTAAAATTACCAGCGCTAAATATTACCTATTTGCCCGGCTCGTATGCTTTTCTCGGTCGCTATTGTGAGTCTAGATGAGGCTTATATGTTTCGCAGATAAGACAGTGTAAAAGTGTAAGGAAATTACATTATTGAGACCTGTATCACGTGTAGGTAACCACGGGCAGAAAAAAAGAGGGGGCGCTTCCTTGCGCAGGTGAGGGGAAAATGGTTACCGCAAAATATCTTTGCCAGTAGAAATGCTTTTCTTGTTATTGCTGATCTCGTTGTTGGCGATATCGTTATTAGTTATGGTGTTAGCGCTTAAATTGTTGATAATTCGGTTGATATCGCGTTAAGCGCTAACTATGAAACTAGGCGGTTAAGCGCAGCGTTGTCCAAACGGTAACGCCGCGTCGCTCAGGGCTAACTTGTTGATGCTTGACGGTGGCTATGATTTGCTGCGCAACGCGAACCGCCATTGCCGGTAGTTTTTTGCCAGCAGCTAATTGCGCTTGAAGCACCGTTTTTAAGTCTAGCGCTGACCATCGTTGGTAAGCACGTAATGCTGGCCCCGACTGTTGGATACCTTCGAGCCAAAAGTAACGGACGGGTTGGCAGTGACCTTGTGCATCAAAATAGGGAGGCTTGATCAGTGCGCAGCTTTTATTACGCTGGTCAAAAATAAAGGTATTGCCCCGATAGGTTTTTAGTTGCGGTGATGAAATACCTGCGACTGCCTGGCGAAAGAAATCGTAATTTACGGATGCGCATCGCTCTGCACTTAGGCCGTAGCTGGCCAGTAGTTTTTGCCTGGCCGTGGTGGTTTTGTTTGCGGTTGATGGGTTTGTTGTATTCATTTCGACCTCTTTCATTTTGCTCTTTTTCATTTCAATCTTGTTTACTCGTTGTTTGCTTGAGTGCTGATTATTGCTGTTTATCTCGACCAGCTGGCATCTGGATGTTCGGCTGCTCGGTTTTTGCCCAACACTAGCCGAGCTGTATACTTAAACAGTGTATACCCATACAGTGGTTTTGCAAGAATTCGGTAAAATTTTTTTTCGCAGGCAATATTTCCTTGGCGTTTGTTATATGGTCGGCGGCCTTTGGTATCGATTTAATGGCTTATGATTTGCCCAACTTGTGAAAAGCGTTGCGAAATTAATGCGAAAAATTACGATACTTTTGTCGTGCGCTCATGCATATTGGTGGTCATCTTCCTGGCGCGGCAAGTAAATCGTTAATGCATTTACTTAAACGCGTAATTTACAAAAGAAGTTTGAGGAGACACTATGAAACTTATTGTTCCCATTGCGCTTAGCGCGCTGCTTATCGGTTGTGCTGCCCAGCCGAGCGACCCCAATGCTTCTGCAGATCGGAACAACACCGCGATCGGAGCCATTATTGGCGCAGTTGCTGGCGCTGTAGTGGGCGGTCAGCTCGACGATGACGGCAACCGCGACAAAGGCACGATTCTTGGTGCTATTGCCGGCGCTGCTGCCGGTGCGGGTATTGGCAATATGATGGATAAACAGGAGCAGGAGTTTCGCGATGCGCTGGCCGCTGAGCAACGCCGCTCAGAAATTGAAATCGAACGGGTTCGCGAAGACCTGTTAAAGCTGACCTTTGATAATGAAGTCACCTTTGACTTAAATAGTGCCGGTATAAAGTCATCATTTTCAAATAGCCTCGATAAAGTCGCGGATGTCATGCAAAAGTATGATTCGGTCGCCCAGGTCGTAGGTCATACCGACTCGTCAGGGGCCGAAGACTACAATCAAGCTTTGTCGGAGCGACGTGCTAATGCCGTAGTCGGTTATTTAATGGAGAGCGGTGTTGCTGGTTCGCGATTAACCGCTTCGGGTCGCGGTGAATATGAGCCGCGTGAATCCAACGCGACCGAAGCAGGCCGCGCATTGAATCGCCGGGTTGAGGTATTTGTAACGCCTTCGCAAAGCTAGCTTTATCAAGCGTAAAAAAAGGATAGCAGTGCTATCCTTTTTATTGCCTGCGAATTAATCTGCGGCAAGCGCAGGCACTAAGGTTTAATGCTGCAGTATGTATTCACTCATGGGAATACAATCCATATTGTCAAAATCAATAAAGCGGGTGCAGCTATCAATCATTGCCTGCTCGCGCGAGCGATATAGTGCCTCATCACTACCTGCATCATAAAACGCCATGCGGCTGTGAATGGCAGCTTCGGGAAAATTCTCTTCAATAATGGCATCGTGCCAGCTTGCATTGTCGGTAAGCGTTTTAACAACCACATTTTGCCGATAGCCAAATGTTGACTGGGTATCAATGGCCACCTGGGTATGGCTGTTATGCCAGATATCCAGCCACGCCTCGCGCGACAAGCGGTCTGGCTTGCGTAAAAACACCACTTCGTTCATGCCTGGTGAGCGTTGGCCGGCAGCAACCCGATATTGCTCGGGCACGACCAGCGGCTCTGACTCCCACACAGCGTAACCGCTGTAGCGATCAACATGGCTGGCAATACTGGCTTCGATATTGCTGCGATTTAAATAGGTATCTAGCCAAACAGTAATTATTGCATCAATGGGGTCGTTATCACTGCTAATGCGATAGGGGTCGGCGCCTGATACATCGCTATCGGCCACGCAAATACGTAATGCCAGGCTGCCCTGGGCAATAATTTTGGGGCCGAGCTGCTCGATCAGTTGTTGGCGAAACGCATCGGCATTTAGGCTGATATTTTTCCAGAGTGGGTAAATAAGTTTTTGCATTTGAGTAACCGTATTGAGTTGTTGTATGCCAACATTTGTTGACGTTATTGGCACATGGCTGGGTTTAAAAGCGATGCTTTTGTGCAATCTAATTCGCGATCAATAATGTCATTCTAACGCTTATGCTGTTTTGCAGACTTACAAAAAATAAAAGTTTGCGTTTACCCCGTGTAGTTGGCCCTGTGTAGTTTAGTCTTGTGTAGTTAAGCCCTGCGCAGTTAGCCTTTTACAGTTAACCTTTGGAATCACTATGAAATTTGTACTCTCGACTTCTTTTAGCAAAATCGAGCACCTGATGCATTTGGCACCGGTTGCTGACGAAACCGGCTGGGAGGCGTTGACCTTTTCTGATCATGTAGTGCACCCAAAAACCATTTCGACCCCTTATCCTTATACCGAAGACGGTTCGCGTCGTTGGGAGGCGTTTACCGAGTGGCCAGACCCCTGGGTGTTAATTGGTGCATTAGCGGCCATTACCAAGCGAATTCGCTTTACCAATAATGTGTTTGTCTTGCCTATGCGTAACCCGTTTATGGCAGCCAAGGCCATCAGTACGGCTGCGGTGGTGTCGAATAATCGCGTGACGCTCACCATTGGCATGGGTTGGTCATCGGATGAGTTTGCGTTAGTGGGTCAGCAGTTTGAAAAGCGCGGTCGGCGCGCCGATGAAATGGTTGAGGTGATGCGCAAGCTGTGGACTGGTGAGTGGGTCGAGCATCATGGAGAGTTTTATGATTTTGATGAGCTGGAAATGACTCCTGCCCCTAGTGAGTATATTCCGATTTGGGTGGGGGGTATTTCAAAGTTCGCGTTTAAGCGCGCAGCCCGATTGGGTGATGGCTGGCTTAGTGATTTGCAAACCAGCGACGAGATTATTGATTGTATCAATGTGATTAAAGGTTATCGTCAGGAATATGGCCGCGAGCATTTGCCTTTTGATGTGATGGCATCGCCCAGTGACGCTTATACGTTAGATCACTATAAGCGTATGGAGGATAATGGTGTTACGCATATTTTGACTATGCCGTGGCCTTTTTATCCAAACGATAAGGTTGATGAGCTGACTCAAAAAAGTGATTCGATTAAACGTTTTGCCGATGATGTGATTGCTAAAATGCAGTAATGCCGATTTTGCAGTGGTGAATAACAGCTAAGCCTGTGAGTGCAGCCAGCGAAATAAAATTTGCCTCACCTCCTCTATGCCGTGGCCGTTGAGCGCAGAAAATAGCTGCGCACTGGTATGGCTTTTATTCTGAATTGCCTTCTCAACCTGAAACAACGATTGCATGGCCGGCCCCCGTTTCAGTTTATCGGCCTTGGTTAGCAGGATATGACATTTAAGCTCGTACTGTGCCACCCAGTCGAGCATGATGGCATCAAACTCCTGCAGCGGATGGCGAACATCCATTACTAAAATCAACCCTACCAACGCATTGCGTTTTTGCAAATACTGCTCCAAATGCTTTTGCCACTCGAGTTTTTTACTTATTGCCACCTTGGCATAGCCATAGCCTGGTAAATCGACAATACGCTGTTGGTCGCGGAGGCCAAAAAAGTTAATCAACTGGGTGCGCCCCGGGGTTTTACTGGTCCGGGCTAGTTTTTTCTGGCTGGTTAGCCGGTTAATAGCACTGGACTTGCCCGCATTCGAACGACCGGCAAAGGCGACTTCAAATGAATTATCGTTAGGGCACTGGGCGAGCTTGGCGGCACTTTGGGTAAAAGCGGCACTCTGGAAGTAAGCCTCTAATTCCCGGTCGGATGGCGCATTTTTCCGATCGGACAATGCATTGCCAGTTTGCGTTTTATCCATAATGGGTAATCTTGGTTTATGATTACAGCCTGTGCCGTAATAGTTAGGTAAATACAAGGTGGTAGCTTGGGCCAAGCTGTATCATTGCTTTGATCCGCGCATTACATCACCCCGAGTCTATCAGGCGCAGATTAACAAGCCCAGAACTTCAATAACCAATCGCCAGAGACCGGTTATCAATCACCTGCGAGCACCGATCGGTTATTACAGACGCATAACCAAAAAACAGGATCAGCCGATATGCAGTTATCGTTTTCTACCCACACTTTCTTCGTCACAACTTTTTTATTGCTTTCGCTATTGGCAGGTTGTGATTCAGACTCGGAGCCATCCAATGCTACCGATAGTGCCGATGCTGCGCCGCGCGATTTGGAATCGGCGGCCAGTGATACAGCTGCTGTTAACGACCAGGCGCTAGTCACACTGTACCAAAGAAGCTGTTTTGCCTGCCACAGCATGGGCGCGGCCGGGGCGCCGCGAACCGGTGACGCCCAGGTCTGGTCGGCCCGAATTGCGGAAAAAGGTATGGATACGCTGGTGGCAAATGCGATTAACGGCATTGGTTCCATGCCACCAAAAGGGCTGTGCAACCAGTGTACCGATGCAGAGATACGCGACCTGGTGGTTTATATGTCGACTCCGACTGGTCGGTAAATACTGCCATTACTGCTAAATACGGTGAGATTCTGCCGAATTGTCAGCGCCAGATGCGATTGACGCAGCAGATTAAGTCGATCTTTAGCAAATATGTACCGCAAAATAATGCAGCGTTTAAAGCGCGTACGGTGGTAAAATCTTAATGCATCTGCATTTACAGAGCCGAACGCCGTATACATACACGGGCCTCAACGGCTAATTTCTGTATAAATACATAACTTCTAACTAACGGTTAAATTCTGGAAAGATCACATGAAACACATGCACAACGCTTTTATTGCACTGGTATTGGGTTTATTGATGGCAAATGCATCAATCGCTGCTGGTGATGCCAGCGCGGGTAAAGCCAAGGTTGCCAGCTGCAATGCCTGCCACGCCGATGATGGCAATAGCCAAATTCCCGCCAATCCAAAGCTGGCGGGCCAGGGCGAAAAATACCTGCTCAAGCAATTAAAAGATGTACAGCGCGGCGATCGCGAAATTGCACTGATGGCAGGTTTGCTCGATAACTTTAACGATCAGGATTTAGCCGATATCGCGGCGTACTACGCCAGCCAGACCCAAACCAAAGGTGCGGCTGAGGCAAAGTGGGTTGAGCTGGGCCGTGAACTTTACCGTAACGGTAACCATGAGCGCGGTATTCCTGGCTGCATGGGCTGTCATGGCCCGGTCGGTGATGGCAACGCACCTGCAGGTTACCCAATGATTGCCGGTCAGCACGCCGATTACCTGGCGGCGCAACTTCGCCACTTCTCTGTTGGCACCCGCACTAATGATGGCGAGGCAATGACCATGCGCGCTATCGCGGAACGAATGAATGAAAATGAAATCAAAGCGGTTGCCAGCTATGTCTCGGGTCTTCGACGGTAGTCTCCCGAAGTAAAGAGTAAGCTGGCTTTTAACACTACGCGTATTAACAGCACTAAGTTGCAACAGTATTAAGTTGTAACAGCTCAGTGGTAACTGTTCAAAAAAGGTAAATAAGAAATGACGATCGTCCGACGTTTGATTGCGCTATTTGTATTGTTGCCAGTGCTTTTGGTAAGTCAGTTAGCCTGCGCAGAAAGCAGCGCGCCAGCGGCTGCACCGGCGGTTCAGCAAGCAGCTACTGGGGCGCCAGCCGTTACAAAATCGCCCACGCAATCACCTAAACCAAAACCTGCCGCTAAACCAGTGGCATCATCGGTGCAGTATCAAGCAGGTGTTCACTACGAAGTGTTGCCAAATCCTGCGCGCACTCTCGATACTAATAAAATCGAGGTGATGGAAGTATTCTGGTATGGCTGCAGCCACTGCTGGGCCTTTGAACCATTAATTCACAGTTGGAAAGAAAATATCGCTGATGACGTTATTTTTGCCCGTACGCCGGCGATTTGGCGCAATGTGATGAAAGTCCATGCCAGGGTGTATTATGCGGCAGAAGCGTTGAATATGTCCGATGACCTGCACAACGATATTTTTGCCATGTTGGCTAAAAATCCCCGCCTAGAAGATCAAAAGCAATTCGCCGAGGCATTTGCCAACTATGGCGTCAGTGAAGAAAAATACTTAAAAACCGTAAGTGCTTTTGGTATTACCGGCAAAGTCTCGCAAGCTGAGAGCCGCGCGCGTAAAAACTACCGCGTCCAGGGTACTCCTGAGATGATCGTGAACGGTAAATACCGTATCAGCGGCAAGATGGCCGGTAGTCAGGCTGGTATGCTGCAAGTTGTTAACTATCTAATTGATTTAGAAAGAAAAAATAAATAGTTATCACTTACTTCCCAACATCACTCATAAAAAAAGCCGCTGCAAAGCGGCTTTTTTTATGAGTGCGTTGTTAAAAGCGCTCTATACTCAAAAAAAGTAAAGTGATTTGGTTTGGTAAGGGGAAAAGAGTTATCAGCCTATAAGGATAATTCGTCATCGGATGTTTTATGAGCACTCAAAAAGGGACAATATCGGATCAAGTACGGTCTTTACAGTCGGTCTTAAAGCAAAAAGAACAGGCCTTGGCGCAAGTGCGTCAGGCGCTTGGTAGTTCTGTTCAGTCTTTGTCGACCGCTTCCGAAGGTCAGGACAGCAAACTCGACGAAACCATTGACCAGCTGCGCACCCAATTGCGTTGTGGCTCAACACCCAGTCCGGTACTGGTTAACCAGCTCGACCTGTCAGCACGCGCCATGACATCCATCCGTCGTAGCCGGGCAGAAAAACAATTGCAGGGTTTTACTGAGGGCATTACCCAGTTATTGCAATTGAACCCCCCTATTGAAATCAAGAAACAGCTTGCCGAATTTATTCGCAATGCCCGCAAGGTGATTGCCAACCCGGTTGAGCAAGAGTTATTGCCTATTAAATTTGCTCGTATCCAAGGTGCGGTATTAAACGACTACAAATCGCAAAGCATAACGGGTGATGCAGAAGCCAGTGAGGGGCAAGGTAATAAAAGCAGCCAGGCTACGGATAATGGCGAGGATGTTATCGATATCGAGGCCTTGCTTGCTGACGATAGTCTTGATGGCTTGCCTGCTTACAGCAATGTTGCGGAGACCATAGAAGGTATTTTGACTGATATGCTGGTCCAGATCAGGCCGCCAGTCACTGCAGAAAAAGCGCTGGGCAAAGCGCAGCGGATTTTAAGCGCAGGCCTTAACTGGCACGAGTTAGCAGCGCTGCTTGAGCAGTTAAGCTTTATTTTTACCGCCGTGTTCGATAGTGACCAGCACGAATTAGAAATGTTTTTGCAGGCGCTGAATGAGCGTCTAAGAGATGTTGGCGGTGGCGTTAATGGCCTTGATAAAGTGACGCAAGAAATGCTTACTGGCGGTAGTGAATTTAATACCGCACTGCGCCAGGATATAGAGACTTTTGCCAATGACGTTGGTAAGGCCAGTTCTTTATTGGCTCTCCAAGAGTCGGTGGATTCGCATTTGGAATCGGTGTTTTTACAACTCGATCGCTACAGTGAAAAGCGCCATGCGCAGCAACGTGAATACGAAACCGAGTTAAAATCACTGCACCGAAAGGTGGCCTCGCTGGAGCAGCAAGCCGAGCAAGCTCAGGCAGAAATCCAGGCGCAGCAAAAGCGCAGCGAGCGCGATGTACTGACCGATTTGCCGAATCGCGAGGCTTATGAGCGTCGTTTGGGCATAGAGCTGGAGCGATCGCAACGCTACGACCGGCGCTTTTGCCTAGTGGTTGCCGATGTCGATTTCTTTAAATCGATCAATGATCGCTACGGACACCTGGCGGGCGACAAAGTGTTAAAAGTATTGGCTAAAACTATTCGCCAGCGTTTGCGTCGCGCCGATTTTATCGCCCGCTATGGCGGCGAAGAATTTGTTATTTTATTGCCCGAAACCGATGCCGCGCAGGCCTTGTCGGTGATGGACAATATATGCAGCCAGATCCGCAACTGTCCATTCCACTTCAAATCTGAACCGCTGAAAATTACAGTGTCATTTGGTATCGCCCAGGTTGGTGCCGATGATGACGCCGAAAGCATATTCAGCCGCGCTGATAGCGCGCTTTATGAGGCAAAAGCTCAGGGCCGCGATCGCTGCCATCTGGCTGCAAATGTCGCCTGATAATCGCATTTCTTTATCGATAGATGCCATTAGTCATAGATACTGAAAGTAACAAGTATCATTGGTGTTCTGTGCGATTGTTTAAAATTTTTAGCACGATCAAAAATTTAGTCTACACTTAATCCACGAGTGCTGCGCCTACAGCCTTGGTTAATAATTCTTTGCTAAGTATGTTTTGCTAAGAACGCTATACCAGTAATAATGTTAGGCGCTTTTCGATAGCAGGACAGAATTTTTTTTAAGAGAGAATGATTCATGGGTGATGATGAAAAGCTCGATATCAACTTATTTGAGCAGTTGGACGAAGCATTAGAAGAGCGCGAGGGCAGCGACCGTCGCAAACAAAATGTGGGTGTCGACGACAAAATTGGTGAAGATCGTCGTAAGGGCGACCGCCGACAGCAACAGCAAAGTTAAGTTTTTTCTTTCTACTGCTCGCCCTGCAGTTTGTCCTTTTGTCTGCCCAGCGTGACGCTTCGCGTCACTGGCACGTCTTCCACGCACCATAAATTAACCTTATCAAACACAATATAGATTATAAGTACCATTTATGGTCTATTGTAAGTGATTGATTCTTATCGCACCTGCCTGCTTTAGACGTAAAAGGCTATTGGCCAAAATAGAGCTGCACGTATAAGATAGCCCACCATTTTGGTGCTGTCTCGGGCTTTCTGGCTATTGCCCGGCTGCACTTTAATGTTTGAAATGAATTTACTGGGTTTTTACGCCACTAAATTTGGTGCTTTTTTGGCCAGCGGCCGATACCTCGGTGAGTTTCTATCAACGTAGTGCTTTCAAATAAGCGCTATCACCATTAATTTTATCAACCAAAGAATCGATAATCTTATGCTTATAGCTCTTCCTAAAGAAACAGCCGACGGAGAACTGCGCGCAGCGTTAATTCCCGATACGGTTAAGAAGTTAGTCAAATTAGGTGCAGATATTACGGTGGACTCGGGGGCGGGTGCTGGCGCAGGTTTTGCCGATGCAGAATATGAAGCCGCCGGCGCCAGTATTTCCAGCGACAGGGCGGATTTGTTAGGTTCGGCCGATCTGGTTTTGCGTGTTCGCAAGCCTGAGCTTGCTGAAGTCGACCTGCTCAAGTCGGGCAGTGTACACGTTAGCTTTCTCGATCCGTTTAACGAGCACCAGCTGATAGATGCATTAAAAGCGAAAAATATCAGTGCTATAAGTATGGAAATGATTCCACGCAGCACGCGCTCGCAAAAAATGGATGCCTTAAGCTCGCAGGCCAACCTTGCCGGTTACGTGATGGTGATGCAGGCGGCCAAGTATCTGCCAACAATTTTGCCAATGATGATGACACCTGCGGGTACATTAAAGCCGGCCAAGGTATTTGTGATTGGCGCCGGTGTTGCAGGTTTGCAGGCAATCGCCACTGCCAAACGCCTGGGAGCGCAGGTAACTGCGTTCGACACGCGTTCTGAAGTTGCCGAGCAAGTGCGTTCGGTAGGGGCCAAGTTTCTTGAAATCGATCTGGGTGAAACCGGTTCGACCAAAGATGGTTATGCGAAGGAGTTAACGCCGGAGCAATTACAAATTCAGCGTGATGCGCAAAAAGAGGTGATTGCTGCATCGGATGTTGTGATTACCACGGCGCAGGTCTTTGGTCGCAAGCCGCCGGTTATTGTCCCGCGTGAATTTGTTGAAGGTATGAAAACTGGCAGTGTGGTTATTGATATGGCGGCCGAAACGGGTGGCAATGTCGACGGTTCGCAGCCGGGTGAGGTGGTTGATTTAAATGGTGTGAAAATTGTGGGCACGGGCAACTGGCCCAATTCAGTGCCACGTGATGCATCGCAAATGTATGCCAGTAATCTCTACAGTCTTATCGATGAATTCTGGGATAAAGAAGCCAATAATTTTGTGCTCGATTTCGACAACGATTTAATTGGTTGTGTGATTACGCATGAAAATAACATTGTTAACGAGACTATTGCTTATCTTCGCTCGGGGGATCAATAAAGATGGAGATCGTTTTTCTAACCTTTGTTTTCGTGTTGGCCATATTTCTTGGCTTTGAATTAATTAATAAAGTGCCGTCGACCTTGCACACGCCGTTGATGTCTGGTTCAAATGCGATATCGGGTATTACATTGGTCGGTGCCTTGGCTTCGGCCGGTTCTGCCCAGCAGGAGCTGGCAACCATTTTGGGCACTATGGCGGTAGCATTTGCGACTATTAACGTGATTGGTGGTTATATGGTTACCGACCGAATGCTGGCAATGTTTAAAAAGAAAGAAGGCGGTAATCGTTAATGAATACAGAGATGCTAATTAATCTAGTTTACGTAGTTGCTGCCGTTTTATTTATTTTAGGTTTGAAGTTGTTGGGTTCACCTGCCACTGCGCGGCGGGGCAACCTAGTTTCTGCTTCGGGTATGTTTATCGCAGTGA
>CBFHXO010000068.1:0-16109 GCA_965659815.1 Pseudomonadales bacterium
AGGAGCTGATTGATATTTCCAATTTTATCTTCGAGCAAATTTCATACCTGACGCGTTAGTGCGTCGCTTATTTCTGCTATGGCCTTTGACCCCGCACAACTAATAAATTGGCTGGTGCAGTTTATGCTGCCGTTTGTTCGTATTGGTGCCTTTCTTATGGTGGTGCCGGTATTCGGTAACCGGCTGGTTGCAATACGGGTTCGCTTACTGCTTGCCTTCGCCACGGCGTTACTGGTAGCACCCCTTATCGATAATGTACTGCCCGCCATTGTGCTGCCCGACCCATTGTCGCTGCAAATGGTGTTGCTGGTAATAGAGCAAATAATGATTGGCGCAGTACTGGGTTTTTTAGTTCAGGTGTTTTTTCATATCTTTGTAATGGCGGGTCAGATGATTGCCATGCAAATGGGTTTGGGGTTTGCGTCCATGATTGATCCTACTAATGGTGTTTCGGTTGCTGTGGTGAGTCAGTTCTATGTGTTGTTGGTGACACTGCTATTTTTGGCGTTTAATGGTCACCTGGTGATTTTTGAAGTGGCTATTCAGGGCTTTGCTTTACTGCCCATTGGTGGCGGTGGTTTTCATCCCAGTGCGATTTATTCCCTGGCAGCGGCGGGCGGTTGGATGATGTCATCGGCATTGCTATTGGCGCTACCGGCGGTTACAGCAATACTGATTGTGAACTTTGCTTTTGGTGTAATGACACGTGCGGCGCCGCAGCTGAATATTTTTTCGTTGGGTTTTCCGTTTACGCTAGTGTTCGGTATTTTTATTCTCTGGGTCGCATTGGCCGGCTTTCTTCCCCAATATCAACAGCTCAGTGAAGCGGTGTTTATCCGCTTAAATGAAATGCTGCGTATGGGCTAGCGTTTCACCTGTACTGTATTACCCTGCACTGTATGGCTAGGTTATTGCAAAAATAACGGGTTTTTCTAGCAGTAACATCATAGGGTTTCTCTTGTACCATTAATCTCCGGTTGCGTTATCCATTGAGAAGAGGTGTTTTATGCAAGGCAAAAAAATCCTGGTGACTGGTGTTACAGGGCAAGTGGGTTTTCCGTTTTCGATGCATCATTGCAAAGAAAATGAGCTTTGGGCGATTGCCCGATTTAATGATGCCGATAAAAAAACTGCGCTGGAAGAGGCAGGTTGTCACTGTCGCGTGGTGGATTTAGCTGAGGGGGACTTTGGTGATCTACCACAGGATTTTGACTATGTGTTTCATTTTGCTGTTGCGCGTATTTCCGAAGATGACTTTAATGCCGAGCTGCGTGATAACGCAGAGGCAACCGGATTATTGATGAGTCATTGCCGCAATGCCAAGGCGTTTTTTCACTGCTCCACAACAGGTGTGTATCAGGATAATGGCCATGAGGTATTTACCGAAGAATCATCGTTGGGTGACAATCATCGCTGTATGATGCCTACTTACAGCATTGGCAAAATTGGTGTAGAAGCCGTGGTGCGTTTTTGTGCAAGGGAATACGATTTGCCTACGGTGATTTGTCGGCTGAATACCCCTTATGGCACCAGTGGTTGGCCGTTTTATCATTTAATGATGATGCAGCATGATATTGAGATTCCTGTTAATAGTGATGCGCCGTCGGAATATACGTTGTTTCATCAGGATGATATTAATCGCCAGGCGCCCAAGATGTTGGATGCGGCCTCGGTGCCGGCCAGTGTGTTTAATTTTAGTGGTCATGAGCATGTGAGCATTGAGGAGTGGGTGGGGTATATTGCTGAGCTGACGGGGTTGACGCCGAAGTTTAAGTCGACATCGGATACGTTGGGGAGTGTTAAGACGGATAATAGTAAGATGCAGGCGGTGGCGGGTAAAGCTGAGGTGCAGTGGAGGGATGGCATTAAGCGGATGGTTGAGGCGGCAGGGGCGTTGAAGGAGTGAAGCGAAAAGGTGTTTTTGTCCTGGCGGGCAGTCAGGTGGTGGAGCTTTGTTCTTTGTTTATCTTTTACGATGACCGTATTTATGTCTTTTAGGCTAGCTTGGTGATTCTTTTCTTAGTGTATTAGTTTTTTTGAACGGTGTTTTTGTCCTGAAGGCCAGTCACTTTTTTTGCTTGCACAAAAAAAGTAACCAAAAAAAGTGCAAAAACGTACCGCCGTTTTATCACTTGTCACGTCCACACTATTTTTAGCGATCACCGCTATCTGATTTACACCAAAGTCCCTAACACCACGACACCGCACTGCGTTCCAGCACCGCATTAACGAACTGCATAGGTCTTGGCCTTGTAATGGTCAGGGTCATTGCTATTACACTTTACCCGTACTAATGGGTTCTGCTCCGAATAGGCTATCTACTGTTGCGCCAAATCTTAAAGACCAGCATTCGGTGTTTGTCTGCACCGCGTGATACGAAAACCCAAAACGGGTTTTGTCTTTTGAACAAAATACACATGTTCCCGACCTGAGCGAAGCGGATAGAGGTGTGCAAGAAAAGTAGTCGGTCTTGAAAAGCCAATGGGTTGTCAGATATTGAATAGTGTTCGGTGGTAAGTACTAGGCGACTTTGTTATGTAATGTGACTTTCTTCTTTTATCCGGGATTAAACGTCGGGTCGTTTATGTGCTTTCTTTTGGTTACTTTTCTTTGCACAAGCAATGACAAAAGCGAAGCGTTGAGCGCCTGTTAAGGCGACCCGAAGGGTGAGCGAAGCGAATCAAAGTGACTGCCCAGCGGGGCACCCCGTAAAGCAAACTCTGTACGCAATTAAGAAAAATAGTAAATCGTCTCCTTCCCTCCCAATCCAAAAAGCGACTTCCCAGCAGGGCACCCCGTGCATCAACCCCTGTAAGCAATCAAGAAAAATAAAAAAAACCCAACTCCCCTACAAAAATCACCCTCTTCTTGTTAATTACTGATTAGGCGCAAGCCTACCCAACAAATCCAAATCCGGCCCCATCTCTCCATCCGACCTTAGCGCCTGAATACAAACATGATCTGCCCCCGCATCCCAATGCGCTTGAATCCGTCTCATAATGGCATCCTCATCCCCCCAAGCCACAATAGCATCCACCAAGCTATCGCTACCACCATCGGCAAAATCATCCTCCCCAAACCCCAACGCCAACAAGTTATTTCGATAGTTGGGCAACCCAAGATACGTCTCCATTTGCTGGCGCGCGACACTTCGCGCTTTATCTTTATCGGTCTCTAACATTACCATTTGCTCCGGACACAACCAGGCATCATTCCCCATTGTCTCACGCGCAATCGCCGTATGCTCAGGCGGGACAAAGTAGGGGTGCGCCCCCCGCGCCTGATTCGCTGCAAGCTTTAACATATTCGTCCGCAATGCCCCCAGCACTACCGGCGCAACTGACTCTGCCGCCGGCCCCATATATAACGACGCATCCATCGCCTCAAGATAATTGCGCATAGTAGTAACTGGTTTTTTATAATCATGCCCACGAATATCGGTCACCAATGGCGCATGAGAAACACCCAGGCCCAAAATGAAACGGTCGGGCGCAATTTCAGACAAGGTGTGACGAATCGCATTTAATGACATCGCATCGCGCGCATAAATATTGGCAATACCGGTCGCGTAAATTAACGTTTTGGTGTTTGCCACCAAATAACCAATCGTCGAAAACGGATCGCGACCCACGGCTTCGGGTAACCATAGCGCCGAGTAACCCCATGCCTCTATTTGTCGGGCAAAGTTTAATGCCTCAGTGGCAGAGTAAGTATCGATAAAAGACCAAACGCCCAGTTTGCCCAGTGAAATACTCATTACAAATCGCTCCGCTTTCTTTACTGTTAAAAAATAGTGTTAACCGAAATAATGTTAACTGATAAGTATCAGGATAAAGCCATCGCCGCTAGGCGGTAGCCTCTACATCGGCCTCTAAAAACGCATCGCCCAATATAGTCTCGCCATCAAGGCTTTTTACTTTGCGCCCCAGCGCATGGACAATTGAACGGCTAAAGGTTATTTGCCCAACATGGCTGTTAGTGCACAAGGCCAGCGCAGCTTCAGCCATCATCTCAACCGGTTCTACCATATCCGGGTTTTTACGCGCAATATCGCGTACATAACTCGCGCCTTCAGTAAGAACAATTGCTTCCGGCGCCATGGTATTAACGTATATGCCATGCTCGGCAACTTCGTGCGCCAAACCCTCGGTATAGCGGTCTAACGCGGCTTTGGTGGCACCGTAGGGCACACAAATATGCGCAGCCATTTTGCTATCGCGATAGGGTACGCTGGGCTGGTTTGAGGTGGCGCTACTGATATTTAATATCCAGCCGCTTTGCCTTTCACGCATTGATGGAATGGCCTGCTGAGCCAAATCTACCGGTGCATTGACGTTAAGATCAAACATCCAGCTGCGCTCATCGGTAGGTGATTCGCTCGGTAGGCGCATGCGCGAACCCGCGGCGTTATTGACCAGAATATCAATAGGGCCAAACGCTTCGCTGGCTTGCGCAATTAACTGGCTGCGAGCGTCAACATCCGATAAATTGCAAGCGATGGCAGCGGCTTTGCCGCCATTGGCATTAATAGTCGACACGGTCTGTTCCAGCGTACCTTGCAGGTCGCCGTGGGCGCCCAGTCGCGATGCAACGCAAATAACACTGGCGCCTTCAGCGGCAAAGCGGGTCGCAATCGCGCGGCCTATACCACGGCTGGCACCGGTAACTAATGCGACCTTTCCTGTTAGTTCGTTCATAGTTAATTCACCTGTTGATTATTGTATTGGTCTGCTATTGCTGGCTTGGCTTGCTGTTGCGATGGTCGCTCCCAGCCGTATAGGGTAAAAAATTCATCCAGCTCGGTTTCAATGCGTTCAACCGAGAGATTGTCGTAATCTTCAATACTGTACTGAAAATGGGTTTTATGACTTTTCTCTTTTTGTTCGTGCTCGGTCAAATAGTTGTCGTAGCTTTCTGACACCTCCATGCCCAGGGCCTGGTATATGGCGTGAATGGTTTGCCTCGGCTCGCCGGTGAGATCGCGGTAGTCGACAAATATCGATGGCACATGCGAATGTTTTTCTAATACTTGTTTGGGGTTGGTAAAGCACTCAAAACAGGTGAGTGTAAGCAGCTCTAACGATTCTTTATAGTCGTCGTAATTCCAGCCTTTGCCTTTCCAGTTTACTTCCATCAGCTTTAACAGACTGGGGATACACTCGAGCGGGTTACGCACCATGACAACAACACGGGCATCTGGAAAGGTTTCTACGATCGCTTCTGCCCAGCCACACATTACCGGGTTTTTGCTTAAGTGAATTGCCTCGCCACCATTGAGCAATAACTGACGTTTAACAATTTCTTTGTAGTGTTTCATCCAGCGTTGTTTCTTTTCTGGCATTTGATCAACATGAAACATATCCATAATGTCCATGATTGGCATGTCGGTTGACCACTGCTGGGTAACAAAGGCCGAACGCATGGAGAACTGGTCTTCTTCAGCATGCCAGAAACTCATATAGTGCATATGCCGAAACGGGCCAAACAGTTTATCGTCTAGCGCAACCAGCCTGCGTTTAATCGGGCCGCCCAGTACTTTTTGGTCGAACTTGCCGAGCAGCCGAATAAACTTTTTTTCCAGTAGCGAAGGAAAAAACATCTCCCAGTACAAAAAGTCATTAAAGCGATCGCCATCGGCAGACATTAATCGGTGTGCCAGCGTGGTGCCGCTACGACCATGGCCCAGAATAAAAACCGGGTTTTTAACCTGCTGTGTCCAAAGCGATGGAAAAAACACGTAATCGAGTAAAAAGAAAATGGCGTGAAAGGCGCTTTCCAGTGGCACTAAAACCAACAGTTTAAACAGGGTTTTATTCCGCATTGGCCAGCCTTTTAGCGACCAAACATGTTTTAGTACTTTAAAATAATAATCAAAATCAAAATACATCTGTTGTGGCCTCGATTGCCTGGCAAAAAATTGCCCAGCGGGAAAATAGGCACCCATCAGGGCATGCAGAGATTTGTCTATATTACTCTATCAACGCCCTGGCTTTAGTTAACAAAGCATTTAATCGGCCTCGTTTCGATTGTCCTTTTGTGTCAATTTCTGAAGTTGGCCTCGTTATTGCTATTTTTATTGAAATATCACCCCGCGACAGAAACCCGTCGCCGCCAATACATACCAGCACTTTATGGCAGAAGAAGAAAACGGCCAGGAAAAAACCGAAGAGGCTACCCCCAAGCGACTGCAAAAGTCCAAGGAGGAGGGCCAGGTTGCGCGCTCGCGAGAACTGGGTACGACCTTGCTGCTAATGACAGGCGGTATTGCACTACTGATATTTGGCGCCAGTTTGTCAGCGCGTATGCAAACCATGATGAAGGGCAATTTTGGTTTCGATAGGAACGCCGCCATGGATCCGGCCATGATGGTGGCGCAGCTTGCCGCTTCGATCAATGATGTGCTGGGGGTGGTCAGTATTATCTTATTACTGATTATGCTGGCTGGCGCGATTGGTGGCATTGGTCTGGGCGGTTGGCTATTTTCTACCAAGCCATTAGAACCAAAAATCAGCCGGCTCAATCCGTTGGAAGGACTTAAGCGGATGTTTTCAATGAAGGCGCTGGTTGAGTTATTTAAAGCGGTAGGAAAATTTGTGCTGGTGGCCGGGGTGGCAGTGCTTATCTTATTGCAAATGCAGCCGGAGTTGCTGGTTATCGGGCAGCAAACGTTGGAGCTGGCGGTGGTGCATTCCACCTGGATTGTGATTTGGTCCGCCATCGGGATGAGTGCAGCAACCATTATCATTGCTTTTATTGATGTGCCGTACCAGATTTACGACAATGCACAAAAACTGAAAATGACCCGCCAGCAAGTCAAAGATGAGTTTAAAGACTCAGAAGGTAAGCCCGAAGTCAAAAGTCGCATACGCCAGTTGCAGCGGGAGCTGGCGCAAACCCGTATGATGGCGGCAATTCCCGATGCCGATGTGGTGATTACCAACCCAGAGCATTTCTCCGTGGCGCTAAAATACGATAACGGCACCAGTGGTGCGCCGATTGTGGTGGCCAAGGGTGCCGATGAAATCGCCATTAAAATTCGTGAAGTGGCCAATGCTCACTCGGTGCCCATTTTATGCTCGCCACCACTGACCCGGGCGATATTTTTTACCACCGAACTCGATGAGCAAATCCCTGCTAAGCTTTACCTCGCTGTAGCCCAGGTGCTGGCGTATATCTATCAATTGCGCACTCGCCCGGCGCAGCAGGCAGCCCGCGCCGCCGACCAGGCCAGCGCCCAGCCGATTCGTGATCGCGGCCTCGATCGCCGCATCGATATTCCCGCCGAGCTGCGCTTTGATGCCGAAGGCAATACCTCACCACAAGACTAGCGTTGCGGTAACACTAGCGCTATGCCGGTTCAGTACCGCAGTAACAGCCATTGCCAAGGCTTGTATGAGCACTGGGTCGCGATTAAAAGCGCAATAATTCAAGCGATTGATCGATCAGTGAAAAATTGGTTTGTTTCTTGCACTTCAGTCAGGCAGGGCAATAGTTAGGCCCAAACTGTCAAAATAGCGTCAGCGCTTTTGACGGCCAGGCTGAAATCATTTTAATGGGAACCGCGTGAGTGGCTGATCAAGCAGCAAATCAATCGATAGTTCGGTTTGGCAATGCCGCCCAGGGCAATATGGGTGTGCCGTTGTTGCTGCTCACGCTGCTGGGCATGATGACGCTGCCAGTACCGCCGTTTTTGCTCGATACGCTGTTTTCTTTCAATATCGCGCTTTCCATTGTTGTTTTGCTGGTCTCAGTTTACGCGTTAAGGCCACTCGATTTTGCTGTTTTCCCCACCATTTTGTTAGTTACCACTTTGCTTAGACTGGCGCTAAATGTGGCTTCTACCCGTGTGGTGCTGCTAGAGGGCCATACGGGCGGCGATGCGGCGGGCAAGGTGATCCAGTCTTTTGGTGAAGTTGTGATCGGTGGCAATTATGCCGTCGGCCTGGTGGTGTTCCTGATTTTAATGATTATCAACTTTGTAGTGGTGACCAAAGGTGCGGGCCGAATTTCAGAGGTCAGCGCGCGCTTTACCCTTGATGCGATGCCTGGCAAGCAAATGGCTATTGATGCAGATTTGAACGCCGGTATTTTGACTCAGGATGAAGCCAAGGCACGGCGTCAGGAAATCAGCAGCGAAGCCGATTTTTACGGGGCAATGGATGGTGCCAGCAAATTTGTTCGTGGCGATGCGGTTGCCGGTATTTTAATTTTAATTATTAATATCCTGGGCGGTATTGGCGTAGGGATGCTGCAACACGACCTCGATTTTAATCGTGCAATGGAGGTTTACACCTTACTCACCATTGGTGATGGCCTGGTGGCACAAATTCCATCGCTGCTGTTATCAACCGCGGCCGCCATTATGGTTACGCGGGTTAATAGCGAAAGCGATGTACGCGATCAAGTTTTTAGCCAGATGTTTGCCTCGCCTAAGGCACTCATTGTAGCGGCGGGTATTTTGGTATTGATGGGCGTGATTCCTGGCATGCCACACGTATCGTTTTTAACGCTGGGCTTTACTTGTGCAGCAGGCGCTTTTTTCATCCAGCGCAACGTGAATCGAAAAAATCGCGAAAACGACGAGTTAAGTCGGCGTCAGGCGCTGGTCGATGCGCAAGAGGCCCAGTTGCCCACCAGTGAGTTGGGTTGGGATGATGTTGCACCCGTAGATATTATTGGTTTGGAAGTGGGTTACCGGTTAATTCCCATGGTTGATAAAAATCAAACCGGTGAGTTGCTGGGGCGCATTAAAGGCATTCGCAAAAAGCTCTCACAGGAAATCGGTTTTTTAATTCCCGCCGTGCATATTCGAGACAATCTTGAACTGCAGCCCAATGGCTATCGCATTTCATTAATGGGTGTGACTGTCGGTGAATCCGAAGTGCACCCCGATCGTCATATGGCCATTAACCCAGGCCAGGTGTTTGGCACGGTTGAAGGCTTGCCGGTAAAAGATCCTGCCTTTGGTCTCGACGCGGTATGGATTGATACCGCGATTAAAGACCACGCCCAAACCCTGGGTTATACCGTGGTTGACGCTAGTACCGTGATTGCAACGCATATGAATCAACTGTTGCAAAAACATGTGCACGAATTGCTGGGTCACGAAGAAGTACAGCAAATGATTGATCGACTGGCCAAGCATTCGCCCAAGCTGGTTGATACGCTGGTGCCCGATACTATTAGCATGAGCAGTTTGCTTAAAGTGTTAAAAGGCTTATTGGCCGAACAATTACCGATTCGCGATTTTCGCACTATCGCCGAGGCCATTGTCGCCAGCGCGGCGGTAAACCAGGAGCCTTCGCAGCTAATTGAAAACGTAAGGGTGGCGCTGGCGCGTTCTATTGTTTACGAAATTTATGGCAATACACTCAACCTGCCGGTGGTGACGCTGGCGCCGGCTATGGAGCAGATGTTAATGAAGCCCGCCGCATCGCAGCCAGTGAATGACGTAACCTTGGAACCAGGTATGGCGGAGCAATTGCAACGCTCAATTAACGAGGCGGCGCAAGCGCAGGAGCTTAAGGGTAATCCGCCAGTATTATTGGTGCCAGCACCACTGCGGCCGATTTTAGCTCGCTTTGTTCGCTTTAGTAGTCAGCCTTTACATGTACTGTCGTATAACGAAATTCCTGAAGATAAGCAGGTAACCATAGAGGCAACGGTTGGTTAACAGCACATTAGTAATAACACGGTATTAAAAACAGAAAGAGGTTTTGCTTATGCAATCGTCAACAAACCTGGGGCAGGATACACATGAGCAGCGTTTTGTTGCACCCGATATGGGGCGTGCATTGCGTATGCTGGGCGAAGAGCTGGGGCCCGATGCTATTTTACTGTCTTCGCGTAAAGTCTCCGACGGGGTAGAAATTGTTGCACTACCGCCTGGTGGTGCAGCATCTACCGACGACATAAATCGCTTGCACAGCGATAGGCGTAGCAGTGACCGGCGGATTCAGGATAGAAGGACAACGAAAAAAAACGAGGTTGAAAACAGCACAGACAAACCCGTGGCAGCAGCACTAACAAAAAATAATGCTAGCGATGCAATTGATGCCGATATAAGTTCAGCGGCGTCGCGTTTAGCACAAAGTATCGGTAGCCTTACGGCCATTGATTTAGCGGCTGCACAAGATACAGCTGTTGGTGCTAAAGGCGCTGCGAATGCCGATTCAGTGAATAGCCGCTTTGGCGTCGAATCTGGCGTCGCAGCATTTGAAAACTTGCAGCGTGAACTGCAAAAGGTGCGGCAGATGCTGGAGCAACAAATCGAATCGGTTAACCCGGCCGGCAATTCGCTGCCGGAGCCAACGCAATACCTGTTGATGAATCGCGTATTGCAAATGGGTATTCCAGTTGATTTAGCACGGGCGATTACCGCACCCACGACCAATAAATCAATCATTGATAAGCCGCGTATTGATAACAAAAGTCTCAACCAAACCACCAGTAAAAGAATAAGTGCAGATCAGAGAAGCACTGCTGCCATGTCGGGAGATGGCATTGAGCCGGCCTGGCAACAATGTTGTGAGCGACTGGCGCAAATGATGCCGATCGCTAATCAGAACCTGTTGCACAACGGCGGCATCATTGCCCTGTTAGGTCCTTCAGGTGCGGGCAAATCGTCGGCCATTGCCAAACTGGCGGCGCGCTATTTGTTAGCGCATAGCGCGGCAGATATTGCCATTATTTCGCACGATGCTGGCAGCACCGCAGGCAGCGGCCGCTTGAGTCGATTTTCCAGTATGACTGGGATTCCAGTATTTTATGTTGATAAAGACCATAGCCTGGCTGCGCGGATTACGCAGTGCGCCAAGCGTCGGTTGGTATTCATTGATACCGTCAGTAAAACCGAAGAGAACGCCGAGGCTGATAAACAGTTGGCAACGCTGGCTGATTTAAAGCAAGTTAAAAGCCTGATTGTGTTACCGGCAACCGGAGAAATGCGCTGGATCAGCAGAATGATAAGGCAATATCAGTTGGCCAATACGGTTGGCTGTGTACTGAGTCATATGGATCAGGTAGAGTCGTTGGGTGGTGTGTTGGCGGCATTGGTTAAGCAGCAACTACCCGTTCATTATCAAAGCGACGGTGGCTTGCTACCCAAATATATCCAGCAACCCGATCGAAAGCAGTTGCTGGCAAAATTATTAAATATCGACAGCATGAGTCATAGTACTGGCATGAAAGACAGTGACGTGAACGGTGATTTTAGCGATGACGTTGTAGATATGCTAACGCCGGTAGTGACTACTTCAGCTAACACATCGGTGGTAGAGCCGCAGCAAGCCAATTCACAGCAAGCAAAACTAAAACAGCGCGAAACCGCTCATATCGATGCTGGATAGTCGTCGATCAAATAGCTAGAATGCGAGGCTGTTAATAACATGTCAGCTTTAATCAGGATACGGTGTTGGTTAATCAATCGGAAACAGATTCACAGAGCTTACAAGCCGCGGCTCCGCACTTTGTCCGCGTGGTCGCGGTTACCGGTGGTAAGGGCGGTGTGGGTAAAACCAATGTATCCATTAACTTAAGTATTGCGCTGGCGCAGTTAAAGCAACGGGTACTGTTGCTCGATGCCGATTTCGGCCTGGCCAATATTGATGTTTTGCTGGGTCTTAAACCTGAGCGCAATCTCGAAGATGTTTACGCTGGCAATTGTGATTTAGCCCAGGTCATTATCGGCGGCCCTCAAGATATTCGCATTATTCCGGCCAGCTCCGGCACCCAGTCAATGGTGCATTTAAGCCACCAGCAACACGCAGGCCTAATTCATGCATTTAGCGATATGGCGGACGATATCGATGTATTGGTGATCGATACCGCTGCCGGCATATCCGATTCGGTAATTAATTTTATCCGCGCCTCACAAGAAGTGTTAGTGGTGGTTTGCGATGAACCATCATCCATTACCGATGCCTATGCATTAATTAAACTGCTTAATCGCGACTACGGTGTCAACGCATTTCGGGTGTTGGCTAATCAAACTCGGTCGGACAAGGAAGGCCAGGCCCTATACCAGCGCCTGGTCGGCACTACCGATCGATTTCTCGATGTAATGCTGCGCTATGAAGGCGCAATTCCCTTTGATGAGTCTGTGCGTAAAGCGGTGCGTAAGCAGCGTGCGCTAATGGATGCCTATCCAAAATCGGATGCCGCCAAGGCGTTTAATCAATTAGCGGCACAACTGCTTAAATGGCCGGTCAGCAGTGCGCCGGGTGGGCATTTGGAGTTTTTTCTAGAGCAATTGGTCGAGGGAGTACAGGCTTAATGTTGGCCTCGGCGATTGAATTTGCAGGTCAGCGCCGTCAGCGGCTGAATCAATGCTGCTACCAGGCAATTATCCTGCCACTGCTATTTTAATGGTCTCCCATTACTATGCCTCGCAGCCAGGAACCTTATCGTGACGACCTTAGTCAGCAAGCCGCTGATACCATTGCCTTGGTCGAGCGGCATGCCCCGCTGGTTAAGCGCATTGCATTTCACCTGCTGGCGCGTTTGCCCGATAGCGTACAGGTCGACGATTTAATCCAGTCGGGTCTTGAAGGTTTGCTTGAGGCCGCCAATAACTATGATGCCAGTAAGGGCGCAAGCTTTGAAACCTTCGCCGGTATTCGCATTCGCGGCGCCATGCTCGACGAGATGCGTCGCGGCGACTGGTCGCCACGTTCGTTGCACCGCAATGCCAGGCGGTTGGCCGAACAATACCAACAACTCGAAAATCAGCTTGGTCGTGCGCCAACCGATACCCAAGTTGCTGAGGCAATGGATATCTCATTGGAATATTACCGGTCAATGGCTCGCAATACGCTATCAGCGCGGCTGCACAGTTTTGATGAAGTGGTTCGTGGGGTTGATAACCCGGATTACACCGAGGGACAAACGCGTGGCGAACTCTACGCTGATACCACCAAGGGACCGGAGCAGCTGATTGAAGAAGATTCGCAGCGCGCACGGTTAGCCACTGTCATTAGTGAATTATCCGAGCGTGACCAGTTACTACTCAACCTTTACTACCAGGAAGAACTTAATCTCAAAGAAATCGGCCAGGTGCTGGGCGTCAGCGAGTCACGGGTCAGCCAGCTTCATAGTCAGGCCGCATTAAAGTTGCGGGCCAAACTGCTTGATTAACCTACAATAATTTTTTCACCCTATCCCAAATTAATAGCCCCGCACACTGGCCAGATGCCAGCCTTCTTCTAGACTGAAACAAGAACATTTTAGTTTACGTCTATGCGTCTAATTAATGTACAGCCTGACAGTTAAACAACGGCAGCTGTTTAACCAGGCATAGTGTGCCAAAAGGCTGGTTCCAAATTAGCCAGGCAGTTAAACCATTGATGTTAAGCGACCGGTTTTACCGTTAAACGTAACAGGTTTTGTATGGATGAGTTAATCGTATCAAGTAGCCAACGGCTGCGCACTCAACTCGAGCGACAGTTGCAAAAGCTCGTTAGGGCTGTTGCTGTTCTGGGTTACTGCCGACATCGTGGCGCAGTCGATGCAGTTGGAGAAAGCGTACAGGAAGTTGAATGGGCGCTGCATCAATTGCAGCTATCAGCCAATCTTGCTGAGCAGTCCATTGATGAGAGTTCGGTCATAGAAACCCATATGCTGCTTGACCAGGCGCGCAAATTAATTGGTGCCCAGGCAATGCCACGTTTTGCCGATGCTAACGTGGTTGAAATGCGCGGCAATTATTCGGATCTCGCCGATGCAGAATTTGAGCGCATGCTGGCGGCCAGTGATGTAGCGGTGCTGTACGCTAATACCAAAGCCAGCGAGAATCGCTGTTTTGGGCCGGAGCAAGCCAACGACGATAACGCTGCGACCGATAACACTTCGACCGATAAGCTCGGTAAAACCAAAAGCCAGCATTTATCATTAGTGCCAACATCGTCGGTGCCTACAGCTGGATCGACAAAACCGGTTTCTACATCTCCGTCACCCGAATCGAAAAGCTAAACGGCAACGCTTGTGGATATACTCAGCATTATTGGCGTCATTATCGGTTTTGCCGCCATTATTGGTGGTAACTTTCTTGAAGGTGGTCATATCAGTGCGCTGGTTAATGGCCCAGCGGGTTTAATTGTTATTGGCGGCACGCTGGGTGCGGCAATTTTACAAACGCCCAAGCCGGTGTTTGCGCGTGCAGTGCGTATGTTTACCTGGGTAATTAACCCACCCAAAGATAATTTTGAGGAGACATTAAAATCGATTGTTATCTGGGCCAATTTGGCCAGGCGGGATGGTTTGCTTGGCTTGGAGAAAGTCGCCAACAATGAGCGCAATACCTTTGCTAAAAAGGGTTTGCAGTTATTGGTTGACGGTAGAGAACCAGAGCAAATTCGCACTGCAATGGAGCTCGAGCTGATTAGTCGGGAGCGGCGCAATATTGATGCGGCCAATGTTTATGAGGCCATGGGAGGCTACGCACCCACTATTGGTATTATCGGCGCAGTAATGGGTCTAATTCATGTGATGGGTAACCTGGCCGACCCAAGTATGCTGGGTAGCGGTATTGCAGTGGCCTTTGTTGCAACCATCTACGGCGTTGGCCTGGCAAATTTATTTTTAATTCCTGTGGCTAATAAGTTGCGCGCCTATGCTCGTCACGAATCACATGTTAGGGAAATGCTTATTGCAGGCATATTAGCTATTGCAGACGGTGAAAACCCGCGTTCAATTGCCGATAAGCTAAAGGGCTTTTACCTGGATGTCTAATGTCTATGGAAAAGCTGCTGTTAAAAATAGTATTTACCGAGGCAACTAAGCCGTGATGCGTCAAAGCTATCAAAGCGCCAGTTATCGCAGCAGTTATCGTCACAGTTATACTAATCAAGGTAGTGATTCAGCAGGATCAGGCGAAGTCAGTCACGAACGCTGGCTCGTTTCCTACGCCGATTTTATGACCTTGCTAATGGCATTTTTTGTCGTTATGTATTCAATCTCGCAGATATCCGAAGATAAATACCGCGTGCTATCCGAAACGCTTACTCAGGCGTTTAACCCCGCCAACCAGGCTGAGCAGATTTTGCAAGAAGGTGATCCGCAGTTATCGCATACCTTAACACCCATTGATATGGACGGGCTGGCGCTGGAGGACAGGCCGGGCAACGATGCCAATGATGTGCCCGAAACCTTTGTGCGGATTGAAGAGCAGCTAAAGCAAAGTTTTCAGTCGCTGATTGAGAATGATTTAATCACCGTTAACGGCGATGAGCGTTGGCTCCAAATTGAGCTGCAGTCGGCTATTTTGTTTAATAGCGGTGGGGCGGTGCTAAGTGATACGGCCTCGGCCATTATTGGTGAGCTTACAGCGGCGCTGAGCGAGCATAGCAATGTCATTCGTGTTGAGGGTTTTACCGATAATGTGCCTATTGCGACCACGCGATTTAACTCCAACTGGGAATTATCCACTGCCCGCGCCACTGCAGTGGTGAAGTTAATGGAGTCGCAGGGCATTGAGTCACGGCGAATGGCAGCTATTGGCTACGGCGAGCACCAGCCAGTGGCTAGTAATCGAACAGAAGAGGGGCGCGCGCGCAACCGACGGATTGTGTTAATGGTATCTACCAGCGAACAGTTGCGACCCGATGTGGCCGAACAAGACGAACTGATCTTAAACCCGGAGGTGGACTTACCGGCCATTGGCTTAACTGACCAGGGCGTTCCGATAAGAGGCTTGGGAGAGAGCGCGCGCGCGGAAGCGCAAGCCTGGTTTGAGCGTTTGAATGCGCGCGAAGGGTTAGTAGGCGCTCAGTCTTTAGCGCCTGAAATTACTGCATCCGAGAATGCCTCGGCTGAAAGTGCTGCAGCGGACAAGTCTGTAATTGAAAACGCGTCACCGGAAAATACGGCAACGAATAATAATGAAAGCGCGTCAAAGGTCGAACGGTCGACTGCGCCATTTACCGCTGAGGGAATCAAACAGTTGCAGCTGGAAAACGGAGCACTGCTTTTTACTAACGAATAACCTACGGAATAACACCGCTGTCTATTGAGTGATTGTCGGTAGCGTGTTTTAGGTATTAAGCCTCAATTAAATTACCTGCAAATGATTCATTACTGCTTGAACTTCACGCGTGTCTGTTAGACACTGTAGC
>CBFHXO010000069.1:0-16091 GCA_965659815.1 Pseudomonadales bacterium
ACGTTTTTGTGCCCAATTTGTTTTATAAAGAGGTTTGGTTACTTTCTTTTACACAAGTAAAAGAAAGTAACTGGCCTGCAGGACAAAAACACGGCCATGGTAAAAGATAAACTAACAACAAAGCTCCACCGACTGGCCTTCACCCCCCTTTAAGGATTAACCCCAACCTTAGCGACCGGCTGCGCGCCCGCAGCATTCCTCTCCTCACTCAACTCTAACCCACGAATCAAAACATCCCTCAACTCCCTAGGATCAATCACCTCATCATAAGCCATCGTATCCCCCGTCGACCAAGCCCCACTCTCCTCTGCCGCTTTCAACAACGCCGCCTGATCCTCATCAACATTAGCCGCAACACCACCCCCCAACGCAGGAATCCCTCCCAAGGTTATTCCAGGAAACGCCACCGTTAAACTCTGCCCATCAAATGGATTCATCCCCATCAACGAACTACCAAACCCAAACGCCTTACGCAAAGTCACATGCAACTTCGGCGAAGTTAGCTGAATCTGCGCCGCATACATCCGCGCCGCCGACCGCAAAGTCCCCGCTTGCTCAGCCATAGAACCACTCATT
Organism: Pseudomonadales bacterium; assembly: GCA_965659815.1. Lineage (GTDB taxonomy): Bacteria > Pseudomonadota > Gammaproteobacteria > Pseudomonadales > UBA7434 > UBA7434. Next base: position 577 of record CBFHXO010000069.1, read on the forward strand.
ACACCCGGATTATCCGCCAAAAAAATCACCGGCAAATGAAACGCATTACATACATGAATAAAATGCGCCGCTTTATCCGCCGCATCAACCGTTATTGCACCCGCCATAAATGTCGGCTGATTAGCCACAACACCAACCGAAAATCCACCCACCCGCGCTAAGGCCGTCACCATAGAGCGACCAAAGGTCGGCTGAATCTCTACCACCTGCGAACTATCATCAGCGATTAATGCCACCAACTTTCGCATATCATAGGCAATTCGGTCATCGCTAGGCACTAGATGCAACACCTCATCGAGCCGACGCAACGCAGACAACTCATCTAGCCGACGCTGCACAGTACTATAGGCATTATCCGGCATATGATCGAGGTAGCTTTTAATTAACGCATAACCCTCTTCAACGGTGTCAACCATATTATGCGCAACACCACTTTTTCCAGTGTGCATAGGCGCACCACCTAAATCTTCCTTGCTAACTTTCTCACCCAAAGCCGCCTCTACCAATGGCGGGCCAGCCGCAAACAAACAAGCATCACGAGTCATAATAATAAAATCTTTTAACATCCCCGTAATCGCACCATGACCAGCCGAAGGACCAACAATAAAAGCAATGGTCGGTACAATACCCGATAACTTCGCCAGCACCTGCATATCACCCGGTGCATAAGGATGCCTATCAAGTGCATTGGTAGTACGCTCGCCAGAACCTTCCAATATGCTGATAAAAGGCACACGCTCCTGCATCGCTAAATTGGCCAGCCGCACTTTTTTGGCGTTGGTTGCATGACCAATCGACCCGCCCATCACAGTAAAGTCTTCTACACCAACAACAACCTGACGACCATTAATAGCCGCCAAGCCACCCACCAATGCATCAGCCGGCGCCGTCGGCTCTCCGTGATAACTCATGCCGCCAGCCAGCGTTCCCAACTCCATAAAGCTGCCATCATCAACCAATGCGCGAATCATTTCGCGCGCATTCGCCTTACCCCTGGCCGCCCGCTTGGCGAGTTTCTCTTCACCTCCCATTGCCCTGCCGTAGTCAATGCGCTTTTGATACTCTTCCAATAGTACTTTCCAGCCCTGGGGTATCTCTTTATTCGCTGTGCTCACAGTAACCTCACCGCTTAATGTATTTTGGGTTTACGCAGCATCATAGCAAAATGCGCTCATAATCGACCATCACAAATCCGCGCGCCATCGGGCAATACCATCGATTAGGGATTAATTGATCAATGCTTTAGCAACCTAGAGTCGCTAAGCTGACTGCTTGCGAATTATTCTACAAGGCAGAACAATGCTAACCGGCCTGGAAAAAATACTCAGCTCTTTACAACTCGAACAATGCGATTCCACCGCATCATCAGCAACGCTATCAAACTTTATTGGCTACGGTAGCGACGATTCAGGCGAACGTATTTATGGCGGCCAGGTTATGGCACAAGCCATGAGTGCTGCACAACAAACCGTTGCGCCGGCGTTTAAACTACATGCGATGCACTCTTCATTTTTACGACAAGGTGCACTAGATAAAGCGGTACGCTATGAAGTCGATGCCGTGCGTGACGGACGCTCTTTTATCACCCGCAACATCGTTGCTTTTCAGGCCGGTAATAATGGCAACGAACGACCCATTTTCAGCGCCACCTTATCATTTCATAAACAGGAAAACGGCCCAACGCACTCAGCTACCATGCCCGATGTACCGCCAGCCGAATCACTGACCAGTGAAAAACAACGCATCAGCGAACTGTTTAATTCTCTGGGCCGTGACAGCAACTATGAGTGGCCGATTGATGTACGCTATGTCAATCCGGTTGACCTGGCAAACCCTACTCCCGCCCCACCACGCGCACTGGTATGGCTTAAAACGGCGCATGCTCTGCCCGATAACGACGCAACGCATAGACAGATGTTTGTTTACGCCTCCGATAATCCAATTTTAATGCCAGCCTTTTATCCTCATGGTATCAACCCTTTTACACCCGGTGTTATGGCAGCCACCCTGAGTCATTCAATCTGGATTCACCAGGCACCGCGAATTGACGATTGGCTGTTGTTTGAAATCGATAGTGATTTTACCGGCAGCGGCAGAGGTATGGGCCGCGCAAAAGTATTTAACCGCAATGGCGTATTAGTTGCCTCAGCTGTACAGGAGGGCCTGGTTAGACAGCGCTAAACCGGATAGATATCAAATCGCGCCGCTTTACCGGTAATTGATGAAGCCGGTTTTATATTGTCCAGCCAGTCGGCATTGGGTGCGCGCTTAACAATCACCTTGCGAAGTGCAAGCGTTAATGCCACCGTTAACATGCCATTACCGTATAAATCAGCCTCGCCATGCTGGTGGGCGTACCCGGCGCTAAGCAGTTGCAAAAACGCCATATTCTTTTTTACCGCTGCGCTTTTTTTCAGCCCGGCAGCACCCATTTCAGGCTGGGCATACATGGGGTCGAGGTAAACAATATCTGGCCGCGCCTGCTGCCAGTTGCGCATCACATCAATACTGTTGCCAGATTGCAATTGCAAGCGCGTGAGCACTTCACGCACCTCGCTATTGCCCTGGGTATCAATCGCTAAAGCCTGGCGTAAAAGAAACTGTAACAATGGCAGCTGTTCAATCATCGTGACCTGGCAACCCGCCGCTGCCAGCAAAAACGCATCCTGACCAAAACCGGCAGTGGCATCGACTACCGTTAATGTTTGCGCCGCTTTTTTCCTGCCCAATACTGCCCTGACAACATATTCGCCAGCAAGATTACCAGGCTTGATTCGCGATCGCATTTTGCTATCGGTAAAATCTATCGCAACATAGGTTTTGTTCGTGGTTTTGTTCGTGGTTTTGGTCTTGGTATTGGCCTTGCCATTGGCAAGTTGTGCACGCCATAAACCGTCGCGATAAAACAGCTTAAAACTATCGTTTATCAACTCAGACTGCTGCGGTGTCACCAACACCAGCCCTAGCGATGCCGCCAGCGCCTCAGCCTCAGCGATTGATAACTGCCGCTCATCAATAACCAGATAACCCAAAGCGTGATTGGCGTTCATCACTATTATGGATTGCTAGTATCGTTGGCCGAAGCATCACTGCGATGACTGCCAGTGGCAAAAATCCATTTTTGCGTTATTGCCGACAGCTCACTGAGCTTAACCGGCTTGCTTAAAAAATCATTCATGCCGGCATCAAAACAATGAGCGCGATCCTGCTGCCCTACGTTGGCAGTCATCGCCACGATTGGCGTTCGCCCCTTGGCACCACTCATCTGCCGTATTGCCCGCGATGCATCAAAGCCGTTCATGCGTGGCATTTGGCAGTCCATATAAATCAAGTCAAAATCCTGTTGCTGCATAACCTCCAGCGCTTCAACACCGGTCTCGGCAACAGAAACAATACAACATAATTTTTCCAGCATACTTTTTGCCACGCGCTGGTTAACGATATTGTCTTCAACCAGCAGTATATGGTAACCGGACAGGTCAATATGCTCTATTGGTGGCCCGGCAATGTCAGCTTCAACAATATCGACATTTAATAAACGGGCCAGCGCATTGGTAAACGCCGATGCCCGTAACGGTGAACGACTCACTACTATATTATCGTTAGCCGACAACTCGGGAATATCAGTGGGCGAAACAACAATACTGTCATAGCCTCGCGCAAGTGCCGCAACGCGCTGGCTGTAATCCAAGAGGCGATTTTGCCTGGAGAAATAAAACATTAACAACGGTTTCTGCGTTTCATGCTGGCTCGCCGAAGTATTTTCATTTTTCGTAGCGGTTTCTTCCACTAGTAAATACTGCTCCAGTTCATACAGCGAATCGAATAAACAGGCCTGCAAGCCATGCAAAGCACAAAGACTTTGACAGGCCTTGAGTATTTCCGGGCTACCAGCAAAGACTAACATCTGCTGACCCCGTAACTTTCCCGCCATGCCCAATGGAAATGCAGCGGTGACTTCGGCGCGGTAAGAAAAAGGGATTCGCACATAAAATTCGCTACCCGAACCTAATTCGCTATGCACACCGATATCACCATGCAATAATTCAGCAAGCTTGTCACAAATAGCCAAACCCAAACCGGTGCCACTGTATTTGCGGCTCATAGAGCCATCGCTTTGTGAATAGGGTAAAAATATCGTGTGCAAATCTTTTTCGGATATACCAATTCCGGTATCGCGCACCGAGAGGCGAATCCATAGTTTGCCTTCGGCATCAGTCTCTTTGCACGCACTAATCATTACCGAGCCACGGTCAGTAAACTTAACCGCATTATTAATAAGGTTGTTGAGCAACTGGCGCAATTTATTTGGGTCGGACTCAACCACAAACGGCAAATCTGCGTCGTAGTACGCCAATACGTCGAGATTACCTGCATCGACCGACTGGGCGTGTAAAAACATCAGCTCTTCAAGTAGCTGATAAAGATCGAACTCGGTATTCGTTAAGGTCGACTGATCCAACGATAGTCGCGAGAAATCAAGAATATCGTTTATCAATATCATTAACGCTTCGCTGGATGACTCCGCCAGCGAAATAAGCTCACGCTGCTCTTTACCCAGCCCAGTGTCATTTAATAAATTAAGCGTACCAAGAATACCGTTTAACGGGGTGCGAATTTCATGACTAACGTTGGCGGCAAATTCCGATTTCAGCTTGGCCGCAGCCAGTGCATGGTCGCGTGCCGTTGCCAGCTGTATCTCCCTATCCTCCAACACCTGCATCATTTGATTAAATGCATTACTGAGCTGTTGCGTCTCTCTTGAACCCGTTAGGTCAACCCGCAAGTTCCTGCCACCACCGCGTGCGCCTGCCGCCATAGTGGCAACAAAATCTTCTAACGGTTTTGTTAAAGCGACACTTAGACTTCGCAGCGCCAGCAACAGCAATACCGCCACCCCAAGCAGCACAACAATATTACCAATAATAATATTGTTTCGCGCTTGATAGAGCTGATCTTTACTAATCAGCACACGGACAAAGCCAATTTGCTGCTGGCGGTTGGCTTCAAAATTGGTGAGATCCGGTTCGGCATTATCGGACTGCACCGGGCTTGAAAACTGCCAGTACTGACCGCCCTCATACTCAAGCGTGGCATTACCTTTAACACGATTATATGCGTCAGAACGATACTCGGGCTCTGCTGCATGCCAGGCCATCTCTTCGCCCGACTGAGCTAGCAAATTGCCATCGAGCTCATAGATAGCCACCTGACTGACACTGGGAAATGTGCGCACAACATCAATCGCCTGGCGCGCGCCTTCGGGATTCCCCAACAGCACCGATAAAGCTGCTTGCTCGGCCAGCACGCCTGCGATATTCCTGCCGTTTTGCACAAAGTTATTGGTCAGCGACTGATTGACAATAATTGACGTACCGATCGATACGCTTAACACCATAGAAAACAGCCCCAACGCTACCAGTGCCGATAATTGAGCACCCAGCCGGCGGTTGGATATCAGCGATAGACCCGGCAGCTTGCCCACGCTGCTTCCCGGTGTCGTACTGCTATTTCGCGTTGAACTGTGTTTAGCAGACATAGCTTTTCTCCAGCCCTGTACTTTTTAGGCACGCTCTCTTGTGTCCCGCTAAATAAACGCCAGGCCAATTCCCTCATCGGTCACACGCACCACACGCATAGCCACGGGCACATCATTGATGATGCCTTTATGACGCCGGATAATCACTTGCACCTGGGTATGTTTAGGCGGCAACGGCTGACTACTACGCAGTGCAAAAAAGCCACCTTTAGAGGCATTTTTTGCTTTTAAATTGATAATACCAAAGGCCGGATGGCTGATTTCAAGCAAGGCCTCACTGGCAATTCGCGGGAATTTTCGTCGGTTAGGATAATCCACTTATGCCTCGTTACAAAAATCCTTCAGGGTTAGTTACTTTAACGCCATCAGTCGCTGCCACTTAAACAATCTGCAGCCAGTCAAAACCGGTATCCTGGTCGGCAACCAAAATACGCTCGCGATACGGAAACACATCGTGTAGCGCACCTAATGCCAACTGCTCAGTATTGTTTTGCTGGCTAATATGCGCCACCACCAGCCATTGCATTTTTTCGTGGTCAAAGTTGCTGAGCAAATCGCGCGCCTGGCAATTACTTAAGTGCCCCCAGTCACCCAGCACGCGCTGCTTAAGCCCGTAAGGGTAAGGCCCCGCTTCCAGCATACCGATATCGTGATTGCACTCAAGCACCATGGCATCACAGTCACTGTAAGCATCGATAACATGCGGCGTATAACTGCCTAAATCGGTGAGTACACCCAAACGCTTTTCGCGCGCCTCGGACGCTGACGAATCTAAGCTGCCGACTTTTGCGGTAACCACAAACTGGCAAGGCTCGCGCGCATCGTGCGGCACAGCCACCGGTTGCACGGAGAGATCGCCAATATCAACCGCAGAGAAGTTATCTAACAAAGCAATGCCTGGCAACTGATCACAACCACTTTTTACCGCTGTACCATGGGTCATATAGATAGGTAGCGACTGTTTTCGCGATAGCGCTTTAACACCTTTAATATGGTCACCATGCTCGTGGGTTATAAACGCCGCGTGCAAATCGTCCAGAGATAAAGCCAGCCGACTAAGCCCCTCGGTTAAGTTTCGCAGCGTGATGCCACAGTCGATCAGTACAAGCGTACCTGATGACTCTACCACCAGAGCATTGCCGCGACTGCCACTACCCAGCGATGCAAATCTCACCGCCAGCCCCCAACAGCGAAAGCGCTAATTAAATTATTAACAATACCTTTGATCATTCGCATGGCTGTTATTTTTATCGGTGTATTTAAGCCATTAACTCTTGGCTAAGATAATTTATTTTGGATACGGCGCAGCATAAACGCCTGCTCGTTAGCACGTAACTGCGGCTCAGCTTCGCGTTGGACACTGATAATTAAACTGCTACCGTTGTGGCTAGTCTGGATACGCAAGGGGTCAATATTCTTAGCGGCCTGTTTATCGGACTTACCAAAACTAAACAGTCGCTTAAAGAAGCCCGGTTTTTTCTCTCGGTCGGCCCTGACAACATAGTGCGCGTAGTAAATTCCTTGGCTGCGATCGAGATCACTCACCTGGTAAGATGCCTTGCGCAAGGCCAAACCCAATGAAGCCCAGGCGCGATCGAAAGGCAGTTGTAAATCGAGATAGGGTTGGCCCTGGTCATTGTATTTTAAACTCACCTTACTCGCCGAGCCGATACCCTGCGCCAGCAAGGAATGCGATGCTTCATTGGGCGAGTTGGCCAGCTGCTCGGACAGCAGTTTAACCATATTGTCTTCACGCAATTGACTACTAGAACCCTCACGCCAGTTAAGTGCTGTTCTTGATTCAAGACCATTACCCATCTGATTACCCGCCTGCTGTTGGGTAATGGTAATTTCGGTGGTTTCTTTTTGTATTCCTGCCTTTAAACGAAAGCGATATTTTTCTTTTACCGGCGTTTTGTTAATCACTTTGTTGGTATCAGCCGATTCGTCGCGAGGTTTATTCAGCCTGGAAAGATCCGCCAAATCGACCTCGCTGGCTACGGCATCGAGACTGTTTAATGCCAACCAATCGGTTTCTATTAAGCCGCGCGTGCCATCAGCAATGACTAGTGGGATACCATTACTGTTAAGAAAGTTGGCAATAAGCGGCCAGGTTTGACCGGGTGAAGCATTGACCAAAATCCACTGCTGGTTTTCAAAGCGCTGAATACGCACGCTGCCTTTATCGTCAACGGTGTCCAGCGGCTCTACGCGAGGCACTTCGAATTTTTTTGGCAGCACCTGCGATAATGCCAGTTCGGGAATCGGGTAATCAGTGACAACCAAGCTTGGATCGACACCGTCAGGCAATTGAATATCAGCAGCCTCCTGAGCCTTTAGGTAGTCGTTGCTACGATCGGGAAACATCCCCTCTTCGCCAAATAACCAGCTGCAGCCGGGCAATAAAACCAATACTGCAAGCATTAATACATGCTTGCGAAAAAACCGTTGCCATAGAGCTAAAAATTTCATACTACGCTTTCCACTGAGGAATTTTTTAAAATACCTATTACTAACATGTGCTGAACTAAAAACCCGCTTACGAACAGCTTAATGCGCTTCCAACACCTGCTCTTCAATACCGGCCTGCGCTAAAGCAGTGATAATTCGGTCGTGATACTGGCTGTCGAGTTCGGTCATTGGCAGTCGAATACCGGGGCCAATTAAACCCATTTTGTACAGTGCCCATTTTACTGGGATGGGATTAGCCTCAACAAATAAGTCGGTATTTAACAGCGCCAGGGGCTGATTGAGTTCACGCGCTGCCGCCTGCTCAGCCTGGCTACCACCACTGGCTGCCATTGCGGCACGGCACACCGCTGCAACCTGCACCGGAGCAACGTTAGCGGTTACCGAGATATTACCCATACCACCCAACAGCAATAACTCTACCGCTGTGGTGTCATCACCGGAGTACACGGCAATTTGATTGCCAACAGTGGCAATTAATTCCTTGCCGCGGGCAATATCACCCGTTGCATCTTTAATACCAACAATATTGGGAATCTCTGCCAATCGCGCTGTTGTAGCCGTTTGCATATCCACTGCAGTACGGCCAGGCACGTTATAAAGAATATTGGGAATATCCACCGCTTCGGCAATGGTTTTATGATGCAGATACAAACCCTGCTGGGTCGGCTTATTGTAGTAAGGCGTGACCGACAAACAGGCGTCAGCGCCATGTCGATATGCGGCTTCGGTATGCTCTATTGCTTCAGAGGTGGAATTGGCGCCAGTACCAGCAATAACCGCAATTCGACCCGCTGCGTATTGAACAACATCGGCAATCACCGCCCAGTGTTCCTGGTTATTGAGCGTTGCAGATTCACCCGTTGTGCCAACGGCAACAATTGCACCGGTACCAGATTCAATATGCCAGTCGATAAGCCGGTGCAACGCCTTATAATCAACCGCGCCATCAGCTGTCATCGGTGTGACCAGGGCAACAATGCTGCCCGAAATAACGCCATTTGAACTCATAAACAACCTTCCCATTACTGCTTTTATTGCGTTGCATAACCGCTTAGGTGACAACGCACGCGTTGCCTGCGATAACTCGCCTGGCAGAGACTTGATTGACCAAGACATGACCGACCATGACTTGATTAGCCCTGACTTGATTGGCGATAACCCGCTTTGATTACCGGGCGCAAAAAACCGCCCAATGAAGCCGGTCATGGTACTGAGCCGAACCTGCCAGCACAAGGCTAAAGCTGCGGGAATCGGCACAATTCGCAGGCCGCGCCAGCTGGTGTAAACTCTCGGCAAAACAACATCAAACAACTTATCGGGAACTATTGATCAAGGTATTTATCTTAACCATCATGATGCAAAAGCCATTATTTTTCCAAGCCCCAGGCTGGCTTTTTCCAGCCTGCGAAAATCGCAGCAAAAAGCGGGCAATCGCGCCGACAAACCCGGCAAGGCAATTTTGGAGTCAAATTCCGCGTTTTTGTGCACCGCTTACCGCCGTTTTGGCACTGCTGATCAGTGCCGGCAGTGCTGCCAATAGTGCAGACAGCTTTGAAGTCCACAAGTTTAAAGAATCCGATAAACGCTATTTGCAGCTGGGCTACGAACGCATTAATGAGCTAACCCAACGCCATTTTGGCTCACAGCTGCAAATGTCAACCGCCCACGACCTGCCGCTGTTGCAGCGCCTGCTCGATACTAAAGCAGTGAAAGCTGACGACCGACGCCTGTTACAGGATATGGGTATTGTGCTGGGGCAACTGCTAGAGCGAGAGTTTGAACTACGGTGGGTTGTCTATGAAGATAAGTACGGTCCATCACGGGCGCTGCAGCTAACCCGCACCAATAATACGCTGTTTCCTATTACTATGATTTCACGCCGCGCTGAAGCGGGTTTGGCCGTTGATGTGCAAGCGCTTTACGATAAAGCGGCCAATCGCATTGCAGCCTACAAGGACGCCATACGCCGCAGTTACTATTAAATCGCAGTTGCGGGGGCAAGCTACGCCACTGAATCGGCACTATCTGCATTTGCGAACTGACGACAGCGTAAAAAGAAAATATTAAGCAATAAGCCAGACCGGCAAGCGTATCATTACCCATGATACATTGGTCTAATATTGATAAGGCTTGTATTAGCAGTGTGCTGGCATTTTGGCGACTGCGGCCTAGGATGAATCGGCCCGCGCTTTTTCCACAGCTTTAGCGTCAGTACCCGCCACGGTTTTTACATCGGGTTTTGATTTTGCCCGCGCCCGTTTTGACGAGGCGGCAACCTGGCGTTTCAGCTGCGCTTCGCTAACTTTGCTTTGCTCGATCTCATGCACCAGCGCAGCTGTTTTGGCATCGAGAATATATTGGCCACTGACCAATTCCAGCGCATCAATTTGCTTACTGAAATTGGCAATTACTCTGGCTATAATTTTCGATAACCTCGACGGGCTTACGCCCTCGGCTTTTAACTCAGCGGTGGTTTTTCCATCAACAAGAAATTTCCGCGCTACCGCACGGTTTTCTGCAGACATCGTCAGATCGATCATTGCCACATCAAACTGCGTCTCTGTCATCAGTACTTTCATCGCTTCCAATATCGGCAAGATTGTTTCCAACTTGCCAAGTCCTTGTAATTGTTCGATATTCTTGAGCAGGAATTGAATACTACCATCCACTGATGACATTGTGACCACCTTTCCCTGAAGTTCTTAACTGAAATTTTTTACATTCCGCGTGTTTGTGGGTTGGTCATTTAATCACAAGACTGGCTTCAATTTAACCATCAATAAGAAAACTATTTCCATTATAATAACTTATTAATCCATATTATGGACTTATATTTCTATAATAGCATGATCAACGATTTTCGCCGGAAATACTGCCACTACATCTACCGCTACAAAAAGGGAAAACAAAAAGTGAAGAAAAAAACAAACAACCGGCAGGGAATCAAACAATTTACCGACCAACGCTAATAGGCTTACCGATAGCCATTATGCGCAAAGCAAGGAGCAACGGCGCAGGAAAGAGACCACAGCGCAGGCAAAGAGAACGAAACTGAAAGTTGGTCGTTAAGTAAAGTAGCGGCTGATAGTATCAACCACACAGGCAGGGCGGTCGCTGCCCTTGATCTCAACCGTGACCCGCACCACCGATTGAATTGCTCCTTTGATTTCTTCGACAGCAATCAGCTCGCCGGCGCCGCGCAACACAGAATTGACCGGCACTGCCGCAGGAAAGCGGGTTTTATCCATGCCCACGTTAACCGCGTGGGTAAAGCCCTGTACATCGATAATTTGTGGTAAAAACAGGTTAACAAGCGATAGCGTTAAATAGCCGTGGGCAATACAGGCGCCAAAAGGCCCGTCTTTAGCGCGCTCAGGGTCAACGTGAATCCACTGGTGGTCACCGGTGGCATCAGCAAATAAATTGATTCGTTCCTGGGTAATTTCAAGCCAATCACTGTTATCGAGCTGCTGCCCTACCGCCGTTAATAAATCGCTTGGCTTTGCAAAAACCGTCGCCATAATTTCAACCCTATTCTTCTGTGTTTTACTGGTGTGTTTTGCTTATCTCGCAGGTTTACGCATCGGCGAGTGGTTACAATCATCAACAAACCATCATTAAACCATTATCAAAACAACGCTTTAAAAGTTGCGCGAGTGTAATCAAATGCACCGCGTATCGCCAGCCTGCCAGCGTAACAGTTCAGTAATACATGATGACAATATGTAACCAAAAGGTAATTGCGCAAATAATGCCGGTTGCTATGCTTACTTCATTGAACTTGCTAGCGCCAAACGTACAATGCGTATGGTGCAGTGCCAAACGCTGCCGCGACAGGATGATCCAAACCACGTACCAACTGCGTATGCGCAATTATTAGCAGTACCTGCGAAACAAAACCACAAACCTTTTATCCAAGATTGAACTTGCAACAAAGGCGTTTTACGACTTGCCCGAGCGATTGGCTCCGCAACTGTTACCCATAGTTATTTTTGAGAATTCGATGTCAGCCAACCCCAAAGCCAACCTTGCACTATTGCGCCCGCTACTCATTGTTATTGTGGCACTGGCAATTGCTTTTGGCCTTTATACCACCAGGCCGGAACGTGAAGCGCAAGTACAGGAAAAAACCACCGTGGTTGTCGATGCAATCGAAGTGTATCGTGAAGCCCTGCAACTGAAAATTCAGTCGCAAGGCACGGTTGTACCCGGCACCGAAACCAAACTGGCCGCCGAAGTGCAAGGCCGTATTATTGAAGTGGGCAAACATTTCGTCGCCGGGGGCTTCGTACGCAAAGGCGATGTGTTACTGCGTATCGACGATCTCGAATATAAAACCGCCTTATCCCGCGCCCAAGCATCGGTTGCCAGCGCCAAAACACACCTGGCCGAAGAGCGTGGCCGCGCTGAAGTCGCCTACCAGGACTGGTTGCGCTATAACAAGGAGGGGAAGCGCTCTGCACAAGCCAAGTCACTGGCATTGCGCGAGCCACAAATTGAGGAGGCTGAAGCAAACCTGCAAGCAGCACAAGCCGACCTGGCACGAGCCCGTGAAAATTTATCACGCACGGCAATCAAAGCGCCCTACGATGGCCTGGTGCGCAGTCGCGATGTCGATTTGGGCCAGCACGTGAGTATAGGCACAGCACTAGGTATTTGCTTTGCAACCGATACGGTCGAGGTCAGGCTGCCAATTCCTGAGCACAAACTGGCGCTGCTGGAGTTACCAATACCGGGCCAGCCCAATAGTAAAACAGTGCCCATCGAACTGAGCCTCGAAATCAACCAACAACAACATCGCTGGCCCGCCACATTGGCCCGTATTGAGAGTGTTGTCGATGAACGCAGTCGCGTACTTTACTTGGTAGCAGAAGTTCAGGACCCTTACCAACTCTCGTCAGTTCACAGCGGTAATATTAGTAATAGCATCAGCGATAACAGCAGCGCGGTTAGGGCAGTGGCAACGCCGCCATTGCGCGTGGGTACCTTTGTTAGCGCGCTGGTTGCTGGCAAAACCCTGGACAATATTATTCGCATTCCACAAAACGTATTGCAAACTGACAATAAGGTCTGGCTGGTGGATAGCAATGGCAGCATGTTTGAACAGAGCGTCACCGTTATCGCTAACGATACCGACTTTGCCTACATTACCGCCGGCCTGAATGATGCCGATCGCATTGCTATGGGCTATGTCGATATCAGTGTGCCAGGTGCCAGCGTTGAGATTGCCAAACTGATTCAACTGGCGCCACCAGAGCCCTTATTTACGCCCGATAGCTTAAACACGCCAGCACTGATGCCCGCCAATGCACTACCCGATGTACTGCCCGATGCGACGCGATCCCAATCATCGGCCAAAATTGCGCGCTCGGTCGAGTCCGATCGCTCTCTCGATGCCACTGGCGAAGACCCGGCTGCTCGCGGTATCTAAATGCCTGACAACGCCAGCGTAAACACACCACCATCAGCTCCGGGCGCAAAGCTGCCCGGCTCACAATTGCACGACCCACAATTACACACGGGTATTATCGCCTGGTTTGCTCACAACCCGGTCGCCGCCAACCTGTTGATGATTATTATCATTGTGGTGGGTTTGATGTCGCTAACGCAAATTCGCCGCGAGCTAAACCCCGACTTAAGCATTGATGTTGTTAAAGTTACTGTGGCCTACCCTGGCGCCTCGCCCGAAGAGGTCGAGCAGGGCGTTACCAATAAAATCGAAGCTGCCATCAAAGATATTACCGGCATTGAAAGTTTTAACTCCTATACCCGCGAAGGATGGACCGAGATTTATATCGATATTCTGCAGAGCTTCGATGTGACTAAAGTGCTCGATAGAGTCAAAAATAAAATCGATGGCATCAGCAACCTACCCGACCAGATAGAAACCCCCACTGTCGAACAACTGGAATTCGAGATACCAGCAATCCAGCTGCAAGTGCACGGCGCAATTGATGAAAAAAATATGAATGTGCTGCTGCGGCAGATGCGAGAAGAAATTTTAACGCTACCGGAAATTTCAGCGGCAACCATTTTTGGTTTGCGCGATTACGAAGTCTCGATAGAAGTAGCGGAAAACACCTTAAAAAAATACCAGCTAACGCTGCGCGATATTGCTAACGCGGTAAATAAGTCCTCACTCGATTTAGCTGGTGGGGCAATTCAGTCCGATACCGGTGATATCCTATTGCGCACCCAAAGCCAGGCGTTTAGGCAAAAGGATTTCGATAGTATCGTGCTGCGCAGTTTCCCCGATGGTACGCGATTGTATTTGGGCGACGTCGCTTATGTGCGAGACGAGTTCACCCAGGGTTCAGGCCTGACATTATTTGACCGCGAATACGGCGCCGGCATTATGGTGTACGCAGTGGGTGACCAGGATGTTATCGACACCACCAATATTGTTAAACGCTACGCCGAACAAAAGCGACTGGAATTGCCCGATACCATTAAACTCAGTTACTGGCAGGATTTAAGCTTTTATATTGAGGGCCGCCTCGATTTGATGGGCAAAAATCTGACCATTGGTGCGTTGCTGGTATTTACCATTCTGCTGGTGTTTTTAAATTTTAATCTAGCGTTTTGGGTAATGGCTGGCTTACCGGTTTGCTTTTTGGGCACCATCGCATTAATCAGTACCGAAACCATTGATGTCACGTTAAATATGGTGAGCCTGTTTGGCTTTATTACCGTGCTGGGCATTATGGTCGACGACGCGATTATTATTGGCGAGAGTATCGACTCATCGACCCGCGAAAGCGGTCATTCACTCGATGCTATTATTCGCGGCGCCAAACGGGTAGCGATACCCGCAACGTTTGGAGTATTAACCACAGTCGCATCATTTGTGCCCACGGTAACATTGACTGGCGTGTTTGCGCCCATGCCAGCTTCGTTGGGCTGGGTGGTTATCTTTTGCCTGCTATTTTCATTGGTCGAATCAAAACTGATTTTACCCGCGCATATCGCTCACTCACGAATTACTCATGTGCCGTTAATTCGCGGAATAAGCCGACAATCGGATAAAATTTCTGCCCGAGCCAATACGCTACTCAGCGGCTTTATCGACAATCACTACCTGCCCTTTTTAGCCCGCTGCATTGCCAATCGATACACCACGCTTGCCAGTTTTCTCGGCGGCTTAATTGTCACTGGTGGCCTGGTTGCCAGCGGCATCGTGCTACTGGTGCTGGTACCCGTGTCACCATCCGATTTTTTAAGTGTGCGCGCCGAAATGGTTGAAGGCTCTCCAGATAAAAAAACCCACGAAGCGGTGAGGATGCTCAGTGATTCGCTTTATACCGCCAATGAAGAGTATAAGCAAAGCAGCGGTAACGAGGGCGGCTTTATTAAACATGCCTACACCTGGGGTGTTGCCGGTGAATACGCAGAATTTATTGTCGAGCTAACCAAACACGAGGAGCGCGATGTCGATAGCTACGGCGTTATTAACCTGTGGCGCGATAAAACGCCGGTGATTCCCGGCACCCGCAGCGTTATTTTT
>CBFHXO010000070.1:0-15635 GCA_965659815.1 Pseudomonadales bacterium
GATACTTTTGCTAGCGATTTAAGCTATACCCAGCCAACCGCATTTATCAGCGTGCCCCGGCTATGGGCAAAATTCCAGTCGCAAATATTTAAAGCCATACCTGAGCAGCGCTTAAGCAAACTTTTGGCAATTCCGTTTGTTCGTGGCCTGGTGGCAAAAAAAATCCGCAAAACGCTGGGCTTTGCTCAGTGCACCTATTATGGCTCGGGCACCGCCCCCATCCCATTAAGCTTATTAAAATGGTATGAATCGATTGGTATTAATATTGCCGAGGGTTGGGGTATGACTGAAGTTTCAGGCGCGGCATCGGGTAATACGCCTTATGTCAGCGAGCGCCTGGGTTCCATCGGTGTGCCAATGGGTAATATGGAATTTAAAACTGATACGAGTGGTGAGCTTTTGGTAAAAGGAGATGCGGTTATCCGTGAGTACTACAAAAACCCCGAGGCCACTGCCGAGGCGTTTGTTGATGGCTGGTTTAAAACGGGGGATATGGTTGCGCAAAATGCTGATGGTTCGTGGAATATCACCGGCCGGGTCAAAGAGCAGTTTAAAACTGCTAAGGGTAAATATGTTGCGCCCGTGCCAATTGAGAGTTTACTGGAGGCCAACCCGCTGGTTGAGCAGTCTTGTGTGATGGGTTCGGGCATGCCGGCGCCTGTGGCTGCCATTGTGATTGGTGAGCGGCAGGGCATGGAAAACACTGAAATTGAACAATCGCTACTTGAAACATTAAAGGATGTGAATCAAAGCCTGGAGTCTCACGAACGGATTGGTCAGTTGCTTGTTGTTGCGGAGCCATGGGGTATTGATAACGGCTTGCTAACACCAACGCTAAAGCTTAAGCGTGCCCGGATAGAAAAAGCCTATACCGATATTTTTGAAGCGGGACACAGCCAGCAGATGATCTGGCAGTAGCTCGGTTGCGCTCAGTTCGAACCTTTCGTTTCGAGCCCTGCCATGGTGAATCATGCCTTGTGGCGATCATCGGATTTAATTTTAAGGTAGGCATTCTAATAAAATGGCGCGCCTGGCAGGACTCGAACCTGCAACCCTCGAGTTCGAAGCCCGATACTCTATCCAGTTGAGCTACAAGCGCAGCGCCGAGAATTTTATGCGATACAATAGCTTGTTGCAAGATTTCCACCCGCAGCCAAACGGTGATATTGCGACTTTTAAAACTGAGAATTTTAGCCAAAATCCCTATACTGCTGTAAAAAAAACCGATACTTAATACCTAATAAGGCTTTTCCTTGTCCGAACCTACATTTGAATCGCTGAATCTTGACCCGCGCTTAATTCAAGCATTGAATAAAATGCAGTTAAGCGAACCCACCGATGTACAAAAGGCCGCTATTCCTCCAGCGCTTACCGGTGTCGACCTGATGGTGGGCGCACAAACCGGAAGCGGTAAAACGGCGGCCTATGTTTTACCGGTTTTACAAAGCCTGCTGGAAAAGTCAGCAGCAAACAGTGGCCGAGATAGCAGTGGCACGCTGGCAGTGATTTTGGTACCAACCCGTGAGCTGGCCATTCAGGTGGTTAAAGAATGCGATAAATTCGCCAGCTGCTCACATATTAAAAGTGGGCTGATTATTGGCGGCAATAGCTTTAAATACCAGCAGGCAATGTTTCGCAAAAACCCCGAGATTATCGTTGCAACACCAGGTCGGTTGGCCGAGCATATTAGCCATGGCAGCACCGACTTAAACGATGTACAGGTGCTGGTGCTGGACGAAGCCGATCGCATGCTCGATATGGGCCTAAACAAAGACGTATTAAAAATTGCCAATAACTGTAAGCAGCGTAATCAAACGCTGCTGTTCTCAGCCACATTAACCCATAAGGCATTTAGCGCGATTAGCGAGAACCTGCTGAACAACCCCGAGCTTATCAAACTCAGCTCAGTCAGAGAGCAGCTCGATACCATAACCCAGCAAATTTTTCTGGCCGACGATAATGACCACAAAGATAAACTGTTAGAGCATTTGTTAATTAACCAGCCATTTGCCAAGGCTGTGGTGTTTTGCAATACCCGAGTTTTGGCCACGCGAATATGCGGGTTAATGCGTTATAGAAAAATCCACGCAGGTCTGTTGCACGGTGAAATGAGCCAGGACGAGCGCAAAGATACGGTTAACCGTTTGCGCGGCGGTAGTGTAAATGTGTTAGTTGCCACCGATGTCGCAGCGCGTGGGCTGGATATTAAAGGCATTGATCTGGTGATTAACTACGATATGCCACGCAGCGGTAATGAATATACGCATCGTGTTGGTCGCACAGGACGCGCAGGGCAAACCGGTGTTGCCATTTCGTTGATTAACGCCAATGAATGGAACTTGATGTCGAGTATTGAACGCTACTTGCGAATTAGCTTTGAGCGACGCAAAATTGAAGGGCTTGAGGCCAAATACAAGGGGCCAAAAAAATTAAAAACCTCAGGCAAGGCGGCAGGAAAGAAAAAGAAAGAGGGTGGCAAAACCAAAGCGCGCCACCGTGATAAAAAGAATATCGGCAAGCGACGAAAGCCCTCTGCGGCTAGCAGCAGTGATGGTTCTGTCGACGGCAGTAGCCCACCGAAAAAGAAACCGGGCGCAGGTTTACGCCCGGAATCCGATCACGATAGCTAAGCTGATCGCTAGCCCGGTATTGCCTGACCCAGTATTGCTTAGCCCGCGCCACCAAGCATTTGCTTTTCAGCATCAATCAGTTCGCTTAATACCGGATGCGTTTTTACCCGCTCAATAAACGCACTGAGCTTCGGCCATTGACCTGCATCAACGCTGTAACCCACATGTTCTGCGTTGATAAAAGGCCCAACAATACTGATATCAGCAATACCTATTTCGGCAAATAAAAAACCGTCGGCGGGGATTTTCGACTCAAGGTAATCCTGCACAGGAGGCAGGTCGACTTCGATAGTTTGCTTGACCTTGGCTTCATCGGTGTCACCGAGCCCCATCACTTTTTTAACAAAACGCTCAAAGAAAATACCACCGCCGCAAAGTTCAACCACTTTGGTATCGCCGTATTCTTCAAACCAGCGTGAGCGAGCTTTTTCGGCGGGGTCACTTGGGCGAAGTGATGATTCGGGGTAACGATCTTCGAGGTATTCACAGATAACAGATGAGTCGCTAATGCGTAACTGATCGTCTTCAAAGGCTGGGATTTTTCCCAGCGGGCTCAGCTCCAGCCACTTTGGTTCTACATTGCCAGGAAATACTGGTACATTTTCGAAATCGAGATTTTTTAGTTTGGCTACTGCCAGCACCTTGCGAACAAAGGGCGATAAAATCACACCATGTATTTTCATTAAGAACTCCGTTTTTAATTTCGCTATCAGTGTTTGGGTTTATAGGGTAAATTATCACTATGGGCACGCGAATAGCGACGTTCAGTATTCTCTGCCTCGCCTGCCACCCAGTCAGCGATGGCGTTTTTTATTAAGCCGGTAAGGGCGTCAATATGCTTGGCTTCTGAATTCAGCGCGCTGATATAGTCATAACGCTTGCCACCGGCTTCGATAAAGTAGCCTTTGTTTTCGACCGCAATTTCTTCCAATGTTTCCAGGCAGTCGGCAGCAAAACCTGGGCAAAATACCTCTACCGATTCAGTACCCTGGCCGGGCAATGCCTTTAGTGTTGCCTCTGTGTAAGGCTGTAACCACTCGGCTTTGCCAAAGCGCGATTGAAATGTCGAGATATATTGCTCGCTTTCCAGTCCCAGCTTTTCAGCGATCAGGCGCGAAGTTTTATGGCACTGGCAGTAGTAAGGGTCGCCGGCCTCAAGATAGCGGCGCGGTACACCGTGGTAAGAAAACAGTAGTTTATCAGCACGCGGGCGTTTGGCGTTTGACCAGTGCTGTTGAATTCTTTGCGCACAGGCTTCGATATAAGCATGATTGTCGTGGTAGCTGCTAATAAAGCGAAAGTCGGGCACCCAGCGGGTTTTGCTGAATTGCTTGCCAATCACATCAAAGGTGGAGCCACCGGTTGCGCCTGAGTATTGTGGGTATAGCGGCAGCACCAGCAGTTTGCTTGCCCCTTCGTGTTGCAGTGCATCGAGTTGCGATTCGATTGAAGGCTCGCCATAGCGCATCGCGTATTTAACAATAATGCGATTGTCCGCGTCGATTTGCTGCAATTGTCTGGTAATGGCTTCGGCCTGGTCTTGCGTGTGAGACAATAGCGGTGAGCCACGCTCGGTCCAAACCGATTCGTACAGCTTGGCCGATTTTCTGGGGCGAAAGTTAAGTATGATGGCGTTAAGAATCAACCACCAAACGGGTTTGGGAATTTCAACCACGCGCGGGTCAGAGAGAAACTGTTTGAGGTAGGGTCTTAAGGCTTTGGCCGTCGGTGCTGCCGGTGTACCAAGATTGGTAATCAGGATGCCAATCTTATCTTGCCTGCGATGATCAAAGTCGGTTTGCCCGGTAAATCTCATAATCAATAGAATCCTAGGGTTTGCGCCGGGTGGCGTTGCTTGTGGGCAATTTGCGGTTTAATACGCTTACAATACAGCATGGGATCAGCGCTAAACCGGTAACCATAACACTACAGCCATACGACTGCAGCTATAACTACAGCTATAACTACAGCTATAACTACAGGGCCGAATAACGTTCGGCATCAGCTTGCTATTCGTCGACAATAACGCCGAGGTCAGGCCGCAGGCCAACCATATCCTTGTAGTGTTGTTTAATCGCTTCGATATCGTTGTCGATATTATCGCTGCGTTCAAATACCGGGCCAAAACCACAGCTGTTATAGCGTGAGTCCAGATAGCCAAGGACAATGGGAACATTGGCCGCTACAGCAATATGGTAAAACCCGGTTTTCCATTGTCTGACCTTGCTACGGGTGCCTTCAGGTGTAATAAGCAAGGTAAGCGTTTGGTTTTCATTAAAGGCGTTTACCATGCTGTCGACAGTATTGTTGGTTTTGCTGCGCTCAATGGGAATACCGCCCAGCCAGATCATTAACCATCGAAACGGTTGCTTGAACAGTTGCTGCTTGCCCATCCAGCGCACATCCATTTTGCGGGTAAGCACGACGCAGAGCATGTAGATAAAGTCCCAGTTGCTGGTGTGTGGCGCGCATACCAGCACGTAGTTGTTAAACGGCGGGTTGTCACCGGTAATCTCCCAGCGTTTAAAGCGGATAAACAAATAGGCGATAAGTCGAAGGATTTCGCGAAAGACTGGCGTAGTAAATATTGTTTTCATCGCGCGATTATACTGGCCAGGCCCTGCGGGTGAAAGCGAAATAAACTGATCCTGGTCAGCGAGGTGGCTAGCGATTAATTGCTGAGCGATAGCCTGTTTTTGTGGTGTGAAATGACGGCGGCTATTTGATAGCCCGTAAGGTGGTGAGATTATTCTGGCTAAACAGCGTTAACCAGTCTTCAAAGGCCTTGGCCGACATGGGTTTGCCAAAGTGAAAGCCCTGCCCATAGTTACATTCGGCTTCTTTCAAAAAGCTAAGCTGAGCATGGTCTTCAATACCTTCGGCAACCACGTTAATTTGCAGCTCATGTGCCATTTTAATAATCGACCGCGCAATGGCAATATCGTGGCTATCGTGCGGCAAGTCTTTAACAAACTCGCGGTCAATTTTAAGGTGATGAATAGGAAAGCGTTTTAAGTATGCCAGCGATGAGTAACCGGTACCAAAATCATCGATAGCAAGCTTTAAGCCTAACGATTTTAATGAGTGTAGCTTGGCGATAACATCGCCTTCGGTTTCCATTAGTGTGCTCTCAGTAATTTCGAGTATTAGCTGGTTTTCTCGAATACCGGTTTCCGCCATAATTTCTTCAACTTGCTGTAGCAAATTGCGCTCATTAAACTGCACTGCCGAGAGGTTAACGGCTATATTAATGCTGGGCAGTCTCATCTGTTCCCATTTGACCTGCTGCTTGCAGGCGTTGCGCAATACCCATTCACCGATATTTACAATCAATCGGCTTTCTTCCGCAATAGGGATAAATTTCTCGGGTGAAATATCGCCTTGCTCAGGGTGGTGCCAGCGCAACAAGCACTCGACGCCAATAACGGTATTTTGCGCAATATCAATAATAGGTTGGTAGTGCAGCTCAAACTGCTCTTGCTCAATGGCAACTTGCAGGTCAGCTTGCATATTGGCTTTTTTGCGGGCGGCAATTTCAATCGCAGTGTCAAAGAATTTAAAGTTGGCTCGGCCGCGGCGCTTGGCTTCATACAAGGCCATATCGGCTTTGCGTAGTAGCTCATCGGCAGAGTCGGCATCGTCAGGGTAAAAAGCCAGCCCGATACTGGTGCCGGTTTTGATTTCGTGCCCCTGAATATTCAGCGGATGCTCATAAATCGACAGTATCTTGTTGCCCAAAATCGCGCTGTCACGCTTTTTATCGATATTGGTGGCGATAATGGCAAATTCATCACCGCCCAGTCGCACAACAGTGTCGGTTTCGCGACAGGCTTTTTGCAGCTCTTCGGCCACTTTAATTAACAGGTGATCGCCGGTGTCATGGCCCAGGCTATCGTTAATATCCTTAAAGTGGTCGATATCCATGAGTACCAGCCCTACCGCCTTATTGTCGCGGCGCGATTGCTGGAAGGCGCTTTCAAGTCGCAAATGGAACAACGCACGGTTGCCAATGCCGGTAAGCGAGTCGTAATGGGCCAGGCGGGTCAGTTCGTCGCTGTGCTTGCCTTGGTGTTTCTGCCAGCGTCGCACACTAAAGATAATGTATAGCCAAATCGCAATAATTAGTACAATTTGTGTGGCCAGTGCAATCGTGGTTCGATCGAGTCTCGACTTTAGTATATCGATAATGTTCTTCGCTTTGCGGTCGAGGGTAGCGCGCAATGTGAGCGCATCTTGTTCTTGCTCAATTTTGCTGTTTTGGTATTCGTCTGAAGCGAGCAAAGAAAATGCTGCATCCCGTTGACCGTTAGCGATAAAAGCAAATATCTCTCGCTCTAGCGCAATAACTTTGCCGTGTTCTTGCTGGATTTTTTCGACAATACTATTCGAGAATGTCATATCGGTGGCGTGCATGACACCCTGTAAATTCAGCAAACTGGTTTCATAGCTATTATGCCAGTGTGATTCGCTGGTGGTTAGCGCAAACTCAATAGCACTGCTCATCGATTCCTGGTGAAAGCGAATCGAGTCACTCAGCCTTTGCAATTGCAGGCTGGTTTTAATATTTTCTTCCGCAATTTGACCCGTTTGGTGCGCATTCCAAATGCCCGCAACAATTAATACAAGGCTTACGGCCACCGCGAGGGTAACCGAAATATGCACCTTACTTTTGCTTTGGTCGTGCGGGTTATATTGTTGTAGTTGAACCATAACGCTTTGATATTCAATCCTGAAATTACCACCAGTGCTTTCCGTCGTGCTCTATTCAGTATAGATGAATGACCTAATTGGCAAGTTCTAAATGCTCGACTGTGCAGGTTTTTATACTATCGGAAAGGTCAGCATCAGGCTGGCGCCAAGGTGGCGACCCTGGCGTTGGGAGGTTAGCGGTGATAGGCCAATAATGTCTATTAAAAACAGTGACTTAAAGATATGTTGTTTAAAATAGCTTTATACTGTGTTGCCGGAAGGGATTTCTTTAAATGCCACACCTTTATCTGCTCTTGGCTCTTGTGGCAGTCCCAGTACTTGTTCGGCAATGATATTGCGCATGATTTCATCAGTGCCGCCTGCCAGCCGAATACCTGGCGCCATTAGCACAGCCGATTGAAAGTGACCACCAAAAGGGGTGGACTCATCGTCGCTCAGTTGACCTGCAGCATCGAGTTGTTGCATAACAAAGTTGGCAATGTCTTGGTTCATACTGGCACCGACCAGTTTGCCCAGTGAGCCCTCTGCGCCGGGCACGCCGCCTTTAGAAACTGCAGTAATCATTCTAAAGGTTGTTGCATCGACACCGGCATGTTGCGTATACCAGGTGGCGAGTTTATCGCGCACGGTAGGATCTTCGGAGGCGGGTTTGCCGTTCAGCTCGGCACTTTTTACCCAGTTAAAAAAGTCTTCAAAACCATCGGGTGCGGCAGAGGCATTGGCCAGGCGCTCGTTCATTAATACTGTAAGCGCTGCGCCCCAGCCTTCGTTAACACCGCCCAAGCGGTAACTGTCGGGCACTATAGCGTCATTGAAAAACACTTCATTAAAGTGCGAGCCGCCATCCATTTGTTTAATGGGTTTTACTTCAACACCGGGTTGCTGCAGGTCGATCATAAACATGGTAAGCCCGCGATACTTAGAGACCTCGGGATCGGTACGGGTAAGGATAACGCCATAGCGGCTGTACTGCGCGCCGGAGGTCCAGATTTTTTGGCCGTTGATTTTCCAGTTATCGCCGTCTTGGCTTGCCTTGGTGCTTAAACCGGCAACGTCTGAACCGGCACCAGGTTCACTAAACAGCTGACACCAGATATCGTCGGCGCGTGCCATTTTAGGCAGCAGCTCGTTTTTCACTGCTTCACTGGCGTAGTGCATCAGTGCTGGTCCGCAGTTGCCAATACCAATCACAAAGTATTCATCGGGCTCACCGTAATGGCTGACTTCCTGTTGCCAAATGACCTGGTGCATTTGGGTAAGGCCCTGGCCACCGTATTCTTTAGGCCAGGTAAGGCATGAATAACCGGCGTCAAAGCGCTTGTGGTACCACTCAACGGCCTGCTCAAAGCGGTCTTCTTGTCCGCCCGACATTAAACCCTGTTTCTTAGGTCTGGCATTGGTTGCCAGCCATTGTTTGATTTCGGCTCTAAAGCTTGCCTGTTCTTCGCTGTCATTAAAATCCATAACTCAAATCTCGCTGCCCAATTTTGGTATGCGGCGCTGTCGCCGTTAAATTTGCTATTCAAACTGGCGGTATCAATAGCAGCGCTATTGTTTTGCCAGTATTGTTTGGCCGATATTGTTTTATCAGTGTTACTTACGCTGCCAGTAGTTGCTCAACCAGCTGTTCTCGCCACCAGCGGCTGCTGCCGATAATAGATGACAGCAGTTGTGCGCGCTTATAATAAAGGTGACAGTCGAATTCCCAAGTAAAACCCATGCCGCCATGGGCTTCGATATTTTCTTTGGTACAAAAGTAGTAGGCGTCTATTGCACTCACTCTGGCGGTAGCCGAAGCCAGTGGTAGCTTTTCATCGCCAGAGTTTAATGCCCAAGCGGCGAAGTAGGCGTTTGATCGCGCTAGTTCAACGGCGACATACATATCGGCAAACTTATGCTTAATAGCCTGAAACGAAGCGATAGAGCGACCAAAGGCAAAGCGTTGTTTGGTGTAGTCCATACCCATTTGCATGGTTGCTTCGCAACCGCCAATTTGTTCAAAACTGGTGTAAACCGCAGCGCGGTTAAACGCGGTTGTTAGCATGTGTTCTGCTGCGCCTGGTGCACCGAGTAATTGGGCATCGACATTGTCGAATTCCAAAGTAGCCAGAGGTCGGCTTGAATCGATGGCATTGGCCTGCTTACGCGATACACCGGCTTGATGAAGGTCGACAATATACAGCGAGTTGGTGGTGCCGTCGGCGCTGCTTGCGGTAACAAGCGCAAAGTCTGCATCCAGCCCATCGAGTACCGCTATTTTTCTGCCGGTAAGCTTGTCGTTAGCACAGCTGGTTGTGCTGGTGTTGAGTAAATGCTGGCCAGCTTTCTCGGTAGCGGCCAGGCAAAAAACACTTTCACCGGCCGCAATTTTGGGCAGCAGTTGCTGCTTTTGTTCTTCGCTGGCATTAGCCTGGAGTATTTCCGCAGCTAAATAGACGGTAGTGTAAAAGGGTACCGGCGCCAGTGAGCGGCCGAGCTCCTGGGCGATAACGCATAATTCCAGCGGCCCCAGCCCCAGCCCACCGTATTGCTCGTCAATCGCGGTTCCACACCAGCCTAATTCGGTAATGGACTTCCATAGTTTACGATCGTAGCTGTCGTTGCCATCGAGTACTGCTCGCACCGTGGCGACGGTGGACTGCTCGCTTAAAAACGCCCGAGCCTGGTCCTGAATCATTTTTTGGTCATCGGAAAATTCAAAATTCATATGCTGATGCCGTCGTGTTTGATAGTCGTGATTGACCGTTATGTTTAGTGGTTTTGCTGGTTTAGGAAGTGCAACCCATTTACCGGCGTTGCCAGCGCTACGCGATTAGACAGGATTGCGCACTGGAACAGAACTGACGCCAAATTTTACTGTACTGGACGCGGCGATCCAGTACGAATCGCATCATCAGCGTGGTCAGGATAAAATTTTGCGCTATTTTGCTTATAATTGCTGCTCTTGCTATCGACTTAACCCTGATCAGTGGAGCAGCAGCCCGTGACCGATAATAAAGCCGCAAGCGATGCATCGCCACAGCCTCAGGCTGAGCAGCAGCGCGGCCCCTGGCGACAAAAAAGTAGTGAGCGGGTGTATAACAACCCCTGGCTTACGCTAACCCATGACGAAGTGATAACTCCCGCAGGTACCGAGGGTATTTATGGCGTTGTGCATTTTCACCACACCGCAGTCGGTGTGGTGGCGCTGGATGAACACGATAATATTGTTATGGTGCGTCAGTTTCGCTATGCACTTAATCAAAATAGCTGGGAGATTCCCGAAGGGGGTTGTGCTGACAGTGAAACCCACCTGACATGTGCCCAGCGCGAGCTACAGGAGGAGGCCGGGCTAAGCGCGTCGCATTGGCAGCCGCTGTTGCAGCTGCATACCTCGAATTCGGTGACTGATGAATCGGCGGTAGTGTTTTTGGCGCGGGGTTTGTCCGCTGTCGAGCAGTCGTTGGAGGCAAGCGAAAGTGATTTGATTGTCGAGCGCTTTACGCTGCCAAAAGCACTGGCGATGATTGATGGCGGCGAAATTACCGATGCAATATCGGTCGCCGCCATTTTAAAGGTGGCGCGTTTACTCAACTGTTAGCGCGGCACTCTTAAATTTCAAGTCGCCGCTAAAGTTCAAGTCGCAGCGATATCGTGCCACAGGCTATTTTATAGGGTGCTTAAAAGTTAACGTCGCTTTCAATGGCGCGCTGCGAGTCATCGGGTACCGGAAAGTTGGGGATGGCATGCACGCCATTGGCCTGGCCGGTATAGTTTTTTGCATTGTCGCGGCTATCGTAAAACTGCTGATACCATTTGCGATTCATATTAAATGGACCATCGCTTTTCAGCTGCATAATCTTAATCGCGGGGCGCTTATGGCGCCAGACATCAAAGTCTGCCGAAAACGCATAAAGCGCGCCGGCTTGTACTTCTTTGGCCGCAGCGATATCTTCTTCACTAGGCGGGGTACTTTGCCCTTTGGCAAGCGCTGCATGCCACACCTGTGTCAGGCCATCTTCAACCGGGGTGTTGGCAATCAACTCGTAAGAAATGGCGCCACCGAAATCTTGCTTAGACAGTAAGATGCCCGGGCCGGTGTACCAGGTAACGCTGGACAGGTAGCAACCGTAGGTATGGTGAAAGCCGCCCTGGCGTTGAATAACCACGTGGTCGCGAAATTCATTTTCGAAATACTCACAAGGAGCGCCGTGGGTTGGCCCCAGATGCGCGCAGTCCGCCATATTGTCGAGAATTTCCTGGGCGTGAATCTCAAGCTGGCCCAAGTGGTCGAGCTCCCACTTGACCCACTGCGGATCATCCCATTCTTTGAGTTTCGGGGGGGCGTATTCGGGTTCGCCACCTTCCGGGTCATGCCACATCATAATGCAGCCCATCACTTCTTCAACCGGATAGGATTTGATGGACGCCGATTTAGGGCAGGGGCCATCGTGATAGGGAATATCGTCACAGGTGCCATCGGGCGCATAGCGCCAGCCGTGGTAGGGGCAACGAATTGAGTCACCCTCAATTTGCTTATCAGTTTGCACAATCTCCGGGCTCTTGCTCGCTGCGAGGTGCGTTCCCATATGCGCGCAGTAGGCGTCTAACAAAACAATCCTGCCGCTCTTGCCGCGATACAGCGCAAAGTCCTTGCTGAAAAAGCGAACTGCTTTGGGGCCGTCATCGAGCTCATTGGCTTCGGCGATAATAAACCAGCCACGAGGAAATGTTTCGGGGCCTAGATTGTAATCTGCAGCTAATGCCATGGGGTAAACCTCTATCTAAATCGTATTTATTGCCGGGGAGTAACCGACAGCTGTTATTAACGGTCGGTCAAAAATCATTTAGCTCTCGTATTAACTCTCGTATTAACTCTCATACTAACTACCCCGAACTATTGCTCGGCCGTGGTGTTCTGTGGCGCCGATATAATAGCGCATGATAGGCCATCACTCCATTGCCTGTTTGGTATGTTTTGCCAGCCAAAAGACTTTTTTGGCGAACAATTTCGTGATGCCTCGGTCTTGGTTAACGATGCTACCATGGCGCTAGTTTCTTCATTGACAACAAAAACGACCAACAAGGGTGACAACTATGCTCAGAAGAGCTTTTTTGCAAACGGCTAGCCGATCGACCGTAGCGTTACCTGCGGCTGCCTCGCTAACCGCATTGGCCAGCGCCTCAATGGCGAGTGTATTTCCCGCTACTAGTGCGGCGGCGCAGGGTAGCGTTGATTCGTCCGAGGCTGCCAAAGCGATGGCTTATTTAAACCAGGTGCTGGCAACCAAAGACGCCGAATTTGGTCAGCAGCAGTGGAGCCTCGATAATGATAACGATCGGGCCGAGGGGCGACTGATGCTGTTAAATACGCTGGCTCATGCAATGGAGGCCTGGCTGCATGCCGACCCGGCAAGACCCGTGTTTAAACGTTGGCATACGCCGGAGAAAAAACTGCTTGGCGACAACCCTGATTCGATTTATTACGATGCTGCAGTCAGTGCAGATCATAGCTACCGAATTCGCGGCAATATCGATGGTGCGACCTATACCTCGTTTACGGTTGAGGTTGCGCGCGGCGAGGCGGCATCGGGTAAGTTGGGTGCAGTGATTAACGATAGAGAATTTGATATCGCCGACGATGGTAGTTTTGAAATCATTGCCAGTGTCAAGAAGCCCAAGGGCGCAGCGAACTGGTTGCCACTGGCTGAGAACGCCATCAGTATTACCACTCGCCACTACTACGAAACGGTCGACAACGTTTCGGCTGATCGACTAAAACATATTCCTATCCTGATTGAAAATATTAACGACCCAGGCCCTGCGCCAAGATTAAGCGAAGATGACATTGCCGGTCGGATTATGCGCGTGGCGCACTGGTTAAATGCCACGGTATTTGCACCCAGTCATATGCGTTCACCGCATTGGGTGTCGCGGGTGAAGAATGAGTTTGCGCCGTTAAAGGTCGATGACAGTAATCAGTCGATTGGTTACGCCGCAAAAGACAATACTTATGCCATGACCTGGTTTGATTTGGCGCCCGATGAGGCGTTAATTATTCGCGGTCGCTGGCCCAAATGCCGCTTTGCCAATGTGGTATTGCAAAACATGTTTATGCAAACGCTGGACTATATCGGTCGCAATATTTCGTTGAACCGCGCTCAGGCTGTCACTGATGACGACGGTAATTTCGAGATGATCGTCGCCCATCAGAACCCGGGGCGAGACAATTGGCTGGATACCGAAGGGCGGCGTCACGGTGTGATTTTTTGTCGCTTTCAATTGGTTGAGGGTGATTTACAGTCGTTAGATACCGAGCTGGTAAAGTTAAGTTCGCTGGCTTAAGTGCAAAAACATTGCAATCGTAAGGAACAATGATTTATGTCTGACGTTGTATTTGATGCCGATGCCATGATGGCAAGTGCTGCGGCTTTTGCCGGGCTGGATGATTACGGTGACCAGCACTTTATCACCGGCCTGAAACGGCTCATTGAAACTTATGATCACTATGTGGTGGAAGAGTTTGGCCGACAAAAAATTTACAACCGGGTTTTAAAGTTGCTAGCGGCGCGTTTACGTATTACCGCCGCACAAAAAAAACACCCTGAAATTGCCAAAGAAACCATCACCCGCCCGATGGTATTAACTGGCTTGCCTAGAACGGGTACTTCGGCCTTGTTTAATTTAATGGCTAACGACCCGGCCTCTCGCGCCTTACTGCAATGGGAAACACATTATCCCGATCCGATTGATGGTTTGGACGCTGACGAAATGGACCCCAGGCGGCGCAAGTTAATTGATAAAATAGAAGCGCAGCGAGCCGCAAACCCAGAATTTGATACGATTCACTTCGCCAGCGCCGATACCCCGGAGGAGTGCGTACTGCTGCACGCGCTAGACTTTAACGGTGTGCAGTTGGGCTTTGAATGTATGTTGGAGCCCTACCTGGGTTTTCACCAGCAAAGTGATTTATTGCCCATGTATGAATACTACAAATCTTTGCTGCAGATGTTGCAGTGGCGCGAACCCGGCGAGCGCTGGCTATTAAAAGCACCTGCGCATATGTGGGGACTGGATGCGTTAACTGCGGTGATGCCGGATGTGTGTATTTTATGGGGGCATAGAAATCCGCTACAGGTGATTCCTTCAATTTCGAGTTTAACCTCACTGGCATCGAAAATGTACGCGGGTAATGTACCGGCATTAGCGCCTGAAAAACTCGGCCCCATAGTTATGGAGTTTTATGCGCGTTCGCTTGAGCGCGGAATTGCGTTGCGCGAGAAAATGGATAAAAAATACTTTTTTGATTATCGCTTTAAGGATTTTGTCGATCAGCCTATGCGCTTGCTGCAAGACTGTTACGACTACTTTGATATCGACATGTCAGAAGATGTGCACAATAAATTGCAGGCGCATATCGATGCCAACCCCAAAGGTAAGCATGGCAAGCACGAGTACAATTACGAGAAGTTTGGTTTGTCGGAGCAAATCATATTAGACCGCTTTGCGTTTTATATAAATGATGATCGGTATAGCGATTATCTTTAGTTATTGATAAGGGAGACGAGAATGTCTAGCCAGCAGGAAATTTGGAATGCCTTTTGTGATCAGCTAAAAGAGGCGGGCAACGTCATTATGCGCGATGATTTGCCAACCACTCAGTTCGATAAAGCTGAGGGCTTGCGCTATATGGCGCGGCTAACTAAAGCTGGTCTCGATACCTTTTGTGAGTTAACCGGCCCAAAATATCCAGTGCTTCGAACCCAGGCCGATATGGTAAAGATGGGTTTGGATAACCCCGACAATTATTATGTTGGCGCATCAATTAACGCCAAATACGATTATAAAATCACTGGCAATCGCGGCACCATTCACTTTTTGGGTTTTG
The DNA here is from genome assembly GCA_965659815.1 of Pseudomonadales bacterium. Taxonomy (GTDB): domain Bacteria; phylum Pseudomonadota; class Gammaproteobacteria; order Pseudomonadales; family UBA7434; genus UBA7434. The sequence goes on from CBFHXO010000070.1 coordinate 15,208, forward strand.
CCGCTCAGGCACAGAATTTTGCTGCGCGCAGTAAGGTCACTGGCGGGGCGGGGCATTTAAATCACGGCGATATGGAATTCGACGCCGACGGAAATTTTGAGTTAATTGCCAGTCAGCAGCCGCATGAGGGTAATTGGTTGCAGTTAGGGCCAGAAACTTCGCAAATTTTGGTGCGACAAACCTACCTCGATAAACTCACCGAGAAGCCAGCCACATTAAAAATTGAGTGTTTGCAAGCCGAGGGGCCTCCACCACCATTGGACCCAGGCAGAATTGGTAATCAGTTAATGATGGCGGCGAACTACGGCACCGGTTGTGGTCACTGGTTTGCCGATTGGGTTGCTGATTTTGCCAATCATGCACCTGAGAATCAGCTGTACTTGCCCGATGCAGAAAACCATCGTGCTGTAGGTGGTGACCCTGAGGTG
>CBFHXO010000071.1:0-15592 GCA_965659815.1 Pseudomonadales bacterium
GATTAGTATTCGGTGGTGAGTTCGACGGGACTTTACTGCCCAGCGGGGCACCCCGTGCATCAAAAGCTGTAAGCAATTCAGAAAAATAGTAAATCGCCCACTTCCCCTACCAACCAAAAGAAAAACACCTTCCCCGAGGCCCCAACGCCATCAACCATCAAACCTAAACGGTAGCCACCCCTCCGTGGCCTCAATATTCCCTTTCACTTGCTCCGCCTCCCTATCAATAAAATCCCCAACCGCCTCAGCAAACCTCTCATGCCCAATCCAATGATTCGACCAGGTCGCCATCGGCCTAAACCCCCTCTGAACCTTATGCTCCCCCTGCGCCCCCGCATCAAATTTCTCCAGGCCACGCTCAATACAAAACTCAATTCCCTGATAGTAACAAGCCTCAAAATGCAAAAACTCCGCTTCCTTTACACAACCCCAATACCGCCCAAACAAAGTCGTCGACGAGAATAAATTCAACGCCCCGGCAATCGCATTATCATCCTGTATCGCCAACACCAATAACAATTGCTCTGGCATAGTCTGAGCAATACGCTGAAAAAAAGCCTTGGGTAAATAGCCCCCATGCCCCGACCGCTTGGCATAAGTGAGCTGATAAAAATCATAAAACCGATCCCACAGCCGTTTATCAATATCAGTACCCACCAAGCGCACCAGTTCAACACCTTGCTCAGCGACCTGCCGCCGCTCCTTGTTTAAATCTTTTCGCTTGCGCGATTTAAACTCCGCTAGAAAATCTCCAAATCTACCATAGGCTTCACCATGCTTGTCGCGATTAAACCAGTGATATTGATGACTGTGCCGCTGCATTAGCTGATGCGCCTGCAATTGATCCGAGACAGCTTTATCAGAAAACAGAATATGACAAGACGATAACCCAAGCTCAGTGCATTGCTGCTTACACGCACTGGCTAAGGCCTGGTAAATAGCAGCGGCGTCATCGCTGCGCTGTTCCAAAATCGCAACGCGTGTGCCAGTCACCGGCGAGTAAGGTATAGCCCCTAGCAGTTTGGGGTAGTAGTTAAGCCCATTGCGATGGTAGGCATCGGCCCAGGCCCAGTCGAAAATATATTCGCCGTAAGAGTGATACTTTAAATAAAACGGCGCCACAGCAATCGCTGTACCGCTGTCATAGATAACTGCATGATGCGGCTGCCAGCCCGACTTGCGAGTACAGGCTGCACCGTGCTCGCCGTCTTCCTGTCCTGCAGTTTCTAGCGCGTGCAAAAATTCGTAGCGAATAAAAGGATAGTCTATGCCGCAAACCGTATTCCAAACCGATTGACCAATCTCATCGATTGCAGAGTAAAACTTAACATCCATTATCGTTAACCTGCTGCAACTACATTAGGTCGATAGCGATACCAATAAATATCACCGCCCCAACATAGTTGTTATTTAAAAATGCAGCAAAACATTGGGATTTTTCTCGCTGGCGAATTATTAGTTGCTGGTAAGTGCACAAGCCCGTTGCAATGCCCACCGCTATAAAGTAAGCAAGTCCCATCGGCAAAACCAAGCCGATATAAATTAATAACAAAATAAACGCAGCTTGCAGTAGCGCGATAATAAGCTTGTCATAACGACCAAACAAAACCGCCGTCGACTTAACGCCTATTTTTATATCGTCATCGCGATCAACCATGGCGTAGCAGGTGTCGTAAGCAACGACCCACAATACCACCGCAATATAAAGTGGAATAATAATCACCGGCAGTGTGTTTGATTGCGCCGCAAAAGCCATTGGAATTGCCCAGCTAAATGCCATACCCAAAACGACTTGCGGAAAATGCGTGAACCGCTTGGTAAAAGGATACAGCGCAGCAAGCATGACTGCACCAAAGGCCAGTAGTGCGGTTAAGCGATTGGTAAATACCAGTAGCAGCGCTGCGCAGATACATAGCACAATAAATAATTGCAGCGTTTCTTTGGGGCTGACACTGCCAGTGGCGAGTGGACGATGCTGGGTACGCTCAACATGTCCATCAATATTGCGATCGGCAAAATCGTTAATAACACAGCCTGCCGAGCGCATTAAAAAAGCGCCAAGCACAAATACAATAATTAAGTGCAGCGCTGGCATACCACCGGCGGCCAACCATAGTGCCCAAAGTGCAGGCCAGGCCACCAGGTAAGTGCCAATTGGGCGGTCAACGCGCATCAGCTGCTTGTATTGCGCAATATGATTAGGGGTTAGGGCAAGCATAAACTCGATTTAGCCAATGGTAATATCAGTTTATACGCTGGTTGCCATATTTCAGGCTTGAAACGCAGGTAAAAAAATCTCGCTCACCAGCAGGGGTTTATTGTAAAGCACAAAGCGCGATCGACGCCCCCAAAGCGTGGTATTTTGGTCATCGAGCTGGGCCTGGGCTGCCAGCGGTAAATCAGCAGGCTTAAGCCGGGCAATTTGGAAGTTGCTGCGCTTTAAGCCCGGAGTGTTAAAGAGCAATTGACCCAACGGGCGATTATCGAAATGACGCAAATGGCGCAGCTGACCAGTGAGTGAGGTTTCGGGCAGTGCGCTGCGCGCATAAACCCAGGGTTGCTGGTGACAAAGCAACAGTACTTCGCGTATCAGACAGCGCTGCTTGCGAGCCACCCCTAGCAGGCGATATTCCGAATCCTGCGCCCTGGCCCAGTGTTGACTTAATACGCTAACAGAAAACCCCCCATTGCTCTTTTTTATCAGTCGCTTGGTTAATGAGCCGTTATCGAGTAACCATTCACGCTTGGCGTGCGGCAGCTTTTGCCCAAAACAGATATTAAAGTCCTGCCAAGTTGGGTTTTGTGGGTGGAATCGCATGGGCTGTTGGTCGTACAATGCGCGGCTTTCCGTCGACAGTGGGTCGCAAGTTTGCTGTTTTAGCTGCTGATAGCCAAAATGCTTGGGTACAGGTTATAACCCGGTTGGCGAGAATGCGTTATTGGTGCCAAACATGCAAGCGTCAGGCGCCATTGAACAGATATTTAGAACAGATTTTTAGCAAGTGCTTAATGAGGTCAAACTGAATGAAAGTGTGGGAATGTATTGTCTGCGGCTGGCTCTACGATGAGTCAAAGGGTTGGACTGAAGATGGTATTGCCCCCGGCACGCGCTGGGAAGACGTCCCCGCCGACTGGCTATGCCCCGATTGCGGTGTTGGCAAAGAGGACTTTGAAATGGTTGAGGTAGCTGCTGCTTCGCCATCACCAGAATCTGCATCTTCAGCAGAGCCAACACCAGTGGCTACGCCAGAAGCGGCTTCAGAACCCACACCCGCATCGAAGCCGGTAGCAGCTGAATTCAAAGTCTGGGAATGCATTGTCTGTGGTTTGCTCTACGATGAGGGTAAAGGCTGGCCGGAAGACGGTATTGCCCTTGGCACGCGCTGGGAAGATGTGCCTGCCGATTGGCTATGCCCCGACTGCGGTGTAGGCAAAGAAGATTTTGAAATGGTTGAAGTGGCATCTTCGGTGGCCCCCGATTCGATTCCTGCTCCCGTTGCAACAAGCAGTGCCTCAGGAGAAAACGCAACGGCAGGTGAGCGTAAAACCATTGAGTTACAAGATGATGGCAAAGCGCCGGTAGTGATTATTGGTACCGGCCTTGCTGGCTACAATCTCGCGCGCGAGTTTCGCAAGCTCGATAAAGAAACACCACTGTTGCTAATCACATCCGATGACGGGCGCTCATACTCCAAGCCCATGCTTTCAACCGGCTTTACTAAAAACACCACAGCCGATGATTTGGCTCAGGCCGATGCAGGTAAAATGGCCAAGCAGTTGCAAGCCAGCGTTTGGACCTTTACCGAAGTGACCGGCATTGATACCGAGCAACAAGTCATTTCGGTTGGCGCTTCAATATCGGTGCATTACAAGTCGCTGGTTCTGGCCTGGGGTGCCGATGTAATCCGGCCACCTATGACTGGAAGCGGGCTAGATAAAGTCTATTCGGTTAACGATCTGCTCGATTATGACCACTTTAGAACCAGTCTGAAAAAAGCCGATGCCAAAAAAGTCTTTATTATAGGTGCGGGTTTAATTGGTTCCGAGTTCGCCAATGATTTACTTAACGGTGGTTTTAAGGTCGAAGCGGTCGACCCACTGGCGCATAATTTGGCAACCCTATTGCCTGAACAGGCAGGGCTGGCGGTGCAGCATGCGCTGGAAGTACAAGGTGCGAAATTTCATTTTGGCACAGTAGCCGAAACGATTGATAACAATGCCGAAGGGAATGGCGTTGTGGTGACATTGGCCAATGGCACAGTGGTCGAAGCAGATGTTGTGGTGTCTGCTGTAGGTGTGCGGCCACGCATTGCTTTGGCCGAGCAAAGCGGCATCGCGGTTAACCGCGGTATTATCGCTAATCGCCATATGCAAACCAACGCAAAAAACGTATACACCTTGGGTGATTGTGCTGAAGTTGAAGGGCACGTGCTTTATTATGTTGCTCCATTAATGGCGGGTGCGCGAGCACTGGCTAAAACGCTAAGCGGTACGCCTACCGAAGTTGCATACCCTGCGATGCCGGTGACTATTAAAACGCCAGCTTGTCCTATTGTCGTATCACCACCAGCGCGCGATGCAGTAGGCGAATGGGATATTAATGCCGACGGCCATGATGTGGTTGCGCAGTTCAAAGATGCTGCGGGTAATTTATTAGGATTTGCGTTAACCGGTAAGGGCACGAGTGAAAAGCTTGCGCTGCAAAAGCAGTTGCCAGCTATTCTACGGTAAAGCAGTTTTTGGCTTGCGAGGTATCGGTTGCAAATACGCCGGTTACCCGCAAGCTGTTCAAGCGCGTGTTTGCGCTTATTAACAATGAGGAAAACATCATGAACAAAACAGAGCTCGCCGCCGTTGTTGCGGATAAAGCCGATATATCAAAAGATAAAGCCAATGAAGTGGTTACCGCGATCACTGATGAAATTACTGCAGCTTTGGCGCGTGATGAAGCCGTTAGCCTGATTGGCTTTGGCAGTTTTGTTCGTCGTACTCGTGCGGCGCGTAAGGGTAAAAACCCCCAGACCGGTGCGGAGATTGAGATTGCCGCCAGTAATTCGGTGGGTTTTAAAGCCGGTAAAGCACTTAAAGATTCAGTAAATTAGTTCAAACTGTTACTTTTTCGTTACCAATTATTGCCCGTTGTATTTAGCAGCGGGTGATATCTACCGAACACTCCCTCCATTATAAAGTTAAATTCTCTGCTTGCTCCTGTTAGTTTTTTATACCTGCTTTAATAAATGTGGGCGTCTGTGTTGCTTATCTTTAAACATGGGCAAAGTTAAACGATATTTTTGCCCTATGGTTTTATAAAGCGGTTTTGGTCATTTTTTTGTGCACGCACAGCGTTTTTTGCTGCGCCCCTGAACGCCGTCTCAGAGAGAGCAAAGCGAGACAAAAAGGCGACGGGCATGAGGACAATAAACACGACTATGGTACAAGACAAACTAACAGCAAACACCACAACCATTTATAAAAGCAACACAATTCGATATAACCAACCATATTGGTATACTTGCTATCAATCGCTATTATAAGCCCGCGCTGTGGCTCCAAAGCCTCTGCACGCCAAACCAAGAGAGACAACCATGACTCTGACAACAAAAATATTTATCGCAATGGCTGCTGGCATTGCGGTCGGCTCGATCGCCAGCGTTTTTAACCTCAAAGGCGGAGCCGTCGAGACTTTGTTTTTCTATGGCTTGTTCGATGTGATAGGCAAAATATTTATAGCCTCCTTAAAGCTACTCGTTGTACCCATGGTTTTCGTGTCGCTGGCCTGCGGTGCTGCCAGTTTAGGCGGTCAAAGTCGCATGGGTTTGATGGCCACAAAAACTATCGGCTTATATTTGGTCACCACAGCAGTAGCAATCAGTATCGCTTTAACTCTCGCCATTGTTATTCAGCCAGGATCTGGCAATGAGTTCCAAACCGAAACCGTGTTTAATCCTACTCCGCCGCCACCTCTAACCGAGACGCTAATTAATATTATTCCCAGCAATCCTGTCAAGGCAATGGCCGAAGGCAATATGCTACAGGTTATTGTGTTTGCGATTTTGTTTGGTGTTGCGATTTCGCGCTCGGGTGAATTTGGTGAGAAAATCGCAAGCAGTTTTAAATCACTTAATGAAGTGATTATGGAAATGGTTGTTATTTTAATGCAGCTGGCACCCTACGGCGTGTTTTGCCTGCTTGCCAAAATTTTTTACACTACCGGCTTTGATCTAATTGGCCAGCTGCTGGTTTATTTTATTACCGTCGTATTGGCATTGCTGGTTCATGGCACCGTAGTTTATACCAGTTTGTTTAAAGTATTTACTGGTTTAAAGCCAACGGTGTTTTTAAAACATATGCGACCTATACAGATGTTTGGTTTTGCTACCGCATCCAGTAATGCCACCATGCCAGTTACACTAGAGGTTGTTGAAGAAAAAATGGGTGTGAAAAATTCAGTTGCTTCATTTACCGTGCCGCTTGGCGCAACCATTAACATGGACGGAACTGCTATTATGCAGGGCGTCGCCACGGTTTTTATCGCCCAAGCATACCAAATTGATATTGGCCTGGTGGGGTATCTAACCGTGATACTCACCGCCACCCTTGCATCGATCGGGACTGCCGGTGTACCAGGCGTTGGTCTGGTAACATTGGCGCTTGTTTTACAGCAAGTGGGTTTGCCGGTTGAAGGTATTGCGTTAATTATTGGCGTCGACCGCTTACTCGATATGATGCGCACCGCTTTAAATTTAACCGGTGACTCGGTGGTTGCCTGTATTATTGCAAAAAGCGAAAATGCCATAGATATTGATACGTTTAATCGCTAATTCATGAATACACAAGTTACTGATAAACAAGCATCATGTATTTTAAGGTTGGTTTATGACGTTAGCTCCTGATACGCAAGTGCACAGTACACAAGTGCAGGGCACACAAGAACAAGCGGTCGATAAAATAGCCTTAGAACCACTCTCAACGCAGATTCCTGAAATTGGCGACTGGTTGCCCGATTCGGTATTGCCATTATGGCAAGCAGTTGTGCATTATCCCTTGCTGGGTGCGATGATTGTCGCTGCGGTATTTTATATTTTGGCTTTAGCGCTACGCAGTTTGCTGGCGAATGTACTCGGCCGTGTGACCGGTTTTACCGATTCGTCATTCGATGATCAATTATTGGAATATTTGCGTCGTCCGATTTTCACTACCATTTTTTTCTTTGGGCTAATCCTAGCGGTTAATGTTGCCCAACTGCCATTGGGCTCAGTATTAGTGATTAATATTCTCGCCTCGGTGATTGTCGCAAGCTGGATGGCGGCAAGCCTGCGTATCTCTACCATAGTGCTTGATGCTCTGAGCGGGCAAAATCGGTTTACACTGGTTGAAGCACGCACTGTGCCATTGTTCGACTTAAGCAGTAAGCTTATTATTATTATGGTTGGCAGTTATATATTGCTAACGATTTGGGGAGTGAATCCGGTAGGTTGGTTGGCTTCAGCGGGTATAGCAGGCATCGCTGTCGGTTTTGCTGCTAAAGATACCTTAGCCAATTTGTTTTCGGGATTCTTTATTGTCGCCGATGCGCCGTACAAACTCGGTGACTATATTAATCTCGATACCGGTGAACGCGGTAAAGTATGTGCTATTGGTTTACGCAGCACACGCCTGCTAACCCGCGACGACGTTGAGATTACTATCCCAAACGGCGTGATTGCCAATGCCAAAATTATTAATGAGAGCGGTGGCCCATCGCCAAAGTTGCGCATCCGTATTCCTGTAGGCGTTGCCTATGGCTCTGATACCGACCAGGTCACGGCGCTGTTACTGCAAGTGGCTAGCGAGCACACTGAGCTGTGTGGGATGCCACCGTCGGTCGTGCGGCTGCGAAATTTTGGTGCATCCAGTTTGGATTTTGATTTAATGGGCTGGATCGACCAACCCGAAGACCGTGGACGCATTATTCATGAGCTAAACGTTGCAATTTATAAAATCTTTGCCCAACACAAGGTCGAAATACCCTATGCTAAGCAGGATGTGTTTATTAAAGAGTTTCCACGTCCATAGCGGTTTCAACAAGCTTACAAAAAGAGAGGCAGCAGGGTGCAAGAACAAGAGATAAAACGTTTATTTAAAGCCAAAGCCAAACGGTTTTATATCGCCAACGTTATTGTGATCACGCTGATAGGCATGGCGTTATATAAGTCTAAAGAGTTGGGTTTTTATCAACTGGCGTTTGTCCCTATAGTGGCCGTGTTTTTGCTATGGATTTTTAATATGGATAAGTTGTATCGATGCCCCGCCTGTAACGCGGTACCACGGGGCAAAGAAGGTTTAATTTACTTACCGAAAACATGCGTTGCCTGTGGCGTTAGCTTGCGTTAGGCGTATACCAAATCGGTGAGCTCCAGGCTCGCTCTTGTATTACCGGCTTATGTTCGGCAGAACAGCAGTTTTGTAAACCCTCGGGCACGCTGTCAAGGTCGTTGCAATTTACTTGCTGCTCTAGGCAAATATACTGGCTCCAGCGGCAACTTGGATTTTCTAACACACGGGTGTAATAAAAAGCCGGTGCGTTGGAGTCAAAAGACTTATCTTCCCACACAGAACACAAACTGGTATGGCCACTGCCCGATTGCTCGCAAGTATTAATATCAACTGAGGCGTTGTTTTCGCCACCGGCGATATCCAGTACCTGCTCTTGCAGTTTGCCATCGGCATACCAGCCTTTAACCAGCTGTATACGTTGCAGGTCATTACCGGTCTCAATATCACTGCCAGGGTCTTTGAGTGCAGAGACTAAAAACTTTGGTTTAGCCTCGGGCAACTGGTTAGTGCTATCCAGCGTACCGCCCATCGGAACACCGCCAGCATAAGCGCTTTTCACTTGGTCTGGGTCTTCGCACATATCTTCAGGATAATCCCAGCCGCCAAAAAAACGAAGCTGAGTGCGTGTACCACTGGTAGCATAGGCTTCGCCGCGTTGCATTGCTGAGAATAGCGATTCGCGGGTATTTTCTTCAGCCCATAATACTGCTAAACCACCGGGGCCGAATTCCAGTTCGTCAGGTAGCCCCTTAACTCCGTCGCGAGCCCCCATACCGGCACCGCCATGGCCCGGGTGATTTTTCTCGCGCGTTAAACCGGGTGCGGCAATATGGGTATCGGTGCTGGCAATAACACTGTAGCTAAACGGGTTAACGCCCAGCTCTGCCTGTTGTTTTAAGCCTTCTTTTAGCGCCCAGCGCAAATAATTATTGGGTTCGGGCAGTTCAGTTTTGGCGGCTTCGATATCGAGCATGTTGCTCAGCCAGCCGGTATTGGTATTGTTGAAGTCGCCGGTGTTTTTGCCACCAAAGCTATCGTAGGGGAGTTTCTCAAAATCACAAAACTCATCTTCAACCCAGCCATTGCGATTGTCGCACTCCGAAGAGCCTTTATGCTGCATCATTTCAAATAGTGGCTCCCAGCGCGCGCGCTTCGCGGCATCGACTGCGCTCAGTGCTTCATCGGGAATGGATTCTGCGGTTGTTCTGGCCGATTCAAACATCACTCCGTTGCTGAGGTTGGAATTGTGCGGAATGGTAATGGCATCACAGCCAGCGATACCGTCAACGCATTCGCTTTGCAAGAAATCCCAAAGGTCGTTTACCGAAGGCGATTCGATCCAGCTCAGGGGGCGAGCGGGAACCCGATCGCTTTTAAATACCACATTCCGGTGCAGGTTATCGCCACCGCCAACACTTGCGGTCCACTCGTAGCCAATAAAACTGGTAAAGCTGCAGGCATCAGTTTGGTCGTAAGCATCGCGTGCGGCATCTTGTACGTCTTGCCAAACGACTTCGCCGGTGGCCAGGCAGTTTTCACCGTCGTCGCCACAAAAGCCCCAGCGCGATTTTCCTGCCAAGCCGTAAGCGGCCAACGTGTACATTGAGAACTGGGGTAAATAGCGATGGCCAATACAAACCGGATGCCAGTAACCCTTACTACCCTTAGTAGTACAGATACGAATTTCACCCATGAATTCAGCGTGGTCGGTGACAACGGTAAAGTCCAGCGGTCGATCCAGCTGAATAAAGCGCTGCGGTATATCATTGGTGTCGTAGGGCTGTATGCCAATTTTTTCACCCTGCGCAAAGCGGTAGGCATCGGCGGGCATATTGCGTGTATCTTGAGAGTTGGCATCAAATGAAAACGCGGTGTGCACATGGGTATCGCCGAAAAAAGCTTTACGGTTGGTATCAAAGTCGGCGCAGGGAGGTCGCGCTTCGCTTGCTCCGAGTTGCACAGAGAAAAGGATATTGCCAGCTAGCAGTAAAACAATTTTTGGTAAATTCATATCGTATGTTCTTGTTACTGTATGGCGTGATAAGGATTTATATCGCTGGCAATCCTGTTATTGCGCGTTGATGAGTCGCGTTAAATTAGCGCTTCAATTGCGTCACTAATTTCTTGTGGCTTGACTGTGGGCGCAAAGCGTTTCACCACTTCACCATCGCGATTGATAAGAAACTTGGTAAAGTTCCACTTAATACCTTCTGAACCTAAGACGCCTTTAGCGCTGGATTTTAAAAACTGATATAACGGATGCGCGTTATTGCCGTTGACGTCAATTTTTTCGGCCATGGTAAAACTCACACCATAGTTTAACTGGCAGAACTCGGTGATCTCGCCCATCGTACCCGGGTCCTGTTTGCCAAACTGATTGCAGGGAAAGCCAAGTACAACTAGGCCCTTGTCGGCGTATTGTTTGTTGAGTTCTTCAAGCCCTTCAAACTGTGGTGTAAAACCGCATTTGCTGGCAGTGTTCACTATGAGCAAAACCTTGTCTTTATAGCTTTGCATCGACTGTTCAGCGCCGTCGGCCAGGTTAAAGTTCAGGTCATAAATTCCGCTCATGATTTGCTCTCTTGTCAATAATTGGTGTTAGATTAGTCGGCGTTGATCACCGCCTGATTTGGAGCGATAGCTTATCGTCTTTTACGGATTATGCCACTTAATTTTCGCTCACAAGCCATTGCTAATAGTCTTTATGCACGCTGTGAATTATTCAGCTACGAAATGTTATTTTGACGTTATGCACTGCTGGCTAATCGCTTAACATTGTCGCTGATAGTAGTAAAAGCCGCCAGGCTTGCACCGCTTATTGTCTTATCGTTGGCAGTCGTTCGACACTGTCTTTAATCATGATCGCTTGTCTCAAGCATTGATCAACGCTTATATCGCACAGGAGTAGCAATGGCTACGCAGATACTGTCCGGCCGCTGGAAGCTAGGGTTATTGCTGACACTGACCACCTGTTTCTGGTGGAGTATTTTGCCTATTACATTGGCCGGTGTATTGCATAAGCTCGATGTCCACACAGTGACCTTCTTTCGTTTTTTCTTCGCCGTCGCCATTTTGCTGCCGATTTTATTGCTGCGCCCTAGGGCCATGGCTGAGCTGCAGGTGATAAAAAATCGCTCTGTATTAAAAACGATTGTGATTGCCGGCTCATTATTGTCCGGTAACTATGCGCTCTACGTGCTTGCGCTTGAGCGCATGTCACCGGCTGGCGCTCAAGTGCTTATTCAAATGGCGCCTATGCTGTTTTTGCTCTCGGGTGTGTTTTTATTTAAAGAGCCATTTTCCCGCTGGCAATGGTACGGTGTAGTAGTTTTTGTCGCCGGCTTGCTGCTGTTCTTTCATTTGCGTCTGGCTGCAATTATTGAAGGCGCCATGGAGAATAACGCTTACGGCATAGGTATGCTCTCAATGCTATGCGCCGCCTGTTGTTGGTCAGGCTATGCGATTGCTCAAAAAAATGTCGCGCCTGTGTTAGGTTCACTGCAGTTGATGGTTGTAATTAACTTGATTGGTGGTTTTTGTTTTTTGCCCTTGGCTGAGCTGTCATCAGTGTTAACACTGAATCGATTTGAGTGGATGTTATTAGTGCTCTGTGGCTTAAACACGGTAATTGCCTATGGGTGTTTTTCTGAGGCGCTTAACCACTGGGAGGCATCGCGAATTAGCGCCACCTTCACCATTGTGCCGCTATTGACCATTGGCTTTGTTTATTTGCTGGGTAGGTTTCCAATTATCGACGTGGTGCCAGAGCCTATGGATGTACTGTCATTCATTGGCGCGCTATGTGTTGTTGCTGGCGCGACTCTAGCTTCGCTGGCGGGTAGCAGGCGCTGACGCACTTGTTGCGCCAGTTTTTATGATAATTGTTGCAACAACTATCAATGCAAGCGACTTTTGAGTTTTTGCAACAGCTGGTTAGCGCGGCTGCGTTCATAATGCGGTGGAGCGGTTTCCAAATACATTGACAGCATATTAATCGCCGCTTGGGGTTGGTCAGTGTTGGCGTAGAGTTGGCCGCTTTCAAACAATAGTGAAGCTTCATTGGGCGCAATGTTTCGCATGGTTTCGAGCGTAAATAAAGCCTCACTAAACTGTCGTTTTTCTAGCTGCCTGAGCTTGATATTATTTTGTAGCCTTAGCAAAATTGCGCGATTGGAAACTGCCTCATAATACTCGGGTTTAAGTTCGGCGTTAGGCCCCAGGGCTTGTTTAACTAATGCGCGTAAGTCGGATGCGCCGAGAGCTTTAGCCTGGTTAAACGGGTCGAATACAAGGCGTTCACCATCTAGCTCAAGGCGACAAATAAAGTGGCCGGGCATTGCAATACCGACGGCGTCCCAGCCCTGCGCTTTGGCGACGTGAATACAAATAATTGACAACGCAATGGGCATACCGGTGCGCCGCTCAATGACCGTACATAAATCGGCATTCTCTAACTGGTCGTAATTATCTCGATTACCCTGATAGCTAAACTGCTCAAAAATAATGGCTTGTAAGCAATTCAATTGTTTGTGGATATCGTGCTCAACTGCTTGAGGGTTGGAAATCGCGTCAGTGCCCGCCGTGCCGCCAGCTGGACCGCCAACCAAGTTGTGATAGCGCTCTGCGGTAGCAGTGACCAGGGCTTGCAAATGATCGACATAAAATGCCATATTTTTGCTGCCTAGAGTGGCCAGACCCAGTGCGGCATAGGCAACATCAATGTCCTGGTCGTCGAGTGTATCAATGAGTCCAAAATGATCCTTTGGGTTCAGGCTGTAGTCCATAGCTCAATCCTGTCTGGGTTGCTTTTTGGGGTTTTGCTCACCTGCTGGCACCTATCTTAAGCTTTACAAGTATTAAGACAAGCTCTCGCGTTGAACGTTACAATAGTGTTTGTGAAAAAGTTAGTGCTCGCGTAAAAGTTATTGTACGAAGATTGAGTTTCTAAAAATCAATCTTCAAAAATGCATGGCTAAGCGTTTTTACGTATTGAAACCATAAAGAGATGACTGATCCTATAAAGGTTGCCCGCTATGTCTATAAAAAAAACCGCTGATCCCCAGTCTGGCGCTTACAATATTACCCGCCGCTCTTTAATGACCACCGTTGCGGCGTCGGCAGCCGCTTCGGTAGCTGGTCTGGCGACTGCCAAGCCCAATCATCAAGCGATCGCTCGCGCGGCGGCCAGCAGCGCTGAAATATCCCATTGGGATATTACCACTGATGTATTGGTGGCCGGCTCTGGTGCTGCGGGTATCTCTGCTGCGATTGATGCCCGTCGCGCGGGGGCAGAGGTGTTAGTGGTTGAAAAGCTAAACAAGCTTGGGGGCTCCTCGGCTTTGTCGGGCGGGGTCATTTATGCAGGCGGTGGTACTGCGCTGCAAAAAGCGCTGGGGTTTGAAGACTCAGTAGAGTCGATGTATAACTATATTGTCGAGTCGGGTAGAAAGCATCCCCATCTGGACAAAATTCAATTGTATTGTGAAGAGAGCGTCGCGCATTTTGACTGGCTGCTTGAAAATGGTGTGCCCTATAACAAAGTGTATAGCGATGGCAAAGGTCTGGGTTTTGATGAGGCGGGTCTTTACTACTCGGGAAGTGAAGAGGCCTGGCCCTGGCGTGACAAATTTAAACCGGCACCGCGCGGCCACGTGCCCTGGGAAAAAGGGCACCAGGGTGGTCGCCGTTTAATGCAGGCGCTGTTTGCTTCGGCTGATGCGCTTGGCGTGAAATCCTTAAAAAAGGTCTCTGGTGAGCGATTGGTTGTTGAATCTGATGGTCGTGTAGTGGGTATGATTGCCAGTGTGAAAGGCGAGCGCAAAACGATTCGCGCCAGGCGCGGTGTGGTATTGGCATGTGGTGGATTTATTCACAATCGGGAAATGGTAAAACTCTATGCGCCAGAGTTATACGATTGTTCCGTTCCCTGGGCTAACGCGGGTGACTTGGGGTTAGGTATTCAAATGGGTATGGGCGCAGGTGCGGCGGCACTGCGTATGGATCAGGGTTTTGCCATTGGGCCCGTTTACCCGCCAGAAAATACCATTGCCGGTATTGCGGTTAATGCCAATGGTCAGCGCTTTACCTCTGAAGAAGGCTACCATGCGGTTATGGGTAATGATGTTACCTACAAGCATAATGGCGTTGCGTACTTTATTTGCGATAAAGACAGTGACCGCCCTCAGGGTTCTGACGGTCAGCCGTTAATCGCAACGGCTGACACTATTGCCGAATTAGAAAAGCGCGCCGGGTTTCCTTCGGGAGCTTTGCAAATGACGGTGGAATACTACAATCGTCATGCGGAAAAAGGTAAAGACCCGATGTTTCATAAATCTAAAAAGTACTTATCGGCCATTGATAAGCCGCCTTTTAAAGTCTACGACCTATCGGTTGATCGCGCGCAATACAGCTCGCATACTTTTGGTGGTTTGCAAACAAGGCCCAACTCGCAGGTGGTAAACATTTGGGGTGAGGATATTCCGAGTTTGTATGCGGCGGGTAGAACCACGTCAGGGTTGCCTACATCGCCGTATATTGCCAGTGGCATATCGGTAGGTGATTGCACTTTCTTTGGTCGAATGGCGGGGCAAAGCGCCGCTGCGAATAAGGCTTAGTATTATGGTTACTACTGGAAAAATCATTATCGCTATGGTGTTAGTGTTGACGGTATCGCTTACGCTGCCGGCTTTAACGCAGGCGCAGCAATTATCTGATTATACGGGTGATATTGATCGAGGTCGGTTGGTGTTTGGCCAGTGTCGTACTTGCCATTATCCAGAGAAATTTATTGGCCATCACAATGGCCCTAATTTGCATGCGATTTTTGGTAAGGTGGCGGGGAAGCAGGAGGGGTTTGATTATTATTCTGATGTATTTAGAAATGCAGAATTTATTTGGACGCCGGAGTTGTTGTTTGCCTGGCTTGGTGATGTTGAGGGGATGTTTCCTGAGACGTCGATGATGAGTTTGGGGGTGGTGGATCCGCAGGAGCGGGCGGATTTGATTGTTTATTTGCAGCAGTTTAAATAGATTAGAGGGGGGAGTATTTTTTTGTTTTGTAGGATGCTTGGGAATTCTTTTCTTAGTGTATGAGTGAATTTAAACGGTGTTTTTGGCCTGGAGGGGAGTCACTTAGTGGAGCTTTGTTCTTAGTTGATCTTTTACCATTGCCGTGTTTTTGTCCTGCAGGCCAGTCACTTTCTTTTACTTGTGTAAAAGAAAGTAACCAAACCTCTTTATAAAACAAATTGGGCACAAAAACGTACCGCCGTTTTAT
>CBFHXO010000072.1:0-15205 GCA_965659815.1 Pseudomonadales bacterium
TCTTTGGGTAAACGATGAACCAAAACCCTCTCTTATTCAAACAACCAATCGGGTCCAACTAGGGCTGACGGGGTACACGTTTATTAATAAGGATCTACCGAGCGTTGGATTTAAAGGCAGGTAATAGAAGCGGGGGTATCATTAAAGCCAGTGACTCACTCCGATCCGTATGGGTGAAGCGGAAAAAGGCAAAGCATGCTTTGCCCCGCTGAACGCCCAAAATTTGTAATTTTGGGCCGGCCCGCTTTAGCGGCAGGTTTCGTTTTAGTCAAAGACCCTACCATTGCTGGCGAGTACGAAGCGAGATATCCACTCAAACGCATTCACCAAAAAGGATTCTTAATAAAAATAATTGGCTCTAAACCAACCCACGCGCAAACAAATTCATCACACTGGAAAAATCCTTCTCACCCTGTCCTTCACCGCTCTCACGCAAACACTCATATAAGCCCTGCGCTAACGAACCCATTGGCGTTGAAGAATCCGACGCTTTTGCACTCTCCATGGCCAGGCCTAAATCTTTTAGCATCAGATTAACCATAAAACCGCCGTTATAATCATTACTGGCCGGAACATTATCCATCACACCGGGGTAAGGGTTATATTTTTCTAACGACCAATTACAGCCTGAGCTTTTAAGCATAATTTGCGACAGCACTTTTGGGTCGAGGCCATGGTCAGCACCGAGCTGCAAAGCTTCAGCCGTGCCCACCATATGAATAGCCAATAACATATTGTTACAGATTTTAGCGATCTGCCCTGCTCCGGCATCGCCCGCCCTAAAGACATTGGCACCCATTGCAGACAACACCGGCGTTGCAGTTTCAACTGCCGAGACTTCACCGCCACACATAAACGACAATGTACCCGCCGCTGCGGCCGCTACACCACCGGATACCGGTGCATCAATCGCGGCAATACCGCACCGCCCGGCCTCGCTAATTAAACGCCGCGAGCTCTTTGCAGCAATCGTTGAGCAATCCATAATAATCGCCGATGGCGGAATTGCCTCTAACAGTTTATCGCTATCGATATAAATGCTTTCAACAACCGCACCATTGGGTAACATCGACACCACATAATCAACATCAGCAACAGCAGATATAGCGGTTTCAGCGGCAACACAACCTGCCGCTACCGCCGCCTCTAGCGCCTTAGCAGATAAATCAAAGGCCTTAACAGCAAAGCCTGCTTTGACCAGGTTAGCGGCCATACCACTACCCATATTGCCCAAACCAATAAACGCTACCGCTTTTTTATCCGACATTTTTTACTCCTGCTAACTCGGGTTAGCCGTTCTTCCATTCTGGTTTACGCTTTTCAACAAACGCAGCAACGCCCTCTTTCTGGTCTTCACTATCCCATAACTTAACAAACATCTCGCGCTCTTTAGAAAACACCGAATTAATGGGCTGCTCACGCGCCGCCATAATCAACTCCTTACAGTAGCGAACCGAAGTCGGGCTTTGCTGCTGCACTTTATCGGCCAGCGATAAGGCGTGATCTAATAAAGTATTTTGCTCAACAACTTCAGATACCAGGCCAATAGATAACGCCTGCTCCGCTTTTAAACGCTCGCCCAATAAAATCATTCGCTTGGCCCATTGTTCGCCTACCAGCCAGGATAAATGCTGGCTTCCCAAACCACAGGGCAACAAACCCACCGCGCATTCGGGCAAGGCCATTTGCGCATTATTGGCTGCAATACGCACATCGCAGGCCAACGCCACCTCCAAGCCGCCACCCATGGCGTAACCATTAATTGCTGCAATAGAAACACCGGTGTAGTTGGTTAAGGTTTCAAACGACTGACCGAAAGCATTAGAAAAATCAAATGACTTCGCTTTATCGTTATGATTAAAGCGATTGAGATCGGCACCGGCAGAAAAAAACTTTTCACCGCTACCGGTAATAACCAGCGCATAGTTATCTTTGTCGCTATTGAGTTCTTCAACAATATCAATCAGCGCTAACAGACTCTCCGGCGTCCAGGTATGTGCTGGCGGATTGTTAAGCGTCAGCAATGCGGTATGCCCGCGCTTTTCAAGTATTAATGCATCACTCATTGAATTGCCTCCGTACCGCCCTCGGCGAGTAGTTTGCGCGCGGTAATAACACGCATAATTTCATTGGTGCCTTCAAGAATTTGATGCACACGGGTGTCGCGCACAAAGCGCTCAATTGGATATTCTTTGAGGTAACCGTAGCCACCATGCAACTGCAGGGCATCGTTACAGATTTTAAAACCGGCATCGGTGGCAAAACGCTTGGCCATTGCACAGTAGGCGGTTTTATCCGGGTGGTTGCTATCGAGCTTAAAAGCCCCCAAGCGCACCATGTGTCTTGCAGCGACTAACTCTGTTGCCATATCGGCCAATTTAAATTGCGACGCCTGAAAATGGCTAACAGGCTTGCCAAACTGCTCTCGCTGCTGAATATATTCGGCACCGAGCGTAAGACATTGCTGCGCTGCGCCAATCGAACAGGTCGCTATATTAATGCGACCACCGTCTAAACCCTGCATGGCAATTTTAAATCCCTCGCCCTCCTTGCCTAATATATTCTCTGCCGGCACGCGCACATCATCAAAACTAATGGCTCGGGTTGGCTGGCTGTTCCACCCCATTTTGTGTTCGTTTTTACCGTACGCTATGCCCTTGCTATCGGCAGGAATTGCAAAGGCAGTGATCGCTTTAGGGCCATCGCTCTGCGAACCGGTACGCGTCATCACAATCAGCATATCGGTGGCACCGGCACCGCTGATAAACATTTTCGACCCATTAATAATAAAGTGATCGCCATCGCGTTTGGCGGTGGTTTTTAACGAGGCGGCATCGCTGCCAGAACCCGGCTCGGTTAAACAATAAGAGCCGAGCTTTTCACCCGCGGTCATTGCCGCTGCCCACTGCGCTTTTACGCCGTCACTGCCCCAGTTACACAGCATCCAGGTGGCCATATTGTGAATTGATAAAAACGCGGCCGTCGATACACAACCACGCGCGAGTTCTTCAAGAATAATCGCCGTGTCGATAGGTGAAAGCCCTAGGCCACGATAGGCCTCGGGGCTATAAATTCCACAAAAACCCAGCTCACCAGTAGCCTTAATCACATCGACAGGAAAGATTTTTTTCTCGTCCCACTCGGCTGCATGCGGTGCCAGCTCACCCGTGGCAAAATCTTTTGCCGCTTGCTGAAAGGCAAGTTGCTGGTCGCTTAATTCAAAATTCATAAGTTCTCCAATGCATTAACACATCGCTTAGCCAAGCTTTTCAATCACATCACCAAATAGTACTTCATCCGGCGGCAGTACCTTTGGCGTTGCCAGGGGTTTGGATACCCAGGTGATATTAACCAAATGCCGCCAGTTAATATTTTCATTAGTGGAGTTACCGCCCCAGGTGCCACAACCCAATGAAAAGGTTTGCCGCATGCCATTCCATAAATTACCGGAGTTAGACGGTGCCTGCGGCTGGTTTACCATCACCCGCGAGGTTTTAGTCCCATTGGCAAGCGTTAGAATATTATCATCACTGTTGGAATAAATACCGCAAGAGTGACCCATGCCTTGATAAGACTGAATTTCATTGGTTAACGCTACCGCCTCATCGATATTAGCGACTTTATAAAACGCCATAATAACCGACAGTTTTTCACCCAGTGCGATATCAGCCCGCATTGACACCAGAAATAGCCATTAAACGAATACTGTGACGAACAGTTAATCCTGGATTCCCACTTAAAGCCAATCGTTGACTACGGAAAGCACGCCCGGTTGGCTGCGCGTTTTCTACCCGCACCGTCATTGTACTGCGGACGAAGCTTATGGCATGATCGCCATCATGATGTTAGTTACCGGCTACAAAAAACAACCCGAATTCCTGCCATATACGCTGCTAACGACAATGGTTATCGCAGTGTCGACACTGGCGGGTTGCGACTACCATCAGAATCCGGGTAACGCTACCCCAATACCTGTACCCGCCGAACAAATCGAGCAACGCCATCAGCGCCAACAGGCGAGCAACGCTGAAGCCAGCAGTACAAGCCAAATCCTGTTTGGCGACTTGCACGTTCATACCACGCTATCACCCGATGCCTTTATCACCGCCATGCCAATTATGGGCGGCAGCGGGTCGCGGCCACCGGCGATGGCCTGTGACTTTGCGCGCTACTGTTCGGCGTTGGATTTTTGGAGTATCAACGACCACGCTGAAGGCTTAACACCGCTGCGCTGGCAAGAAACCAAAGACGCCGTGCGCGAATGCAACGCTATTGCAGGTAACGAACACGCACCCGACCTGGTGACGTTTCTAGGCTGGGAGTGGAGCCAGGTGAATCACTATAACGCCGAACAGCACTACGGGCACAAAAACGTTATCTTTCTTGATACCGAAGATGATAAGGTACCGGCAAGACCCATCGCCGCGCCGCGCGACCAGCTGGGCAAAGCGCCCATTGGCAAACTGGCTACCTATTTACTGGCGCTGCGAGATTTAAATAACAAGGACTACTATCAAGGTATCCAACAATACTATCAGGAGATAGCTGACATCCCCCATTGTAAACAGGGCGTTAATAGCCGCGAGCTACCGGTCGATTGCCATGAAACCGCAAAAGACCCGAAAACCCTGTTTAGCAAGCTTCGCCAGCAAGGCTTCGAACATATGGTGATACCCCATGGCAACGCCTGGGGGCTCAACACACCACCGGGCACAAGCTTCGATAAACAGCTAACACTAGAACAACATAGCCCCGAACAACAGTTTCTATTTGAGTTATATTCTGGCCACGGTAACTCTGAAGAATATCGCGACTACCGTGCAGTTGCCTTTGATAGTGAAAACCGCTCCTATTGCCCGCTGCCCAGTAACAACTACGAACCCTGCTGCTGGCGCGCCGGTAAAATTATTCGCAAGCGCTGCGAACAGGCCAATATCGATAATGACGAATGTGTGCAACGCGAGCTTATCGCGCGACAAAACTATATCGACGCGGGTGTTTCGGGCCACCTGACCGTTCCCGGCCAGCGCACCGAAGACTGGTTAAACTGCGGCCAATGCGAAGATTGTTTTAACCCCGGTATGGACCATCGCCCAGGCACCTCTGCGCAATATGCGCTTGCGCTAAGTCACTTTGAAGATGCTTCAACCACAGACCCGTTGCGATTTCGCTTTGGCTTTATTGGTGCCAGCGACAACCATAGCTCGCGCGCTGGCAGCGGCTATAAAGAGTTCGGCCGATTCGGGATGACCGAAGCCAATGGCATACAATTAAAAAACCGCGAGGGCCAGTTAGCAAACGATAAGCGCGAACCCCTGCCCTACTCCATTGCATTCGATAAAATGGAAAAGGTAAATTTGAATATCAAGCGCAATATGGAGCGACAGGCGTCGTTCTGGTTAACCGGCGGATTAGTCGCGGTGCACAGTGACAGCCGCGGCCGAGAGGACATCTGGACCGGGCTAAAAACCAAAAACGCCTACGCGACTTCGGGTGATCGAATCTTACTTTGGTTCGACCTGGTATCAGAAAGCCAAACCTACCCAATGGGCAGCGAAGTTAGCATTGATCATGCACCGACGTTTAGCGTAAACGCCATTGGCGCATTCGAACAGCTGCCGGGCTGCCCCGCTTACAGCGAAAACGCACTGGGTGCAGAACGACTGCAAAGTCTATGCAATGGAGAATGCTATAATCCGGGCAACCAACGCAAACGCATTGAGCGCATTGAAATCGTGCGTATCAAACCGCAGCGCTACCCCAATGAACCCATTGCCGGTTTAATCGAAGACCCCTGGCGTAGCTTTGATTGCCCAGAGACTACCCAGGGCTGCGAAGTCAGCTTTACCGATCAGGAGTTTGTGCAAAACCCGCGCGAAACCATTTACTACGCGCGAGCAATTCAACAAAACAGCTTGGCAGTAAATGCCGGCGGGCTACGCTGCGAGCGTGATAGCAATGGTCAGTGTGTCGATATCAACCCCTGCTATGGTGATTTTAGAACGGACCCAAGCGACGACTGCCTGACCGAGAACCAGGAGCGCGCCTGGTCGTCGCCGATTTTTGTCAATCAAAAATAACCGCTACCGTATACCTGACAGCTTCTATTAGCGGCTAATACAAACCCATACTCAGCGCTGCCGCCATGGCCTGCCCCATATCTTTGCATTGCGCTAACGCGTTGGCAGAAACTTCCCCCTTAACCACAACCGGCTCCGCCACTTTTTTCATTGGGTATCCCAACATAATGCGGTCGATTTCACGCACTGCACCACTGCCATCGTTACCCGCACTAATAAACAAGGCGTAAGGCAGGCAAAGCTGCAATGGCTGGGCCGGGTAGTAGGTGCGATCGAAAAAATCTTTTAACGCGCCAGACATATAGCCCAGATTTTCTGGCGTGCCAAATAACACACCATCGGCCCAGCTTAAATCGCTTACATCTGCCTCGTAGGCAAGCTTGACGCGGGTTTGTACCGCAGGTTCTAGTGCTGCACCGGCTAATACAGCATTAGCCAGACTGGCGGTATTGCCCGACTGGCTGTGATAAACAATTAGCAGATTTTTTTCGGTTTGCGCTTGCGTCATTCGCTTATTCTAATGTGATCTGTGCAGCCATGGCCAATAAAAATACCGAGGCTGAGGCTAAGCCGCTGAACCCAGCAACAGCCGAAGTAGAATACGCTTATGCGACGCGCGCGTATTCAGAAAAGAACCGACAGGTTTTTCGCAATGCATCGACAGCGGTGACTGGGTCAAAACCGCGACCGGCAGCGTCAAGAAAATTGTGCTCCGAATTGTCGTAGTGCAAAATTTCAAAATGATGATTATTTTCGCTGGCGACATTTTCAATACGATTAAGTGCACGTTGACCGGCAAATACACTGCGACCGGCCACCACCAGTTGGCCTGGCACTTTAAGATTGCCCAGTGCATCGGCATAAGATTCCAGGCCTGAAACATAATAGCTGCTGACACAGCAAAGTTTGTCGGGAAAATAGCAACCCGAGAGCAAACTCCATTTACCACCTACGCACACCCCCATTGCCATTGCTTACTGGCGTCCAGGTCGCGGCGTTGCGCTATCATCTGCAATACACTGTTGATATCAGCTAGGCAGCGCTCATCTGATACCATACGCATGACTTCTAGCGCCTCATCAAAGTCGTTAGGCGAATATGCCGACAGCGCCTCTTCTTGTGCTTCTTCATTACCCAGATGGTGGTAAAGATCGGGCACCAACACTGCAAAGCCCTGCTCGGCTATTAGCCTCGCTGTTGAGCATAAGGACTGGTCAATACCATACATACCCATAAGTAAAACTACCACCGGGTGTGGACCATAGCTTTGCGGCTTGATCACGTTCACATGCATGCGCCCTTCATTCGCCGGTATCGCAACCAGCGAATGCACAAGGTCTATCTGTTGGTCGACTTCACGAATAGCAGACATATCGAGTTTTCCACAATGGGCGAAAAAGATTTGCAGTAGTGATTACTTACCGCACAGGCAAGGCGATACTGCGATGAACACTGTTTAAGTTTATGTGAAGATCCGACGAGTCGTTTGGTAGTTTGCAATAGTTTACGGCTGCAATAGCACCAAATAGCCCGTCTTGAGTCGTATTCGGGGCGTTTTGTGCGGCAAAAACCCAGACGTTTAGGTGTCGTCTTTTGAATCGGTAAGCGGCGCTGGCGCCGCTGTAATCGTCATAAAAAGTAACTGACCCAACAGCATAAGCACAAAACCTGAGGCATAGCCCAGATACTGCAGCAGGCTATCCTGCTCCAGCAACAGGTAGGCGAGAACAAATAAAATACTGCCTGGAGAAATCGCCAGCAGATACGACCTCCAGCTGACTTTGATATCACAGTCGCAAGATTCACAAGGTGCCGCTGCAAGCGGGCTTAACAAAACTTTTTTCCAAAACGCCATTGCGCGCTGCTGGCAAAGTGGGCAGATTAAATCCGACATGGTAATTACAAAGTCCTTGTAGTTAAAAACGGGTAGTGACGAACAGTTATCGACAAATACGCAGTGCGGCAGTCTCGGCAGCAGTCTCGCTAAGGGCTTTTAAACTACCGCTATACGCGTTTAACGCAAACTTTCGTTAATGGTGTCGAGGGCTTTTGCGCCGGGGCACAAATCCGTTTCGGTCAGGTTGCGCAATGGCTTGTTGGTGGTCTCAATCATTTCGTGCAGCTCTTGCGTTTCTGGGTCAATATAAATTAACCCGGTTAACACATCGCCGCGCTCTTTTGCATTGAGCATGGCATCAACCGCCGCGCGCCGATCGCGAGGGTCATAGGATTGATTGAGCTTGTGTAAGTTTATAACCGACCCGTCGTGCATATGCACCTGTTCGGTAGCACCAGGTTGATAGTGCGTGGTAATTTCCTGCTCCATGGGCACAAAGTCAAACGTCCCCGAAGCCTCAAGATGCTCGCGCACATATTCGTAAGACTTGGTTGATGCAGGCGTATTGTTAAAGGTCACACAGGGTGAGACCACATCTAAAAATGCAAACCCAGGATGCGTAATCGCGGCTTTAATCAATGGCACCAGCTGATCCTTATCGCCAGAAAAGCTCCGACCAACAAAGGTCGCTCCCAAATCGAGCGCCACACTGGTCAGGTCGATAGGTGAATACAAATTGGCTTTGCCCGCCTTTGATTTAGAGCCGACATCAGCAGTGGCAGAGTCCTGCCCCTTAGTTAATCCATAACAGCCGTTATTTTCAACGATGTACAACATATTCAGATTGCGGCGCACCACATGGGCAAACTGCCCCATACCGATAGAGGCGCTATCACCATCGCCGGAAACTCCTACATAAATCATATCGCGGTTGGCCAGGTTAGCACCGGTGGCAACCGAAGGCATACGTCCATGCACAGAGTTAAAACCATGCGAGTTACCCAGAAAATAGGTGGGCGTTTTGGACGAGCAGCCAATACCCGAAATTTTGGCCACGCGATGCGGCTCTATCGACAGCTCAAAACAGGCTTGCACAATCGCAGCACTGATCGAGTCATGGCCACAGCCAGCACACAGGGTCGATAACGAGCCCTCGTAGTCTTTTTTGGTAAAACCAACATCGTTAACGGGCAGGTCGGGATGGCGAAAGGAAGGTTGAATAAATGACATAAGCTTCTCTTATTAAATAAGGTCAGTGGCAAACTAACCGGCAATATCCTGTTGGCTTGCAGACTCACCCGACAAGCTAGCCTGGTGATCGGCAATAAAGTTGTGAATAAAGCGCGCCACTATTGGCATACCATCGTAATTGATTAGCGCCACCAACTTGGCCGGGTTTATTTCCAGCTCGTTAATTAACAACGATCGCATTTGTGCATCGCGGTTTTGGTCAATCACGTAAATCAAATCACGCGAGCTGATAAATTCCTCAACCTCATGATTAAATGGAAACGCGCGAATACGCATTAAATCCATTGCCAGGCCTTCTTTGGTCAGGCTCTCCATCGCCTCACAGGTTGCATAATCACTGGTGCCGTAATAGATAACACCGGCGCGACAACCGCCCTCTTTTGCCAAAATAATTTCCGGGCGTGGCACATAGCTTTTGGCGGTTTCCCATTTGCGCTCCAACCGCTGCATATTTTCGACGTACTTTTCGCCGCTCTCAGTGTAAACCGCGTATTCATCACGCGAAGTACCGCGGGTAAAGAACGAGCCCTTGGTCGGGTGCGTGCCGGGATAGGTGCGATACGGAATCGCATCACCATCGACATCGAGATAGCGGCCGTAGCGTTCAGTCATGGCCTCGAGGTCTTCTTCTGTGTGCACCTTGCCCCTGTCGTACTGGCGTGCTTCATCCCACTCGAGTGGGTCCGACATATTGTCGTTCATGCCAAGGTCAAGATCGCTCAAAATAATCACCGGCGTTTGCAACCGATCGGCCAGGTCAAAGGCATCGGCGCCAAAATCAAAACACTCTTTGGGATTTGACGGGTACAAACACACTTGTTTGGTATCGCCGTGCGAGGCGTAAGCACAAATCATGACATCCGATTGCTGGGTGCGGGTAGGCATACCAGTAGAGGGACCCGAGCGCTGGATATTCATCAACACAACAGGTACTTCCGCAAAATAGGCCAGACCCAAAAACTCACTCATCAGCGATACGCCAGGGCCAGAAGTCGCAGTAAACGAACGCGCGCCATTCCAGTTTGCGCCAATCGCCATACCAATGGCGGCCAATTCATCCTCAGCCTGCACAATAGCAAAATTCTTTTTGCCGGTGCCGGGGTCAATCCGCAGCCGATTGCAATATTTGGCAAAGGCATCAACTACCGAGGTCGATGGCGTGATGGGATACCAGGCCGCAACGCTGGCGCCGCTATAAATTGCGCCCAAGGCCAAAGCCGCATTGCCATCGAGCAAAATGGCATCGCCAGTTTTATCGGCATTGCGCACCTGGATACCCAGCGGACAGGCGTAGTGGTCCTGCGCGTACTGGTAACCCAATTCCAACGCGTGAATATTGGGGGCAATTAATTTCTCCTTGCCACGAAACTGGTCGCCAACCAAATCCTTAAGCACAGTAAAATCCATATTAAGCAATGCCGCCAGCGCGCCCACATACAACACGTTTTTAAATAACTGGCGTTGTTTGGGGTCACTATACTCGCGAATACAAATTTCCGTTAACGGCAAACCAATAAAACTAATATCTTTTCTCAGCAAGCGCGGGTCGAGCCGTTTGGTACTGTCGTAAATAAAGTAACCACCAGGCTCAACCTCCTGAACATCTTGGGTCAGGCTTTGGGCGTTGACGCCCACCATAATATCGACGCCGCCGCGACGGCCTAAATGACCTTTTTCACTGACGCGCACTTCATACCAGGTGGGCAGGCCCTGAATATTTGACGGGAAAATATTTTTTGGGCTTACCGGAATACCCATACGAAATACGGCCTTGGCAAATAAATTATTTGCGCTGGCCGAACCCGTGCCATTAACGTTGGCGAACTTGATAACGAATTCGTTAATCGATTGAATATTGGACATACTGTTTTCCTGGATCCTGGACACGCAGACACTCGCTGCCGCTACTACTGGCTAATGTAAAGCATTAAACCGTGTCGATTTTGCTCGCTTTACTGACCCCGTAAAAATACTTTTGCATGTCCCAAGCCGTAGTAGGACAACGTTCTGCGCATAAACCACAGTGGAGACAAACGTTTTCATCTTTTACCAGCACCCGCTGGGTGGGCAGGACATCGGACACATAAAGATCTTGAGCAAGATTGGTGGCAGGCGCGTTTAAACTCGCACGCAACGCTTCTTCTTCATTATTTTCGGTAAATGTCAAACAGTCGGTCGGACAAATATCAACGCAGGCATCACATTCAATGCAACGGTTTTCGGTAAATACTGTTTGCACGTCGCAGTTCAGGCACCGCATTGCTTCTTTATATCCGGTTTCAACATTAAAGCCGAGTTCGACTTCAAGCTTGCGGTCTTTCAAAGCTTGCTCTTTTTCAGCATGCGGTACTTTAAAACGCATATCATCGGTAACCGGGCTGTCGTAGCTCCACTCGTGAATACCCATTTTTTGCGACACCAGATTACTCATGGGGGCCAGTCGCTGTTTAACATCTTCGCCCTGGCAGTATTTATCGATAGACACGGCTGCCTGATGGCCGTGGGCAACGGCGGTGATAATATTTTCAGGCCCAAAAGCCGCATCGCCGCCGAAGAACACACTGGGCAGCGTTGACTGGAAAGTTTCTTTATCGACCGACGGGCACTCCCAGCGATCGAAATCAATACCCAGGTCACGTTCTATCCATGGAAAAGCATTTTCCTGCCCTACCGCTACCAATACGTCATCGGCTTCGATAAATACCGGCTCTTCACCGGTAGGCACCAGCGAGCGCTTGCCTTCGGCATCGTAAACAGCTTCAACTTTTTCAAACACCATACCGCTTAGCTTGCCATCGGTTAACACAAACTCTTTGGGTACATGGTTATCGAAAATGGGAATATCTTCGGCAATCGCATCGTCTTTTTCCCAGGGCGAGGCTTTCATATCGGCAAAGGGGCTACGCACTACCACTTTAACGTCGTCGCCACCCAGGCGACGCGCGGTACGACAGCAATCCATAGCGGTATTACCACCACCTAATACAATCACTTTGCGGCCAATTTTTTCGATATGACCAAAGGCCACGCTGGACAGCCAGTCGATACCAATATTGATATTGGCGCTGGCATCCTGACGGCCTGGAATATCCAAATCGCGACCGCGTGGCGCACCCGTGCCAACAAAAATCGCATCGTAATCTTTGTCGAGGAGCGACTTAAGGCTATCAACGAAGGTATTAAAATGAGTAGTCACACCCATGTCCAGAACCAGGTTCACTTCTTCATCGAGTACCGACTCGGGCAAGCGAAACGAAGGAATCTGGCTGCGCATAAAGCCACCGCCTTTGATCTGGTCGTCATAAAGCTCCAGTGTATAACCCAGCGGCGCTAAATCACGTGCAACAGTAAGCGAAGCCGGGCCTGCGCCAATGAGCGCTACTTTTTTACCGTTATTTGCAGCAATGGCTGGCATGCGCTCGCTAATATCGCCTTTATTATCTGCCGCTACCCGCTTTAAGCGGCAAATAGCCACCGGCTCCTCTTCACCGAGGCGGCCACGCCTGCAGGCAGGTTCGCAAGGTCGGTCACAGGTTCGGCCCAATACGCCGGGAAACACGTTGGACTCCCAGTTCACCATGTAAGCATCGGTATAGCGCTCGGCGCCAATCAGCCGAATGTACTCCGGCACGGGTGTATGGGCCGGGCATGCGTACTGGCAGTCGACCACCTTGTGGAAGTATTCGGGATCTGAGGTATCCGTGGGTTTCAACAGTCTTATCCTGTATTTTTATATCGCTTATTCAGCGCAGTTGTTCGATTATGGGTATATTCTGCGTTAAGCTTCGGCTTGCTTGCAACATCCACACGCATTTGCCTGGTGTTTGCTAGCCGCGCTTCAATATCCGCTCTCTTTCCTATTGCCGAGCGCGCTTTGCACTACTTTAGATCGCGCTTGCCACTCACAACAAATACAACAAAGCTTTTTCTCGCAGTCAAACCCCGTGCTTGACGTAAACTTTAGTATGTTATTTTTTGCACGGCACAAGTTCAAGCAGAAACCGACTTACAAAGAAAAAAAGGCTTAAATTTCACGAACTTGATAGTTATGGCCAATGCTTTGGAAGCTTTCTGCCTGTTATCGACAAGCGGCTCGACGTTTATCGACAAGCGCGCCGAGCGCAGACCAAAATCCGCTGCCGCCAGTCGGTACAACCAGCCTCGCCCTAATGCAAGCTTTAGCTGCACCGCTGTGAGCAGCAACGTTTGATTAACTGACCAGTACCGATGGTAATTCGATCAAATTCGGCCAATGAAACGGGAAAATCCAGCAAATTTGCCTAAAAGCTTGAACAATACAATTTGCTGGATATAATCACAGCCTGTGCTTTTAGCCAGTTATGTCGACAGCTTAATCTGACTGACGCAGCAGACGGCTGGCAACTCAAGGAATTAACAGAGCCATACAGTAAGAAAGTAAAAGAGCGAGGACATTTGCAATGAAGCTGACTAATCGACAGGAACAAATCCTTTCACTGATTCGCCGTTACATTAACGACACCGGCTACCCTCCTACTCGCGCCGATATTGCCAGCGAATTTGGCTTTAAGTCAGCCAATGCCGCCGAGGAGCACTTAAAAGCGCTGGCGCGCAAAGGGGCTATTGAAATTATTCCCGGTGCATCGCGCGGGATACGCCTGCTGGGTGAAGCTCCCGAAGGTTTGCCGCTTATTGGTCGAGTCGCTGCCGGCAGCCCAATTCTCGCCGAAGAGCATATCAATGACTACTGCGATATCGCGCCCAGCTTTTTTCGCCCCCACGCCGATTTTTTACTCGAGGTGGTAGGTGAAAGTATGCAGGATATTGGCATCCTCGACGGTGACTTACTGGCCGTGCATAAAACCTCGCAAGCCAATACCGGCGATATTGTGGTAGCCCGCGTTGACGATGAGGTTACGGTTAAGCGGCTGCGTAAAACGCGCAGCAAACATACTATGCTTTTAGAGCCCGAAAATGCGGCTTTTGATGTTATTGAGGTCGATTTGCGTGATCAGTTTTTTGCGATAGAGGGCTTAAGTGTGGGGATAATCCGGCGTTAGATAAATCGCAACTGAGAATCGACAGATTATCTTAGCTAGGGCAGAGCAGGATAAGCTGATTTGCACTGCATATTGCTGAACCCATGCCAGCAAAAGCGGGGCAGCTAAACTCAGTGCAAAACTCTGGTCGCGTCGGCATCTAGCTCATCTTCTTCCAAGTCGGATTTGACAAACTGCATTTGCGAAGCGGTTTCTATACCAGCGTGAATCATTGCGCGCGCCACTTCTAATCGACCATTGGGCATATAGGTTTTTGATTCATCAGAAAAGCTAATTGTCATTAAGGCTTCGCCATCACCGTCTGCCCGCTGCAGTACGATATCACCATTAACCAACTCAACAATTTCAAGAAAAGAAGACACAGTAAACCTCAAGACACTAAAGACGGGTTTAGTCTAGCATTTTTACCCTGCCCGTGCAGCACTTTGTTTTTACGGCCGCGTTTCAAAAGCGAAAGCCCTATAAACCAAGGACATGCGCTTAGCAGCTGGCAAAATAGATCATCAGTGAAAACTGCAAATCAAATCAGTTTGCAGCAACATCATCTGGACAAATTAGCTACGATAAACCGGCTGTTACAAGATGCCTTAGGGATATCAGGGGTAAGATGTGAGGGTTGAGATGGAAGGCTTACCAAAATGGTAAACTGAACCCAGTAGATAATACTCGGCGTTGCTAATACTCAGCGTTGCTAGCGCGGCACTGCTCCGCCAGCTTGGCAATCTGGGCCATCCACTGCTCGCAACTGTCCAGCGATAACGAGGCATCAACCAAACTAATTTCATTGGCATTAAGCGCTGCGCTAGCCATTGAACCTGCAGGTTTATCTGACCAGATCCCGCGCCGGGCATCGAGCATTAAAGCTAAGGCATCAGGATCTTTAAGCGCATACAATAGCGACTGAATTTCAGCGGCGGGATTTTGCTCAACAGCAGTCACAAGCACGGCCAGCAAACGTTCTGGCGATACCTGTAATTGTGAACGCAACGGGTCTTTAG